>CALWBR010000027.1 GCA_944376145.1 uncultured Clostridia bacterium | reverse complement strand
CATCGCCGCCACGCTTGTCGATCTGGAAGAGATGGCGGAGCGGACGGCGCTCACGCCCGCCCAGCAGCAGGAGCTTGCCGCGCTTCGCGCCGAGCGCGAGCAAAAACAGCGCGAAAAGGAGAAGATGAACGAGGAATTGGAGAGCGCTCTCGGCAAGAGCCGCGCCCTCAACGAGCGCATCGAACAGCTTTCCGAAGAGCGTCACGCGCAGGAGATCGCCCTGACGAAGATCGATTCCGAGCTCGAAAATTTGCAGGCGCGCATCGAGGAAGAGTACCAGGAGACGTACGAGGGCTGCCTTGCCTATAAAGACGAGGCGTTCGACGTGCGCGAAGGGCAGACGCAGGTCAACCGTCTGCGTCGGGAGATCAACGCGTTGGGCGCGATCAACCACAACGCCCCCGAAGAATACGAACAGCTCAATGCCCAGTATACGGAGATGTGCTCCCAGCGCGACGACGTGCAAAAGGGCATCGACGATGCGACCGCCGCGCTCGAGCAGCTCAAAGGCGAGATGCAAAAACAGTTCGACGACGGCTTCAACCAGATCAACGAGAACTTTAAAAAGCTCTTCCGCGAACTGTTTGGCGGGGGCAGGGCGGAGCTGCAGATGGATTATTCCGAATGCGACGACCCGCTGTCGGCAGGCGTGGAGATCGTCGCCTGCCCGCCCGGCAAAAAGCTGACGAAGATCTCGCTTCTTTCGGGCGGCGAGCGCGCGCTCACGGCGATCGCCATCCTGTTCGCCATCCTCATGCTGCGCCCGATGCCGTTTTGCGTGCTCGATGAGATCGAGGCGGCGCTCGACGAGGCGAACGTGGATAAGTTCGCGCAGTTTTTAAAGAAGTTCGCCAAAGAGACGCAGTTCATCGTCATCACCCACCGCAAACCGACCATGGAAAAGGCGGACTGTCTGTTCGGCGTCACCATGGAGGAAAAGGGCGTCTCCAAGATCGTTTCCGTCAAGCTCTCCGAAGTGGAGAGCCGTTTGGGCGGGGATACGGTGATGTAAGGGGGCACGAAAAAGTTTTGTCTCTTTCAAAACTTTTTTCGTGAATGTATGGTTTTGCTTGCGCGGGAGATCATTTTAAAGAGATTATTTTAATAAGTAACTGCGCGTGGCAAAATCGCAATTTTGGCTAAGCGCACTCAATTTGCCGCATACGTGCGGCTCAATTCGGAAAGAGTGAATGCGGCGCGCTTATGATCGAGAGCATATGGCGCGCGCCGCAGAGAGAAAAACGGCGGTTAGCCGCAACGCGGCGTGCCCGCCGGTTGTCTCTCAAATCACGGAAAAAAGTTTTGTCTCTTTCAAAACTTTTTTCGTGAATGCATTTAGAGGTGTTTTATGGGATTGTTCGGTAAGATCATCGGCGCATTGAAAAAGACGAAGGACAACATTTCGACCAAACTTTCCGCGCTCTTTCAGAAGGGCATCGGGGAGGATTTTTACGATGAATTGGAGGAGATCCTCATCTCCGCCGATATTTCCGTCGTCACCGCGGAGGACATCGTCGATCAGATCCGCGCCGAGGCAAAAAAGGAAAAGCTCAAGGATAAAGAGTACGTCGTCAATTTGCTCAAAGACGTCATCGAGGATACCCTCTGCGAGGCGGAGGTGCCGCAGCTGCAATATCCCGCCGTGATCATGCTCGTCGGGGTGAACGGCGTCGGCAAAACGACGACCATCGGCAAGCTCGCCAATTATTTCGTCAAGGAAAAAAAGAGCGTCACCGTCGCCGCGGCGGATCCCTTCCGTGCGGCGGCAGCCGATCAGCTCACCGTCTGGGCGGACCGCGCAAAGGTGCGCATCGTCAAACACGAGGAGGGCAGCGACCCTTCCGCCGTGGTTTACGACGCCGTTTCTTCGGCGAAGGCAAAGGGTACGGATGTGGTCATCGTCGATACGGCGGGCAGGCTGCACGTCAAGGCAAACCTGATGGCGGAATTGCAGAAGATGGACCGCGTCGTCCGCCGCGACTATCCCGAAGCGCACTTCTACAAGTTGCTCGTTTTGGATGCGACGACGGGGCAGAACGCTCTTTCGCAGGCGAAGCTCTTTGACGAGGCGGTGGAACTGGACGGCATCGTTTTGACCAAGCTGGACGGCACCGCCAAGGGCGGGTTCGTCGTATCCTTGTGCGGCGAACTGCGTATCCCCGTCGTCTTTGTCGGCACAGGGGAAAAGTTGGACGACTTGCAGCCGTTCGATGCGGAAGAGTTCACGGAGGGGATCATATAGTTCCGCGGCAGACCGTGTAAAAAACAGCGAAGGGGCGGGCGCAGCAAAAGCTGCGCCCGTTTCGGTTTGTCGGCGTGCTTTTGCGTGCCGCCGCGGGTCTTGGCGGAGGGCGGGGAAGGCAGGCGCCGCCTTTTGCTTGCATGCAAAAATAAGTTTACAAACGGCGGCATATGTGTTAAAATAAACGCACTGCTTTGTTGTACTTGTCAGAACGATCGCGGCAAGGAGAGAGGTGCATGCACGAAGGGCATAGAGAGCGCATGCGAGACAGGCTGTTTGCGGATGAAGAGTCTGTTTCCGACCATGAGCTTTTGGAGATGCTTTTGTTTTATTGCATTTCCAGGAAGAACACGAATCCTGTTGCGCACGACCTGTTGGAAGGGTTCGGCGACCTGCGCGGCGTGTTTTCCGCTCCGCCCGCCCTGCTCGGCACGGTAGACGGCGTCGGAGCGCATACGGCGGAGTTTCTCGCGCTGATCGGCACGCTCTATTCCAGGATCCGTCGGGAGGACGGTGCGCGCCGTCCGCATTTTTTGAATTTTGCGGATACCTGCGCGTTTGTGAAGGAGCGCTTTTGCGGCGTGGAGGAAGAAACGCTCGAACTGTATTGCCTCGGCGGCGAGGGGACGCTCGTCTATCTGCGTTCGGTGCGCAACGCCCGGCATGACCGCGTGGGGATCGACGCAAAGTTCGTCGGGTTTATCCTCTCCCAGATCCGGCCGCAGGGGCTGATCGTGGCGCACAACCATCCCAGCGGCGACATGCACCCTTCCGCCGAGGACGATAAAGCGGTGCGGGAGATCTTGCGCATCTGCGCGCTCTACGGCACAAAACTCAACGACAACATCATCTATACGCGCAACGGCTCCTTCAGCTACTATTGCAGCGGCAGGCTGGACCAGGCAAGGAAGGAGCGCGCGGGCGCGAACCAAGTTCCGTGACGGGAGGTCAAGGGCTATGAACCAAGTGAGGACGCGTTTTGCGCCCAGCCCTACGGGGTATATGCATATCGGCAATCTGCGTACGGCGTTGTACGGGTACCTGTTTGCCAAAAAGAACGGCGGGAAGTTCATTCTGCGCATCGAAGATACAGACAGTTCCCGCTATGTCGAGGACGCCGTGCGCGTCATCTACGAAACGCTCGCCGAAGCGGGCATCGTCTGCGACGAAGGTCCCGGTATGGGCGGCTGCTGCGGTCCGTATATCCAGAGCGAGCGCGCCGCGACCTACAAAGAATATGCGGAAAAGCTGGTCGAGTTGGGCGGCGCATACTATTGTTTTTGCGACCGCGCGCGGCTGGATTCGTTGAAGGACGAAAACGGCGTCGGGCGGTACGATAAGCACTGCCTTCACCTTTCGAAGGACGAGGTGGCGGAAAAGCTCGCCGCGGGCGTGCCCTATGTCATTCGGCAAAACATCCCCGCCGAAGGGAGCGGCAGCTACGAGGATCTCGTCTACGGCACGGTCACCGTCGATTTTAAGGATATTGAAGACGGCGTGCTTTTAAAGAGCGACGGCATGCCTACGTACAACTTTGCCAACGTGGTGGACGACCATCTCATGGGCATCACGCATGTCATCCGCGGCAGCGAGTATCTTTCGTCCACGCCTAAATACAACCTGATCTACGACGCGTTCGGCTGGGAGCGCCCCGCGTACATCCATCTGCCGCCCATCATGAAAAACGCGCACGAAAAGCTTTCGAAGCGCAACGGCGACGCGAGCTTCCAAGATCTGGTCGCCAAAGGGTACATCAAAGAGGCGATCGTCAACTACATCGCCCTTTTGGGCTGGAACCCCGGCGACAACCGAGAAAAGCTCAGCCTTGCCGAAATGATCGACGCCTTCTCCCTCTCCGGGTTGCATAAGGCTCCCTCTATCTTCGACGAACCGAAACTGCGCTGGCTTTCGGGCGAATATGTTCGCGCCATGAGCGCGGAGGCGTTCGCCGCGGCGGCGCTTCCCTTTCTGCAAAAGAGCAAGGCGTACGGCAAGTTCGATACGGCGGCGCTTTTGCGCCTTGTGCAGCCGCGCACCGAGATCTTGGGCGAGATCCCCGAAAAGTTGGACTTTCTTGCCGGATTCAGCGGGATCGACCCCGTTTTATACCAAAACAAAAAGATGAAGACGGATGCGGAGATCGCCCGTGCCGTTCTTCCCGCGGCGGCGCAGGTGCTCAGCGCCCTGCCCGATTTTTCCAATGCCGCGATCTATGCAGCGCTCGTCGCGCTGGCGCAGGAGCGCGGGATGAAGAACGGGCAGGTGCTTTGGTGCGTCCGCATCGCGCTCACCGCCAAGGAGAGCACGCCCGGCGGCGCAAGCGAAATGGCGGAGCTTTTGGGCAGAGAGGAGAGTCTTGCCCGCCTTGCAAAAGCGCAGGCATGGCTGGAAGAGGCGGCAAAATGAGCGCGCCCGTGCAGGACCGCCCCGCACAGCAGGGCGGCAGGTTCAACGAGCGGAATGTGCTGCAGCTGATCCGCATCGTGCTGCTGGTCTTGCTGGCGGTCGCGGGAGCGGTCGTTTCGCTCTCCTCCTTCGATTCGTTTGCCACACTGCACCCCGTGGCGGGGCGGCGGTGGGAGGGGACCGCCTTTGCGTACGTCACCGTTGGTATTTCCTTGGCGCTGTTTGTGTTGATGGTGTGCAAGGTCTTTGCCGTCAAAAGTTTTACCAAAAAGATCGGGTTCTACGTGGCGGATACGGTGTTGTTGACGGCGCTGACCCTCTTTTCGGAGGCGTACGCCTACCTTTCGTATGCGATCGTGCTCTCCGAGTTCTATCTCTCCGCGCCTTCGCTGCGAGACGATTCTGCCATGTTCGGCGCCAATTTCGGGCTGTACACGCTCACCAACGTCGTCTTTTATGCGATCCGCCGCGAGCTCGCCAATGCGTTTGCGATCTCTTCCGAGTATTTTACGGCGCTTTCCGTCTGCGTTTTGCATTTCGTCATCTTCAATTTTGCGATGATCGTCTGGCGCAAGAACAGGCAGATCGAGGAAAACCTGCGCGAACTGGAAGAGGGGCGCAACGAACTGTTGCACGCCTATGACAAGCTGGAGGAGGCGACGCTCATCGAAGAGCGCAACCGCATCGCCAAGGAGATCCATGACACGGCGGGGCATTCGCTGACGACGGTCATCGTGCAGACGGAGGCGGCGCGGCTCGCTTTGGAAAAGGATCCGCAAAAGGCGCAGCGGTGCATCATCGCGGCGAACTTGCAGGCGAAAAACTGCCTCGAGCAATTGCGCGCGAGCGTGCATCTGCTCTCCGGCAAGCGCGACAGCGTGACCTTTAAATCCTATCTTGAAACCATTTTGGAAGAGTCCGTCGTCGGGACCGACCTGCACATCCGCAGCCGGATCGACGATATCGAGCTCTCCGACGAGGCGGAGCGCTTTATCACGAACACCTTGCACGAATGTTTGGCAAACGGCATCCGCCACGGCGGCGGAACGGCGTTTTTGTTCGAACTCAAGGACGCGGGCAACTATGTTGAGTTTCTCTTTTCGGATAACGGAAAGGGCGCCGATATGAAGCGGTTCAAGGAGGGGTTCGGGCTCTCCGGCATGCGCGCCAAGGCGGAAGCTCTGGGCGGGATGATCCACTTCACTTCCGAAGAAGGGGAAGGCTTTGAGGTGCGGCTCAGTTTGCCGCGCAGTGCCAAACGCGATAAAAACAGGAGCGACAGCGTATGAAGATCAAAGTCATGATCGTGGATGATCAGGCGATCCTTGCCGAAGGGATCCGCAGCGTGCTCGCCTCTTCCGACGAGATCGACGTCATTGCCGTGGCGGGAGACGGGCAGGAAGCGCTCGCATTGATGGAAAAGGAAGAGCCGGACGTGGTGCTGCTCGATATCCGCATGCCCGTCATGAACGGCGTGGTCACCACCGGGGAGATCAAAAAACGGTATCCGCGCGTCAAGGTGCTCATTCTTACGACGTTTGACGACAGCGATTATATCCTGAGCGCGCTCAACAACGGCGCGTGCGGGTACCTTTTAAAGGATATCAGCGCGCCCGCGCTGCTGGACGCCGTCAAAAACGCGTACGCCGGCGATACGATCCTGCCGGCAAAGATCGCCCGCAAAATAACCGACGCCGCGCGTATGGTCACTTCGGACAGGGAGATCCGTCTTCGCAAGGTGTTCGGGCTGTCCGATCGGGAAACGGAGATCGCCGTCATGCTCTTTGACGGGTTCAACAACCGCCAGATCGCCTCGGCGCTGGGGCTGTCCGACGGTACGGCGCGCAACTATATCTCTGCGATCTATGTCAAGCTCGGCTGCGATAACCGCGGAGATGCGATCGCGCGGATGAAGGACGCGTTGAACAAGTAAAAAGGGCGTAAGAAGGCGAATTTGTTCACGAAAAATTTTTCAAGCTGATGAAAAATTTTTCCGTGAGTTTGAGGGAGCAACCGCCGTTCGCGGCACAGCTGCTCGGCGGCGTTTTCTCCCTCGCCGCGGCATGCTTTGGGGCACACCGTTATCAAAATGCCGCGGCTTCACCCACTTCCGCCACACCGCCCGCGCGGTGCAAGGGGCAAAAGCAAAAAGCGTGGTTTTTGCTTTTGCAGAAAATTATATCCATACAAGCCTTCCCCCTCGCGGGGAAGGTGTTTTTTGTGCCCTTGCGGCACAAAAAACGGATGAGGGGCGCTCGCTGCGTAGCCAACCAATCCTTCCCCCTCGCGGGGAAGGCGAATAAGGACGGAACAAATTCCTCTCTTACATAAAAACCGCGCGGGCGATATTTTTTGACGGGAAGGCGGGTCATTGTCTTGACACCTGTCAATTTTTTGTGTATAGTTATGGTACTTTTTACGGAAGGGAGCCCTCTGTACGGGGCGGTATCGGTATGGTCACGGAAGAGATAAACAGATACAAAGAGAGCGAAGACGCGCTCATTTTGGCGCACTACTATGTTTCGGACGAAGTGCAGGCGCTTGCGGACTATGTTGGGGACAGTTATTACCTTGCCAAGATCGCCGCAAAGGCGCAAAAGCGCACGGTCGTGTTCTGCGGGGTGCGTTTTATGGGAGAAAGCGCCAAGATCCTGAACCCCGCAAGCCGCGTTCTGCTGCCGGCGGCGGAGGCGGATTGCCCCATGGCGCACATGGCGGACGCCGCGCAGATCGCGGAGCTGCGCGCGCGGGTGCGCGACCTTGCCGTCGTGTGTTATGTCAATTCGGGCGCATCGCTCAAAGCGCTGAGCGATGTGTGCGTCACTTCTTCCAATGCGGTGAAGATCGTCTCTTCGCTGCCGAACCGAAACATTTTGTTCATTCCCGATGAAAATCTCGGTTCCTTCGTGCAGGCGCAGGTGCCCGGTAAAAACTTTTATTTTTCGGGCGGATATTGCCCCGTGCACGCCGCGCTCCGCGTTGCGGATGTACAGGCGGCGCGCCGCGCGCATCCCGAAGCCGCGGTGCTCATGCACCCCGAATGCGTTGCTGAGGTGCGCGCGCTCGCGGATTACGTGGGGAGCACGGCGCAGATCATCGAGGCGGCGCAGAGCAGTTCGATGCAGGCGTTCCTCGTCTGTACCGAACCGGGCGTTTTATATGAACTGCGGCGGCGCTGCCCGGGGAAGACGTTTTACCCCGTAACGTCCGTCTGCGCGGACATGAAGCAGATCACGCCCGCGCGCGTTCTCGCTTGTTTGAAGGAGGGCAGCGGCGAAGTGTTGCTGCCTGCGGCGGTCGCCGAACGTGCCCGCCGCCCGCTCGAGCGCATGCTGGCGCTCGGCGGCTGATCGGGGAGGGGATATGAAAAAAGCGGACTACAACGTGCTCATCGCGGGCACGGGCGTGGCGGGCTTGTGCTGCGCGCTCAACCTGCCCGCGGACATGCGCGCGCTCCTTCTGACCAAGGCAAAGGCGGACGAGAGCGACTCCTTTCTGGCGCAGGGCGGCATCTGTATGCTGCGCGGCAAGGATGATTTTTTCGGATATTTTGAAGACACTATCCGTGCCGGGCACTACGAAAACGACCCAGCCGCCGTACGGCTGATGATCGAAAGCTCGCCCGCCATGATCGAGGAGCTTGTGCGCCGCGGCGTCGAGTTCGCGCGGGACGAAGCGGGGGGCTTCCGCTTTACCCGCGAAGGCGGGCACAGGCGGCCGCGCATTCTTTTTCACGGCGACGAGACGGGCAAGGAGATCACAAAACACCTGCTTGCCGCCGTGCGCGCTCTCCCCAATGTGGAGATCCGCGAGGGAGCCGAGCTTGTCGATATCCTTTGCGAAGGGAACGAATGCTGCGGCGGTGTGGTGCGCAGCTGCGCCACGGGCGAAACGGCGGATGTGTACGCTGATTTTACGCTGCTCGCCACGGGCGGCGTGGGCGGGCTGTATGAAAATTCGACCAACTTCCGCCACCTGACGGGGGACGCGCTGGCGATCGCGCTGCTGCACGGCGTCGCCGTGGAGCATCTGAACTATGTGCAGATCCATCCGACCACGTTTTATACGGAAGAGCCGGGGCGGCGCTTCCTCATCTCCGAATCGGTGCGCGGCGAAGGCGCGGTGCTTTTGGATAAAAACGGGCGCCGTTTTTGCAACGAGCTGATGCCGCGGGATGTGGTGACGGGCGAGATCCGCCAACAGATGCAAAAGGACGGCACGGAGCACGTGTGGCTGGATATGCGCCCCGTCGGGAAAAAGACGCTGGAAGAGCACTTTCCCGCCATCTGCGCGCATTGCCGCGAAAAGGGGTTCGACGTCTTGCAAACGCCCGTTCCCGTCGTGCCCGCGCAGCACTATTTTATGGGCGGGATAAAGGTCGATCTTGACGGAAAAACGAGCATGAAGCGGCTGTACGCCGCGGGAGAAACGGCGTGCAACGGCGTGCACGGGCGCAACCGCCTGGCAAGCAATTCGCTGTTGGAGAGCCTCATCTGGGCAAAGCGCGCGGCGGTGCACATGGCGGCGCACCGCGGGCTGCGGCTGGAGGATTTTCCCGTATCGGACAAGGGCGCGTATACAGATCATGCCGCCCGTAAACAAATGTATGCAAGGATCGTCCGCGAGGAAGCGGAAAGGGAGGAATGCTGTGATTGATGAAATTTCGATGCGGATCCGCGCGGATGAGCTGATCCGTATGGCGCTTGCCGAGGATGTGACCAACGAGGATGTCTCCACCGCCTCCGTATTGCCCGCGTATGCAAAGGGCACGGCGGACTTGATCGCCAAACAGGCGGGCGTCGTGGCGGGGCTGCCCGTATTCGCGCGCACGTTTGCGCTGTTGGATGCGGCAACGGAAGTGAAATGTTTTGTTTCGGACGGCGACCGTGTGGAGAGCGGGCAGCTTTTGGCGACGGTGACGGGGGACATGCGCGTCATCCTGACGGCGGAACGCACCGCGCTCAACTTTTTACAGCGCATGAGCGGCATCGCCACCGAAACGGCGCGCATGTGCGCGCTGCTCGAGGGCAGCGGGCTGCGCCTTGTGGATACGCGCAAAACGACGCCGAACATGCGCCTGTTTGAAAAGTATGCCGTGCGCATGGGCGGCGGCGGGAACCACCGCTACAACCTTTCAGATGCGGTCCTGCTCAAAGACAACCACATTGGCGCGGCGGGCGGCGTGCGGCAGGCGGTCGAGGCGGCAAAAAAGCACGCGCCCTTTACCATGAAGGTCGAAGTGGAAACGGAAACGCTCGCGCAGGTAGCGGAAGCCGTGGAAGCCGGCGCCGATATCATCATGCTGGACAATATGAGCGTCGCCGACATGCAGGCGGCGGTGCGGCTGATCGCGGGCAGGGCGCTCGTCGAGATCTCCGGCAACGTCACGGAGGAGAACGTGGAAAAGCTGCGTGCGGTCGGGGCGGATATCGTTTCCAGCGGCGCGCTCACCCATTCGGCAGGCATTTTGGATGTGTCGCTCAAGCATCTGCGTCCCGTCGGCGAAGGGAAGGGTTGAAGGGATGCGCGGGGAAGAACGGCGTAAAATCCTGCGCGGTCGCATCGGCGCCGAACCCGTTTCGGCAACGAAGCTTGCGCGCGAACTGGGCGTGAGCCGGCAGGTCATCGTGCAGGATATCGCCCTTTTGCGCGCGGAGGGGGCGCGCATCCTCTCTACCAACCGCGGGTACGTGACGGCGGGGCGCGGGCGCGTTTCGCGCGTGTTCAAAGTGCGGCATACGGATGAGCAGATCCGTGACGAACTGTTTCTTATCGTGGATGCGGGCGGCTGTGTGGAGGATGTGTTCGTCTGGCACAAGGCGTACGGCAGGATCGCCGCGCCCATGGGCGTGCGTTCGCGCGCGCAGGCGGAGGCGTTTTTGGCGAGCATTGCCGCAGGCGTTTCCCGTCCGCTTAAAAACGTGACGGGCGGGTATCATTACCACACCGTATCGGCGGAAAGCGAAGCCGCGCTCGACGCGATCGAGCAGGGGCTGCGCGAAAAGGGATTTTTTATGGATCCCGATTAAACAGACGTAAAACAGTTGACATTTTTCCGCCGCTTGCTCTATAATGAAAACAGAAATGAATAAGCCATTCGCTTGGAAGGAGTAGTCGGCGCAAGGGCAAGCCTTTGCGCGGCAAGTCTACAATCACGTCCCGTTCGGGATAGGCTTGCCTGAAATGATGAGATTCGGGCAGAGGCGCTTTTGCGCGCGCTGTCGGGTCTTGCCTTCAAGGAAAGTTTTCCGCCCCGCGCAAAAAAGCGCGGGGCGGTTTTTGCGCCGCCGAAGGAGGGACGCTATGGACAATTACAGGAAGACGGCGGAGGAGACGCTCCGCGAGTTCGGCAGCGACGCGGCAAACGGGCTCACCCCCGAACAAGTGGAAAAAAGCCGCGCCCGCTACGGCAAAAACGCCTTCACGCAGGCGAAAAAGAAGTCGCTTTTGCGCCGCATTTGGGAGGCGGCGACCGAACCGATGCTCCTGTTGCTGCTCTTTGCGTGGCTCATCACCATCGCGGTGAACGTCGTCAACGTCACGCAGGGCGAGCCCTTTGATTTTTACGAGTGCGCCGGCATCTTCGTCGCCATCGTACTCTCCGTTGTGCTCACCGTCGTCATGGAGGGCAGGAGCGCCAAGGCGTTCGAGGAACTGAACAAGATCAAAGAAGGGGTCGAGATCAAGGTCGTGCGCGGCGGCGTGGTGCAGTATGTGCCGCAAAACGAGCTCGTCGTCGGGGATATCGTCTATCTGGAGACGGGCAACAAGGTCGCCGCCGACGGCAGGCTGCTCGAGAGCCTCTCTTTGCAGTGCGACGAATCTTCCCTGACGGGCGAGTCCATGCCCGTCGCAAAGGATGCGGGCGCGCTGCTTTCCGCCGCGGAAACGCCCGTCGCCGAGCGCGTGAACATGGTGTATTCGGGTTGCTTCGTCACGGGCGGAACGGGCAAAATGGTCGTTACCGACGTGGGGGACGGAACGCAGTTCGGGCTGATCGCCCGCGAGATCCAGACCGAGCAGGAGGGGCGCACCCCGCTGCAGGAAAAGATGGGGCGGCTTGGCAAGGTCATCACCGTCATCGGCGCGGTCTGCGCCGCCCTCATTTTCGCGATCCGCCTCGTCTTTGCGATCGTCGGCGGCGGCGCGAGTTTTGAAACCATCTCCGAAGCGTTCATCGGCAGCATCGTGCTCATGGTCGCCGCCGTGCCCGAAGGGCTGCCCACGATCATGGCGATCTCCCTCTCCATCAACATCGCCAGGATGGCGCGCAAAAACGCGCTTGTCAAAAAGATGGTCGCCTGTGAAACGATCGGCTGCGTCAACGTCATTTGCTCGGATAAGACGGGCACGTTGACCGAAAACCGCATGACCGTTACCGACGTTTGGAGCCGCGGCGCCGCAAAGGACGTTGCCGCGATCGACGCGGAAGAGCTGCTGCAGAATTTTTGCGTCAACAGCACGGCGGACCTGTATGAAGAAGAGGGCGCCGTGCGCTTCGTCGGGAACCCGACGGAGGGCGCGCTGCTCGTCGCCGCGGGCAAGAGCGGGCGATCCTATAAAGAAGTGCGCGCCGCCGCCGCCGTTGCGGAGCTGTACCCCTTCTCTTCGGATACAAAGAACATGACGACCGTCGTGCGCGACGGGGAAGGGTACATCGTCTATTCCAAAGGCAGCCCGGAAAAGATCTTGTCGCTGTGCGCCCCTTCCGCGGCGGAACGCGCCGCCGCGGAAGGGGAGATCAAAACGCTGCAGCAGCGCGCCCGCCGCGTGCTCGCCTTTGCGCATAAGCGCGTCGACGCGCTGCCCGCAAGCCGCGAAGAGGCGGAAGCGGCGCTGCGGTTCGACGGCTTCGTCGGCATCGCGGATCCTCTGCGCGCCGAAGTGTACGGGGCAGTGCAGCAATGCCGCACCGCCGGCATCGAGGTCAAAATGCTCACCGGCGACAACATCGTCACCGCCACCGCCATCGCCGAAGAGTTGGGCATTTTGGACGGCGAGCACATCGCCGTGGAGGCGTCCTATTTGGAGGCGCTCTCCGATGAAGAGTTCTCCGCCCTGCTGCCGCGCATCCGCGTCATCGCCCGTTCCACGCCGCTTTTGAAGATGCGCGTCGTCAAGGAGCTGAAGGCGTCCGGCAACGTCGTCGCCGTCACCGGCGACGGGATCAACGACGCGCCCGCTCTCAAAAATGCAGACGTCGGCATCGCCATGGGCATTTCGGGCACCGAAGTCTCCAAAGAAGCGGCGGAGATCGTGCTTTTGAACGATTCGTTTTCCACGATCGTCACCTCCGTCAAATGGGGCAGGGGCATTTATGAAAATTTCAAACGCTTTATCCAGTTTCAGCTCACCGTCAACGTCGCGTCCGTACTGCTCGTGCTCCTGTGCACGGTGATCGGGCTGTTCGTCGAGGGGGTCGAACCTCCCTTCTCCGCGCTCGATCTTTTGTGGATCAACATCATCATGGACGGACCGCCCGCGCTCACGCTGGGGTTGGAGCCCATCCGCAGCGACCTGATGCAGCACAAGCCCACCGCAAGGAGCGAGAGCATCGTGTCCAAGCGCATGCTCGTGCGCATCGCGGTCTCGGGCGTGTTCATGTGCGCGGTCTGCCTGGCGCAGTATCTTTGGAACTTTTTGGGCGTGGAAGGGGGCGAAGAAGCGGTGCACACTTCCGTGTTTACGCTGTTCGTCGTGTTCCAGCTCTTCAACGCCTTCAACTGCCGCGAGCTCGGCAACGAGAGCGCGTTCCCGCATCTGTTCAAAAACAAGCTGATGTTCATCGCCTTTGCGGCGGCGTTTGCGCTGCAAGTGGTCATCACGCAGGTCGGCGGTGAATTGTTTGATACCGTCGCCCTCGGCGCGCTCGACTGGCTGAAGATCGTCGCGATGGCGCTGTCGGTGCTGGCGGTGGAAGAGCTCGTCAAACTGTGCGGGCGCTTGGCGAAGCGGCACAGGGCATCCGAATGAAAAGCCGCCCCGCGGGAACTTCCGCGGGGCGGAAATTTTTACGGCTGCGCCTTGCGGCAGGAAAATTCCGCGCGGAAAAATTTTACCGCACACTTGAAAGTAGGATAAAAATATGATATACTGAAAAGAAAGCGGGGCAAAACCGTTGACGTGCGGCGCGGTTTTGTAGTATACTCTGTATCGATAAATTTTTATCGATTTACGGCGCAGGCGGCGGGATGCCTTCGTTCTGCGCGCGGATAATTCTATCGCGAGGTTATTGTTATGGTCGTCAAAGTGTGTGTAGGCAGCTCGTGTCATCTTCGCGGGTCGTATGACGTGATCGAGGAGCTGAAGCGCCTCGTCAAACAGTACGGGGTGGAGGACAAGGTGGACCTGCAGGCGAGCTTTTGCATGGGCAACTGCCAAAACGGCGTGAGCGTCCGCGCGGACGAAGCGCTCCTTCACAACGCCAACAAGGAAAACTGCGAAGAGCTCTTTCTTACGCAGGTCCTGCCCCTGTTAAAATAGGGGGTCCGTATGCCTGTCAATTATTTGGATTTCAAAGACGCGCGCTGCAAGGACTGCTACAAATGCCTGCGCGAGTGCCCCGTCAAGGCGATCAAGGTCGTCGACCGTCACGCCAAGATCATCGACGACCGCTGCATCCTCTGCGGGCACTGCACCAAGGTCTGCCCGCAGAACGCCAAAAGCGTGCACAGCGAGCGCGCCGAAGTGGAAAAACTGTTGGCGGGCGGCAACGTCATCGCGTCCGTTGCGCCGTCGTTCGTCTCCAGTTTCAACCTGCAGGATTTTTCGGTCATGCGCGCCGCGCTCATGAGCCTGGGCTTTGCCGACGCGGAAGAGACGTCCGTGGGTGCGCGCGAAGTGACGGCGCAGTATAAAAAACTTTTGGAAGGCGGCAAGTTCAAAAACTTCATCACCTCCTGCTGCCCCGCCGTCAACCGCATGATCGAGCTGTATTACCCGCAGGCGCTGCCCTAGCGCGCGCCCGTCGATTCTCCCATGGTCGCGCATGCGAAGATGCTCCGCGCCCGCCATGCGGGGGCGAAGGTCGTGTTCATCGGACCCTGCATCGCCAAAAAGCGCGAGGGCGCCGAAAGCGGGCAGGTAGACGGCGTGCTCACCTTTGAGGATCTTGCCGCCATGTTCGAAGAACACGGCACCGACCTCGCGTCTTTTGCACCGCAGCCGGAGGAAGAGGGCGGCGTCAACCGCGCCAAGTACTACCCCATCAGCCGCGGCGTCATCAAATCGTTCGAACAGTACATAGACGGCTACGAGTTCGTCGCCGTGGACGGGGCGGAAAAGTGCAAGGAAGTGCTGGAGAACATCGAAAGCCTTTCGGGCATGTTCATCGAGATGAACAGCTGCGATTCCGCCTGTGTGAACGGGCCGTGCTCGCTCACGCTCAAAGCGGGCGCTTTGCGCGCGAACGCGGATATCCGCCGCTATGTGAATACGGATCTCCAAAAACACGCCTCCTCCGCGTACGAACCCGTCCGCGGGATCGACTTCACCTGCGTGCACGAACGCAAGCGCACGGAGGACTTCGAGCCGACCGAGCGGCAGATCGCCGAGATCCTTGCCAAAACGGGCAAGTTCACCAAGGAGGACATGCTCAACTGCGGCGCCTGCGGGTACGATACCTGCATCGAAAAGGCGTGGGCGGTCGCCAACGGGTACGCAAGCATCGAAATGTGCGTCCCGTACATGCGCGAGCGCGCCGAGAGCATGTCGTACGAGATCATCCGCACCAGCCCCAACGGCATCGTGCTTTTGGATAACGACCTCAACATTTTGGAGATCAACGCCAAAGCGAAGGAGATCTTCGGCATCGCGGAGGCAAACGTCAAAGGCAAGGGGATCTTCGAGTACTTCAACCCCACCGATTTCGTGCTGGCGCAGGCGGATAAAAAGAACATTTACAACAAAAAGATCTTCGTCGAAAAGACGGCGCGGCACATCGAAATGACGATCATCGTGCTCAAAGACAACAAGGGCACCTACGCCGTCATGAAGGACGTCACGCAGGAGACGGAGTCGGAAGCGCGGCTGGATAAGGTGCGTTCCGAAACGCTCGCCACGACCGACGAGGTCATCAAAAAGCAGATGCGCGTCGCGCAGGAGATCGCCTCTCTGCTCGGGGAGACGACCGCCGAAACAAAGGTCGCCCTTCTGAAGCTGAAAAAGACGCTGCAGAGCGGCGAGGAAAAGAAGGACTGAGGCGGGTACGGCTATGGCACTGTGTCTTGAAAGCGGGTATACGTCCTTAAACAAACACGGCGAAGAGCTGTGCGGCGACCGTGTAGAAAGCACCGTCGTCGGCGATTATACGACGCTTGTGCTGGCAGACGGGCTCGGGAGCGGCGTCAAGGCGAACATCCTCTCCACGCTGACTTCCAAGATCCTGTGCACGATGGTCTCCAGCGAGGTCTCCATCGAAGACTGCATCGAAACGATCGTGCAATCCCTTCCCGTGTGCAAAGTGCGCGGTGTGGCGTACTCCACCTTTTCCGTCATCCACATCAACAGCGAAGGCAAGGGCAGCCTGTTCGAGTTTGATAACCCGCAGGCGATCCTCATCCGCGGCTGTGTCTGCCGCGACCTGCCGCGCGAGGAGATGCGCGTGCTCGGCAAAACGGTGTACCGCTCCCCGCTGGAGCTTGCCGCGGGGGATGTGCTCGTCGTCATGAGCGACGGCGTCATCCACGCGGGCATCGGCATGACCATGAACCTCGGCTGGCAGCGCCCGGAGGTCATCGAATATTTGAACCGCTATGTGCGCGCGGACATGAGCGCGCGCGCCGTCGCCTGCCTTTTGGCGAGCGCCTGCAACGATCTGTACCTCGGCGATCCCGGAGACGATACCACCGTCGCCGCCGTCAAAGTGCGCGAAACGCTGCAGGTCAACATCATGATCGGTCCGCCCGTCGACAAGTCACGCGATGATTTTTATGTGGAGCGCTTCCTTGCGGGGGAGGGGAAAAAGGCGGTCTGCGGCGGTACGAGTTCGCAGATCGTGGCGCGTTATTTGCATACGAGCGTGCGCGCCTCCTGCGATTTCCCCGACCGCGACGTGCCGCCCATCGGCTTTATCGACGGCATCGATCTCACGACGGAGGGCGTTTTGACCATGCGCCGCCTGTTGGAGCTCTCCGAAAAGTATGTTTCCGAAAAGGACCTGACCCCCAAAACATTCACCAAAAAGGACGGCGCGTCTTTGCTGGCGCAGCTGCTGTTTGAAGAGGCGAGCGACGTGCACTTTTTTGTGGGGCAGAGCGTGAACGCCGCACACGAGGGCTTGCCCATCGACATCACGATGAAGCTCAAGCTCGTTGAGTCTTTGGCGGCGAACCTTAAAAGGATGGGGAAGAGGGTCGTTATCGACTACGATTAAGGTTTCGCTTCGTATACGCGTCGCATAGCTTTGTCAGGCTTGCGTTTTGCTTCGGGTCACGTACGTCTGTGTACGCTCCCCTCGCAAAGCCGCGCCTTCCTCGCTCTGCTCGCGTCTCCGAACCGAAACGGCTCGCGCGGAAAGTTTGTGCAGTCACCCCCAAGCCTTCCCCCCGGTGGGGAAGGTGCCCCGAAGGGGCGGATGAGGGGCGCTCGCTGTGTAGCCAACCAAGCCTTCCCCCCGGTGGGGAAGGTGCCCCGAAGGGGCGGATGGGGGAGCAGGGCGATAGGAGAGTTCACCTCATCCACCGCAAGCGGTCCCCCTTCCCCGTCAAGGGGAAGGCGTAATAGGGACGAAACCAAGCCTTCCCCCTGGAGGGGAAGGTGTCACGCGGCGATATCCGCGTGACGGATGAGGGGCGTAAGATGAATCGCTCTGCTCGCGTCTCCGAACCGAAACGGCTCATGGGTTTATAAGATCAAAATAAAAATATCCGTTCGATGGTAGGTGTATTATGCCCGATAACAAACGAATTTTTGATACGGCGGTACAAAAACTGAAATACGATGTGCTCAAAGCGGTCATCCGCAACGAGTACGAGCACTGCTATGAGAATTTGTACATAGACGTCCCCAAGGAGATCTCCCCGGGGCCGAAAGCCACCATGCGCTGCTGCGTGTTCAAAGAGCGCGCCATCGTGCAGGAGCGCATCAAGCTCGCGCTCGGCGGCAACAAAAACAATCCCAACGTCGTCGAAGTCATCGATATCGCCTGCGACGAGTGCCCGATCGGCGGCATCTTCGTGACCCCCGCCTGCCGCGGCTGCATCGTGCACCGCTGCCAGGAGGTGTGCCCGAAAGGCGCGATCCAGATCATCGACCACAGGGCGGTGGTGGATAAATCGAAGTGCATCGAGTGCGGCAAGTGCACGCAGGCGTGCCCGTACGGCGCGATCATCGCACAAAAGCGCCCGTGCGTTGCCTCCTGCAAAGTCAAGGCGATCAGCGTCGGAGAGGATCGCAAAGCCGTCATCGACAACGAAAAGTGCATCATGTGCGGCGCGTGCGTCTACCAGTGCCCCTTCGGCGCGGTCGTGGATAAATCCTTCGTCATGGACGCGATCAAGCTCTTAAAAGAGAGCGAAAACGGGCAAAAGTACCATGTGTACGCCGTCATTGCGCCTTCCATCGTCAGCCAGTTCAAGTACGCGAAGATCGAGCAGGTCGTCACCGGCATCCGCAAGCTCGGGTTCCACCAGGTCGTGGAGGCGGCGCTCGGTGCGGACATCACGCTGTACCACGAGGCAAAGGAGTGGCAGGAGAAGGGCATTTTGACCACGTCTTGCTGCCCGTCGTTCGTGATGTTCGTGGAAAAGAACTTCCCCGAGCTTGCCAAGTACGTTTCGCATTCCGTTTCACCCATGGTCGAAGCGGCGCTGCTCATCAAGCGCACGGATCCGCTCGGCAAAGTCATCTTTATCGGACCTTGTTCGAGCAAAAAGGCGGAGTTCCGCCTGCCCAAGACCAAGGGCGCGATCGACTGCGTGCTCTCCTTTGAAGAGCTGCAGGCATTTTTGGACGCGCGCAACATCGACGTCGCCTCGTTGGAGGAGACCGCGCTGGACAATGCCTCGTTCTACGGGCGCATCTTCGCCAAGAGCGTCCGCATCACCCAGGGCATTGCAGACGTTGCCAAAGAGATGGGCGTCGAGGGCGTGAAGCCGCTTGCGATGAATGGCATCGACGAGTGCCGCGCCGCGCTCACAAAACTCAAATTCAACCGCGCGACGGAAAACTTTTTTGAGGGCATGGCGTGCGACGGCGGCTGCCTAAACGGCGCGCTGTGCTTGAACCACGGACCCAAAAATATTGTGGACGTGGACAAATACGGCGCATCCGCAAAGGAGAAGACCATCGAAAATTCCGTCAAGCTCTATAAGCTCAGCGGCGGGGAAGATTGACCGCCCCGTTTGCTTGAAAAAAAGCTCTTTTATGCGCCGCGGCACATGTGTGCCGCGGCGCATGCCGCTGTTTGCGCGCCTTTCGGCGTGCGTATGCGCGGCGGCGCGGGCGGAAAAAGGCGCGGTTTGCATTTTTCGGGCGGATATGGTACAATACAGGCGTACGTTTTGCAGAGGGAGGGAACTGCCATGGCAAGAGGCGAGGGCAGAATGGAGCGCGGCGGCGCAAAGGGCGCGAAAACGCACGTGCCCGCCGCAAAAATGAAGGGCAACATCCGCGCCTTTTTTTCGTACTACAAGCCGCACAAAAAGTTGTTTTTCCTCGATCTGTGCAGCTCGTTCACCATTGCGGTGTGCAACTTGTTTTACCCGTTCATCACCCGCATGATGATGAACGAGCTCGTGCCGAACAAAGAGCTGCAGCTCATCCTCGTATGGGCGGCGGCGCTGTTGGCGATCTACGTCGTACAGGCGCTTTTGACGTTCGTGGTCGGGTTTTGGGGGCACGTGCTCGGCGTGCGCATCCAGGCGGACATGCGCAAGCAGTTTTTTGCGCATGTGGAGCGGCTGCCCTTTTCGTACTTTGACGAGACGAAGACGGGCACCATCGTTTCGCGCATCGTCAACGACTTGTTCGATACCTCCGAACTGGCGCACCACGGTCCCGAAGATACCTTTACGTCGCTCATCAGCATCGTCGGCGCGGTCGTCATGCTGCTGTTCGTCAACCCGTGGCTGTCGCTGATCGTCTTTTTGTATGTGCCGCTGATGGTGCTCTTTGCGGTGAAGATGCGCCGCCGCATGCAATCCGCCTTCACCAAATCGCGCGAGACGATCGCCGAAGTGAACGCCAGCGTCGAGTCCTCCGTGTCGGGCATCCGCGTCTCCAAGGCGTACACCGCCGAGGAACGCGAAGAGGAAAAGTTCGACCGCGCCAACGGCGAGTTCCGCCGCGCCCGTTCCGAAGCGTACCGCTACATGGGCGTATTCCAGGGCGGCATGAGCTTTTTCAACGATTTTTTGTACCTCATCGCGTTAGTTGCGGGCGGGCTGCTGCTGTACTTTGGCATCCTTACGGAGATCGGCGATTACACGGCGTTCATCCTGTACATCACCATGCTGCTCACGCCCATCCGCACGCTCATCAATCTGTTCGAGCAGATCCAGGACGGGCTTTCGGGCTTCATCCGCTTCCGCGAGGTGCTCGCCATACCGCCCGAAGAGGACCCCGCGCACCCCGTTCCCGTGGACGTGATGCACGGCGACATCGTGTTTGACGACGTGAGCTTCGCCTACAAGACGACGGGCGGCACCGCCGCCGGGGAGAACGTGCTCTCGCACCTGAGCTTTACGGTCAAGGAGGGCACGACCGTCGCGCTCGTCGGTCCTTCGGGCGGCGGCAAAACGACGGTCTGCCACCTCATCCCCCGCTTTTACGATGCGGACGAGGGCCGCATCACCATCGGCGGCATCGGAGTGGACGAGGTGACGCGCAAAACGCTGCGCCGCAGCATCGCCATGGTCGCGCAGGATGTGTTCCTGTACGGCGGCACCGTGCGCGAGAACATTGCCTACGGCAACTTTGCCGCGACCGACGTGCAGATCGAGCAAGCCGCCCGCCGCGCGAACGTGCACGAGTTTGCGGAAACGCTTCCCGACGGGTACGATACCGAGATCGGCGAACGCGGCGTAAAACTTTCGGGCGGGCAAAAGCAGCGTATCTCCATCGCCCGCGCCTTTTTGAAGGATCCGCCCATCCTGATCTTAGACGAGGCGACCAGCGCGCTCGACAACATGACCGAAATGCAGATCCAGCACTCCCTTGCGGAGCTTTCAAAGGGGCGTACCTGTCTGGTCGTGGCGCACAGGCTTTCGACCGTCAAAAACGCGGACGAAATTTTGGTGCTGCGCGCGGGGCGGGTCACCGAACGCGGCACGCACGAAGAGCTGATGGCGCTCGGCGGCGAATACGCCGAATTGTACAAGTACCAGTTCCGCGACGACTGATCGGCGCGCCGCGGGACAGGCGTATGGCAGCAAAACATCTTTTTAAACGGGTATACCGCAACACAGTAGTTGCACGGCGCATATAATTTTTGTAAACTGGCTAAATCACTGTAAAAAGGTATTGACAAACCCGCTATCCCTGCGTATAATAAAAGCGTAAGGTGTTTGTAAGCGTTAAAATTTTATAAGGGTCACCGTATAAATTTTTGAGTCTGCCTGCAAACGCCGTTTTTTTCGTTAAACGAACGTTTCGGAGCCCATCCATGGAACAACAACAGGAAGAAAAGAAGCGCAGAACAAAAGGCGACATCGTTTCCTTGGTGATCCTGATCGTGCTTGCGGTCATCCTCATCCCCGTGTTCGCCGTCAATTTGACCCTCATCATCAAAGGAAGCCTGAACAAAGACGTCCCTCCCGATGTGTTCGGCATTGCGCCGCTGGCGGTCGTGTCGCCTTCCATGGACGGCGACAGGGAGGATAGCTTCCCGCAAGGGTCCCTCATCTTTGTGCGTATTTTGGACGAAGAAGGCAAACAGCAGCTCGCCGTAGGGGATATCGTCACCTATCGCTCGGGCGAAACGTATGTGACGCACCGCATCACGGCGCTGAACACGAACGATGCGGGAGCGCTGGCATCGGTCACGACCCAAGGCGACGCCAACGACTGGACGGACGGCGCCGTCCTCTTGGAAGATGTGCTCGGCGTCTGTACGGGGCACATTGCGGGGCTGGGCAGCTTTGCCGAGTTTTTGCAGACGACCGAGGGCATCCTCGTTGTGGTCGGCGTGCCCGTCGTGCTCTACATCGCTTATGACGTGACGCGCATCATGCTGAACAACCGCCGCTTGAAGCTGCAGGCAGCCGCTGCCGAAGCCGAAGAGGAGAGCGAAAAGGACGCCGAGATCCGCCGCCTGCGTGCGATGCTCGAGCAGAAGGGGGAAGAAGCCCCCGCCGAGAGCGACGCCGAGGAAGGCGAAACCAAAAAGTAAACGAGCGTCCGCGGCGGGTTTGAGTGCCCGCCGCGGAAAAAAATTTTGTTTTTTTTAAAAAAATTGAATAATAAACGGTAGAAACAGTTGACGGGGGGGGGTAATGTTGTATCCTTATGTTGCCGCAGTGCAGCAAGGTACGCCCCTCGCCACCGAGCCGAAGCGGACAAAAAAGCAGCCATGGCTGCTTTATCGTGCTTTTCGCACGATAAAGCAATTCCATTAAAAGTTTTCTGTGCGCCGAGGCAACCGCCCGCGACATGCAAAAGACGGTCTTTCTTTGGGGGCGATCACTTTTTCTCGGTACCGACGCGGCGCCGCCACATGCGCACGCGCGTACATATCTATCAAATCCAAAAGATCGGAGGAAAATATGGTCAAAAAGAAGAGAATCATCTCCAAGCTGATCCTTGCGCTCGTCGTCCTTACGGCGGTCAGCTGCTGCTTCCTCGGGAGCACGTTCGCGCGCTACACCAGCGGCGGCACGGGATCGGCTTCGATGGATGTCGCAAAATGGGAGATCAGCTTTGCAGAGCCGGGGACGGGAGCGGCAAAGTTCGATAAATTGTCTCCCTCGGACGAGGCGTTCACATCGAGCGATGCTCCTCGTACGAACGCCACCAGCCCCGTGATGGTCGCTACCTTGGAGAACGGGAGCGACGTAGCGGCGGAAGTCACGGTCGCGGTCGAGCTTGGTGAAGGCAGCAAACCCGTTTACACGTTCAAAGACGGCGAAAACGAGGTAACGTTTGGTACAGGCGACGGGATCACGACCGACAATATCGAGGCAGATGCTACCAAAGAGCAGGTCTCGGCGCTGTTCTCGATCAAGTTTTACTATAACCCCAGCGATTATGAAGCCGCAACGATGGCCAGCACGTCCGACATGACGGAGATCACCGGGGAGGAAGGCGGCAAGCTGACGCTGGATGCGGCCGGCACGGCGGAAGGGAATACGAAGGTCAACATTTTTGCCGTGCTGACCTGGACGTCTGCGGATGCGAATGCGGAAAACGAAACCGTTCCCGACGCGATCGATACCTGGGTCGGCGAGAACGTTACTTCCCTGTCGGTGAATTTGACGTTCACGGCGGTGCAGGCTTCGCAGAGCCCCACGACTTGATCGTCCGTAATTTGAAACAGAGCCTTGTCCCCGCCGTGCACGCGGCGCGGCGGGGATAGGAAAAGCGCCCGAAGGCGTTCCGTTGAGGATGTGGCAGCGGCTGCGGGCAAAGAGAGAATGATCGCATACCGCGCATACGGCCCACGCGCGTGCCGTATGCAACGGCGCGGGATCGCCCGCGCAAGGATGAAGGAAAAAGATCCATTTGAAAAGTGCGCCGCAAAACAGCAGAAGAGGGCTTTATCACACACCGGCGGCGCATACAAACCACGAACAAGCGTACATAGTACCCGCCTCCCCGCGCACGGACAGATGCATGCCGAGTGTGCAAAGGGTGTGCGGCGCAAGAATTTGCGCCGCAAAGGAAAGGGGCTGCGGCGGTTTCGTGCATACAGGGGAATACAGACCCGGCGAGATCGTTCGTAGGCTCGTGTGCAGCGGAAGCATGTGGAACCGTTCGTTGCACGGGGGGGGGTAGACTTATTTGAAGTAAAACTTGCAGGAGTTTGCGTCAATGTCGGATACCTCTCGGGAAAAGGGACAGAGCGGCGTGCAGCCGAAGGAAGGGCTGCAAGGGGCGCCGCAGAACACGGGAACAGACAGAGAAGGATTTGAACAGCAGAAAACGACCGCCCGCAGCGAAGACGCGGCGTTAAACGCCGCCGCGATGCAGGGCGATGCCGCGCGTGCGGAAGCGCACGCGGGCGAAAACAATACGGCAGACCGTACGGCAGGCTCGGGCGAAGGCGCTACGGGTCTTTTCGGCGTACAGCCGAAACTGCCCTCCGTCAAGGCGAAGCTGCCCCGCCGCGCCGCCGTATACGACCGCCACGGCGAAAAGATCGGCAAACTGCGCAAGGGCATTTGGTACGACGAGAACAAGGAACAGCGCGGGTACTTCAGCGAGGAAGGGGAGGGCGTGCTCTATTACCCGCTCGGAGCGGAAGCGCCGCACGCCTATTTGGACAGCAACGGGAACCTTCTCACGGCGCTGCACACGCACGTGGCAACGCTCCGCCGCCCGCACGCCGTTCCCTTTTTGATCTTGCTCATCGCCCTCATCGCCGCCACCGTGCTGGCGATCGTGTTCGGCGCGTTCGCCCTGCCCCTTTCGGCGGCGCCCTACGCGCCCACCATCTTCCTCACCGACGAGGACGGTACAGACTGGAACGAGCAGGAGAATTTAGACGTCTTTTACAACGACCGTTTCGGCGATTCGGTCATCGCGCCGGGGATGAGCGGCTCGTACCGCTTTATCTACGAAAACGCGAACGACGACGCCGTCGAATATTCCCTCGGCTTCCGAGCCGATAACGAATACGGCATCCTGCTCGTGTACCGCCTCGTCCGTGACGGCGCGTACCTTGCGGGAGAAGAGGATTACGTCGGCATCGACGAGCTCGGCGTCAGCGGGCTCACCATCGAAGCGCATTCGAGCGCGATGTTCGAGCTGCAGTGGTTCTGGGCGCACAACGACCCCGTCGACACCGTCGCAGGCGAAGAGGGCGCCGTGTACACCCTGCACATCGAGCTCACCGCCGCCGTAAAAGAATAGGAGCAGTATGGAACAGCAAACGGCTTCCCGCGGCAGGCGCGCCCTCAAAATCCTTCATCTTGTCTTGCGTATCCTTGCCTGGGCGCTCGTCGGGCTGCTGCTCGCCTACAACGTGTACGTGCTCGTCGCGCGGTACGCCTTCGGCGAGGGCATCCCCACCGTGTTCGGCTACGGCTGCGCGGTCGTGGAAACGGGCAGCATGGAGCCGGAGATCGCCGCGGGGGATTTTATCCTCATCCGCGCGCAGGAAGAGTACGCTGTCGGGGACATGATCACCTTTTACGATTCCGCCCGCGGCGAATACGTGACGCACCGCGTGATCGCGGCGTCGGAGAGCGG
The DNA here is from genome assembly GCA_944376145.1 of uncultured Clostridia bacterium. Classification (GTDB taxonomy): domain Bacteria; phylum Bacillota; class Clostridia; order Christensenellales; family Borkfalkiaceae; genus Borkfalkia. Next base: position 29,243 of record CALWBR010000027.1, on the reverse strand, counting down.
CTACACGACCAAGGGCGACGCGAACAACGTGCAGGATAGTTTTACGGTGCCGCACGCCGCCGTCGTCGGCAAAGTCGTCGGCGTGCTCGGCTGGTTCGGCTCGGTGATCGCCTTTTTGCAGACGCCGTTCGGCATTTTGGTGCTGCTCGCCGCAGCGGCGGCGTGCTGGGGGATCTCGGCGCTGGTGCGCTATGCCGTCGGGCGCCGCCGTGAGGCGGCGGAAGGGGAAGCCGCCCCGCCTGAAAAAGAAGAGAACGGAGAACAGGATGGCTAAGGAATGCAAACGCAAAAAATACCCCGTGCTCAGATACCTGAGCTGGCTGGTCATCATCGGCATCCTGCTCGCGGGCGTCAGCCTGGCGCGCTATACGGGCGCGACCTCGGGTAGCGTTTCCGCGCCGCTCAGCCGTTTTTTGTATTCGTACCGGATCGCCGACGCTTCTTCGCTCACCTTCTCGAACATGGATTTTTGGCTGGAAGTCGAGGGCAGGGAGCCGAGCGCGACGAACACGGCGCGCAGCGTGCGTTTCGATCTTTGCAATTATGTGGAGGAGGGCGGCACGCGGCGCATCAGCGACGTAGCTTTGCGCAGCACGCTCCGCTTCTATGCGCCCGCCGAGTTTGCGGGCAACCTCGCCATCCAGTTGGCGGAGGCGACGGACGTGAGCGGCGTGTATACCGCGATCACCCCGCAATATTTGCTGAGCGATCTGATCTATCGGGTGAACGAGGTCCAACAGGCGGACGGCAGCGTCGTTTATGAGACGGTGACGGACGAAAGCGGCGCTCCCGTGTTTGCGGAGGGCGCGCGCACGGTCTCCACGGCGCTGTCGGAAAATTACAACGACTTTACGGACGGCGCGGCGGACGATTTGGAGCAGACGCTCACCGTCACGGGCGGGTTCACGGGCACGCAGGCGGCGCACGAAGGCGTCGTCACCGCCGTCGCGCAGGACACCCAAGGCGGCGAGCGGGCAAAGCTCACCCTCACGGCAAAAGTGCAGGACGCGCGCTATTCCGTCGGGTTCACGCGCACCGTCGAAACGACGGAAGGCAACGTCGCGCCCATTTTGTACCTTGACTGCGAGGCGCAGATCCCCTTCTATACCATCGATATCGACCTGCCCGAGTTTTACTTCGAAGCGGCGCAGCCGCAGAGCAAAACGTTCGTGCTCTTTATTACATCGGTCAACCGCATCCAAAACAAGGACTATTCTTCCGTCTGGGGCTCCGTCGGCGACATCGGCGGCGCAAGCAGCTGGGAGTCGCTTTTGGAAGCGCCCGCGGCGGGGCAGAGCGCGTACACCTTCAACGGGGCGAAGGTGCTCGGCTACCACTTCAACGCCACGCTGCCCGTGTACGGGCAGGGGAGCGCTTCCCCCTCCGGGGAGACGACCGTGCGCATCACCAAAACGTACGACTACGAAAAGGGCGGCGCGCAGCTGCTGTTCGAACACGTGGCGCCCATCTCCGAAGTGCAGGGCTCCGCGGCGATCGTGCACGACATCCGCGACTTTTATTCCGCGCCCGACCCGTCCGCGGCGTATACGCCAGACCTTTCCGCCGTTGAAAACGTGAACGGGCAAAACGGCGCCGCGCTGTACGGGCTGTGCGAAAGAGAGGGAAAGAGCGGGTACATCTCCTTTGCGGGCATTGCCGACGATCCGCGCCTCGAACGGTACGGCGGGGCGGCGGATCACTATGTGTTCTCCGAAGTTCTGAGCAAAGAGTATGCCACCGTGCTCAACGTATTGTTCGCGCAGGCGTCCGTAAACCCTGCGGCAGGAGGCGGCGCATGAAGGATTGGAAGCAAAAATACGCCGTTGTCGGCTTTGTCGCCCTCCTTATGGTGCTGTGCACCCTTTTAGGCGTGCTGTTCACCCAGGGCAGGTACGAAAAGGAAGTCGGTTCCGGTTCGCAGTTTTACGACGGCGAGATGGATTTCACCGTCTCCCGCGAGGTGGAAGTCAGCACGGTGGAAGAGCTGCTCGCCGCCATCAAAAACGGATACCCCAACACCAAGATCGCCGACGGCGTGGATAACCCGCTCATCATCACCACGGGCGTGGCAGACGTCGGCTCCGACCTCATCCTCGACCTGAACGGGCACGAGATCCAGCGCAACAACCGCGAGCCCATGCTCAACATCGAAAACGGCGTGCGGCTCACCATCATCGATACCTCCGTCAACCAGGAAGGCTCCTTCTACAATCCCGTCGGCAGCGTGCTGCAGATCGACGGCGGTACGCTCACCGTGTCGCAGGGCGCGTTCATCAGCGGGCCAAAGCCCAGCGAATACGCCGAAGGCAGCGGCGGCAGCTGGTCAGCCGTACCCGCCGACGACGACAAGGACGATTACGGCGGCACGATCGGCGCAGATGCGGCGGCGCTTACCTTGTATGAAAAGGTCGGCGATTCCTATACGCAGCGGGAGAGCGTCACCCTTCCCATCGTCGCGCCGTACGTCAAGAGCATGACTTACACCGAGGGCGGCGGCACGTATTGGTTCGTCAACGGCAACATGTACTTTGATAAATCGAGCAGCGTTTCTCTGTATGACGGGGCGGTCTTGCCGGATACCTACCTTTACTATGTGCTCGACGACGAGGAGGTCTCGGGCACGACGACCCTTGCCCCCGAGGGCGCGGCGGATTTTTATTACACCTATAACGTGGAACGCGAGATCGTAGACGGTAAGCCGTCGTATACAAAGTACACGACGGCGGAGGCGGACGGCGAAAGCGTGTTCACCGTCACCGTGTACGGCTACCACAACGTAAAGGCGGAGGCGGAAGCGGAAAAGGCGAACAACTTTGCCACCGTCAGGATGCTCTCGGGCAACATGTACGCGCGCGGCGGCTCGTACGATACGAACTTCGGCACGGGCGGCTCGTACGGCGTCTACGCCGAAGGCGGGTATATGGCGGTGCAGGCGGGCACGTTTAACGCGGTGGAAGGCGGCACCTGCATCGAGTGCAATTACGAAGCCGATACCGATACTTCCGTCGAGTACCTGCGCGTTTCGGGCGGGAGCTTTGTGTCCGAAAACGGCGATACCGTCCGCATGAACGCGGGCAGGATGGTCGTCACGGGCGGCGGCTTTACCAAAAACGATACCGACGCCACCTTGCCCGCGGAGGGCGTGACTCCCGCGGCGGGCGAAGCGGGGTACCTCGGCGCCGCCATCCGCATGCAGGGCGGCGAGCTTTTGGCAATGGGCACGGGTGCGGGGATTTCGTTCACGCTCACGGGCTCTACCCAATACGGCGTGTACGCCGCGGGCGGCTCGCTCGAGCTCACCAATGCGAACTTCATCTTTACAAAGGGCAGCAACAACCGCGGTGTGTATGCGCAGGGCGCGCAAAAGGCGGAACTCACCGACACGAACATCCGGATGAACGCGACCGTCGCTTCCGACGGTACGATCGCCGCCGAGGATACAACGGCGGCGGGCAATTACGGGGTGCTGGCGGCGCAGGGCAGCGTCACGCTGTACGGCAGCTGCACGGTCGACGTTGCGGGCACTTCCTCCGGCGGGCTGCTGGCAAGCGGCGGCAGCGTCACATACGAAGGCGGCGCAAACAATGCGCTCCAAGTCCGCGTCGATCTCCCCGAAAATGCGGCGAAGCAGCTCACCACCGTGGCGGTGGCGGCGCTTTCGGGCAACATCGATTTGACGGGTACCGTCAAGGTCGCCTCCAACGGGCTGGGCGTCGCCGTCTACGGCGGCGAAACGACGGGCTCCGACGGCGTCACCACGGGCGGCGGCGAGGCGAACGAGGTGCGCCTGCAAAGCGGGCAGCTCACCATAAACACCACCCGCGCGACGGCGCTGTACGTCTCGGGCGGGAACGCCGTCTTCGGCAAGGACGCCGAGGTTTCGATCACGTCTGCGATCGCGGAGGAGTATAAACTGCAAAACGGCAACACGATGTACCACGGCGTATTCGTGCAGGGCGGCTCTCTCGACGCCGCCAACGCGACTTTTAACGTAGAACATACGGGCGTGGAGAACAGCACAAGCGGGGGCTATGCGTCACAGCTGATAAGAAGTTTCGCCGTGAACGTGGAAGGCAGCACGGAGGAAAACGTGGCGGAGAGCACCGTCACGATCAGCCGCGGTGCGATCCGTAATTCCAAAGGCGGCGGCGTGCACGTTTCGGACGGCGACGTGTTTTTAGGAGAAAAAAGCACCGATAATTCCGCGTTGACGATCGAAACCACGGGCACAACTTTGGAAGTGGATGATAACAATGAGGAGATTTGGAAAGCGGATACCGGCAACACCGAAGGCAACTGGAGCTATCGCCTCAGCACAGACGGCGGAAACGCGGTAGAAGTGCAGGGCGGTTTGTTGCAAGCGTACAGCGGTACGTACCGTTCTGCGCAAGGCAACGGCATTTTGGTGCGCGGCGGAGATGCGCGCCTTTACGGCGGCGAATTTGAGGGGAACGATACGTACAAATATACGTATGTGTATGAGGACGGAAGCACCGAGGAGAGCCCCATTGCAGGACCGGGAGCTTCGTATGCCTTCAAGCTCTACGGCGGTACGGTCACAACGTACGGCGGCACCTTCGGCGGGTCGGGCAGCAGCGCGTTCGTTATGGGCACGACCACTACGCAGGCGCAGGCAAAGATCTACGGCGGAACGTTTGCGGTAGAGGGGCAGGCGGGCTTCAGTGTGTATACAAACGTAAACATCACGTTTGAAGAAAACTTTTCCGATGAATACGGCACGGGTTCCGCTATCAACGTTTCGGCGGGCTCCGTCGCCATTGCCGTAGAAAAATCGACCGACGCCAATACCGACGTCACGATCCAAAGCGGCACGTTTGAAAGCACGTTGACGGACGGCGGTTCCCGCGATGCGATCTGGTACAGCAACCCGTATGCCGATCTGACGATCCATGGCGGTACTTTTACGGGGAGCGCCCGTGCCGCCCTGTATGTGGAAAACTATACCGTAAACGATAGCCCGCAAGGGGACGGCGGCAACCATATCCAGATCCACGGCGGTACTTTTACCGGTGCAAAAGACGGTATTTGGTGCGGCAATGTGAATGTCGGGGTCGTGATCGACGGCGAAGCTTCCGTCGAAGGCAAAAGCGGGGCAGGGCTGCGCCTCAGCGGCGGCGGTAAATTTACCGTCAGCGGTACCCCTACGGTCACCGGGAGCGTGTACGGCATTTACTTCGGTACAAATAACGCCCGTTTATCCGTTAGCGGCGGCACGTTTACGGGGAGCGAAGCGGGGTTGTGGATCGCAAGCGATCGCCCGAGGGACGGCAAAATTGCGCTCTCCGGCGGTACGTACAGTGCGGACGGAACAAACCACGGGATCCATTATGATGGGAGTAACTCTGCACTATATTATTGGGATTATGTTTTGGCGAACGGGAAGCATCCGTACAATGGCGATGATCGGTTGGATGACGGATGGGTTAATATTTTGAATAATCGAACAGCGAAAGAAGTGCAGATCCGATAGGGAAACAAAGATAGGAATACAAGCCGCCGCGCCCAAACGGGCACGGCGGCTTGTATCGTTCTTACCACGCCTTCCCCGCGAGAGATCTCTATGGATTTACCATCCTAATTTCGCCTTCCCCTTGACGGGGAAGGGGGACCGCTTGCGGTGGATGAGGTGAATTTTTTACCACATTTGCTTCTTCCTTCGCACAACGAGCGCCCCTCATCCGCCCCTTCGGGGCACCTTCCCCACCAGGGGGAAGGCTTGCTGCGGTCGGCGCGAGATTTGCGTGAACCACGTCCGCTCAAAACTTTTTTCGTGAACAACTTCTGCGGATATAATTTTTCTCCGAACAAGCATATACATATGCCATGTGTATACGGTCGCGAACAAAACGGATCTTCTCTGTTGCAGCGGCGGCGGTGCTGCTGTGCCTGCTGTGGCTGCCTTCCTTTGTCGGCTGTGCGGCGGAGCATCCGCGCAGCGCCTATCGTATCGACGCGGCGTATGCCGACGGCACGCTCACGGCGGAACTTGCCTTTGCTTACCAAAACGATACGGGCACGGAGCAGCGGGAACTTTGGTTCAACCTTTACGGCAACGCCTACCGCGAAGGGGCGGCGTATGCGCCCGTTTCGCCGAGTTTTTCCGCGCGCGCCTATTACGCGGGCGAGAGCTTCGGCGGGATGGAAGTGCATTCCGTGTCTCCCTGTGCCGCTTGGGAGGTGTGCGGGGAGGACCAAAACATCCTGCGCGTCCGTCTTGCTTCGCCCGTGCCCGCGGGCGGCAGCGCCGAAGTCGTTATTGCTTATACCCTGACCCTTGCCCGTGTGCGGCACCGTACGGGGCTCGCCGGGCAGACCGTCAACCTCGGCAACTTTTATCCTGTGCTCTGCGTGTGGGAGCAGGGCGCCTACCGCCCGTGCGTGTACGCGCAAAACGGCGACCCGTTTTACAGTGCGTGCGCGGACTACGCCGTCGAGCTCGCCGTGCCCGCGTCCTATACGGCGGCGGCTTCGGGGCAGGTGCTTTCGGCAAACGTCTCCGGCGGGCAAAAGACGTATGCGTTTTCGTTGGAAAACGCGCGCGATTTTGCCATTGTCCTGAGCGAGGCGTTCACCGTCGAACAGCTCTCTGCAGGGGATGTGACCGTGCTGTACTATTCGTATGCGGACGCGTCGCCCCGCGCCACGGCGGAGCTGGCGCGCGATTGTCTGCTCTATTTTTCGGATGCGTTCGGCGAATATGCGTACAGCACGTATTCCGTGGTGCAGACGGGTTTTTGCTTCGGCGGAATGGAGTACCCCGCGCTGGCGTTCGTTGCCGACGATCTTTCGGCGGAGGACGCCGCCTATACGCTCGTGCACGAAACGGCGCACCAATGGTGGTATGCCGCCGTCGGCAGCGACCAAACTTTGCACGCCTGGCAGGACGAGGGGCTGGCGGAGTATTCGTCGCTGCTGTATTTTGAAAAAAACGAGGCGTTCGGCTTCACGCGGGAGGGGCTTTTGCGGGCGGCAAAGGGGATGCTGAACGCCTATTATTCGGTGCGCGAGCAGCTGCTCGGCGAGGTTGATACGACGATGGACAGACCGCTTACCGCCTTCGGCGAATACGAGTATGTCGTGATCGCGTACGCCAAGGGCGAATTGCTGTTCGACGCGCTGCGCGAGGCGCTGGGCGAGCGTCGTTTTTTTGCGGGCTTGCGTCGCTATTATGCGCAATACAGCGGAAAGCTCGCCGCGCCCGAACAGTTGGCGGCGAGCTTTCCTGGCTCCGTTGCGGAAAAGATCATCGCTGCCTTTTGCAACGGCAGCGCAAAGGTATAGCCGCGGCGCGGCTGCTCAGCGGCACCCGCCGCACGTCTTGCAGTTGCCGCTGCATTTTTTGGCGGGTTTGCCGGTCGCGGAAAACATTTCGCCGCTCCAATCCCGCTCGGCGGGCGCGCCGCAGGCGGGGCAGGCGACGGGGTCGTCGTATTTGGTCACGAGTTCTTCGAATCGTTTTCCGCATTGTTTGCATTTGTATTGCAGGATGGGCATGTTTGTTCACCTTCCTTATCGGCAAGCGGCTTTCTCGTCGTAAAATCGCGCATGAGCCAGCCGATGCCGAGGTCTTTTTTGAGCCATACGTGCAGCAGATAGTGCAGCGCAAAGGCGACGGCGCCGCCCGCGTTGCATAAAATGTCCTTCATGGTGTCGTAAACGGGCGTCACAAAGGCGCCGTCCACCGTTTCCACGGGCGTGCCCTGCGCCGTGCCCGATAATAGCGCGTCCGTGAGAAATTCGTACATCTCCCAGATCGCCGCGACGGCGAGAGAAACGGCGACGCATACGAGCACGATCAGCGCCGTCTTTTGTTGTTCCGCGCGGGAGAGTTTGCAGAGCAGGAACAGCCCCAACAGCGCCGCGAGGTACCCGACTGCCGTATGAACGAACGAATCGTACCAAAAAATAAGATCGTACAGCCGCACGCAGGAACCCAAAAAGGAGGCGAAAAACAGGAACAGTTCCAAGATCAGCAGCGCGGCGTCCGATACCGCCCTGCGCAGCCAAAGGTGGCAGGCGAATGGGATGAGCCAAAGCGCCAGGTTGCTCAGCAGCAGCGGCAGCGACGCCGCCGCAAAGCCGTGCAGCCCGTGCCAGATCGTAACGCCGATCATCGCAACGAACAAGGCGCCTGCAAACGCCAGCACAAAGACGCGCAGCTTTGTCGTCTTCCCGTCCGCTTTTTTCCGTTTTTGCGTGTTTGCCCTTCCCATGCCGTTTCCCTCCTCGGTCCGTTATGTACAAAGTATACGGCAAAAAGGTAAACGGATCGTTAAAACGGTGTGCAAGGCGCGCAAAAGATGCCGCAAAAGGCAAGTTCGTATTTTTCTCTTACAGTATATCACCTATGCCTCCAAAAGGCAAGCGCGGGCGGTTCATAAAAACAAAACCCGGCGCATACTATAATTGGCGCAGGAGGGGACAAATATGCGTCTGTTCGAGGAAATTCTCGCCCGTGCGGGCGACGGGGGAGAGGTCGGCTTCGGCGGCGCGAAGGTCGTGCTGCTGTGCGGCAGGTGCGCCGTGCTCGAAAACGTGCGCACCGTCTTCTCTTTTTCCGCACAAGAGATCGTCTTTACCCTTGCCCGCGGCAAGGTGTGCGTAACGGGCGAAGGGCTCGTGCTCGCCCGCTATGGGGAGGGGGACGCCCTTGTCGAAGGGGACGTGCGCGCGGCGGCGTTCGCGGAGGATGCATGACCCCGCTTTTGCACGACGTGTTGCACCTGGAAGGCATTGCCCCGCACCGCGCGCTCGACCGCCTTGTCCGCCGCGGCGTGCGCGTCTACGCCGCCGTGCGTACGGGCGTGGCGGCGGTGAATTTCCGCGTAAAATGCAAAGATACGGAAAAAGTTTTTGCAATTTTCGGCGGTTCGTGTTATACTGTAACAAAAGTCGGTACTTCACGCGGCGCGCGGCTGCTCGCCGCGGTGCGCCGCCGTCCTGCATTTGTCGGCGGAGCGCTGCTGTTTGTGCTCCTCTCTGTTTGGGCGGACGGGCTCGTGCTGCGCATCGAAGTGTCCGGCAGCGCGGCGCGGTATCAAGAGCGCGCGCGGCAGGTGCTTGCCGAGGCGGGCGTCGGGGTGTTTTCGTTTTATGAGGAAGCCGCGGCGCAGGCGGCGGGCGCGGCATTGATGGAGGAATTTGACGACGTCGCCTTTGCGCAGGTGCAAAAGAGCGGCTGCGTCGTGTATGTCACGTTGGAAGAGGGCGCGGTGGCTGCCCCGCCCGTGCGCAAAACGGAGCTTGTCGCTCCCGCGGCGGGCGTCGTGGAGGAGCTGACCGTTCTGCGCGGGGTGGCGCTCGCGGCGGAGGGCCAGACCGTTGCGGCGGGAGACGTGCTCGCCGCGGGCAGGCTCGCCGCGTCGGACGGGAGCCAAACGGAGACCTTTGTTTCCGCCCGCTGCGTACTGCGAACGGAGTACCGCTGCGCCGTGCCCGGCACGGATGCGGAGGCAGCCCGCCGCGCGGCGGCGCAGGCGCGGCTGCAGGCGGAGCGCGAATTGCACAAAGGGGATGTGGCTCAGCTGACCGTCGTCGCGGAAGAGCTTGCCCGAGACGGGGGCGAGACCGTCGCGCGGCTCACGCTGCGCCTGGTCCTTTCCGCCAATTACTGAAGCAAAAGACCTTCGGAGGAAAGTTTTACGGAACAGACGAAGATCAAGATCGACGCGGGCAACCTCGACGATCTGCAGCGCCTGCTCGGCGCTTTTGACGAAAATCTGAACATCATCACGGCGGAACTGGGCGTCACCGCTTCGGTGGAGGGCGCCGCCGTCAAGGTCTGCGGCGATGCGGAAAGCGCCGCCGTGGCGGCGCGCGTGCTGGAGGGGATCTTGAAGCTCATCCGCGCGGGCGAGAGCGTGGATAAGAGCCGCATCGTCTATTGCATCGAACTTGCCAGGGAAGGGAACCTGGACAACATCGAACAGGTCATGAGCGACGTTGTGGCGATCACCTTCCGCGGCAAACAGATCAAGTGCAAGACGCTCGGGCAAAAAAAGTATGTAGACGCGATCAAAAACAACACCGTCGTGTTCGGGGTGGGGCCTGCGGGTACGGGCAAAACGTACCTCGCCGTCTGCCTTGCCGTGAGCGCGTATAAGGGCAAGCAGGTGGAAAAGATCATCCTCACCCGCCCTGCGGTGGAGGCGGGCGAAAAGCTCGGGTTTTTGCCCGGCGATTTGCAGACCAAAGTCGACCCGTACCTGCGCCCGCTGTACGATGCCTTGCAGGAGCTGTTCGGCATGGAGACGTACGGCAGGCTGATGGAAAAGGGGATCATCGAAGTCGCGCCGCTCGCGTATATGCGCGGCAGAACGCTCTCCAACGCCTTCGTCATCTTGGACGAGGCGCAGAATACGACGGTCGAACAGATGAAAATGTTCCTCACGCGCATGGGCGACGGCAGCAAAATGGTCGTCAACGGCGACGTGACGCAGATCGACCTGCCCGACGGGCGCAAAAGCGGCTTAAAGCATGCCGTTTCCGTGCTCAAAAACGTGGAAGGGGTCGGCGTCGTCACCTTGACCGCGCAGGACGTCGTCCGCCATCCCATGGTCATGCGCATCGTTCGCGCTTACGAGCGGGACGCCGCCCGCCGTGAAGCCGCCCGTGAGGAAAGGAGGAAGAAATGAAGCAGCCGCGATCCGCGCCCGAAAAATTCGACGCGCGCACCATTGCCAAGAGCGTGACGGTGTTTTTTGTCAATTACGTCCTCCTGTTCGCTCTCATCTTTTTGTTCATCCTGCTCAATTCCCTCAGCGAGGAGAACAAGGGGTTCGTGCAGTATTTGCAGGAGGATCTGACGGACCTCGTCTACTTGCTCGTCAGCATCTTTATTCTGTTCGTCATCATCTATTTTTACTTTTTGTTCGAGAACAGGCAGTCGCTGCAGACGGCAAAGAGCATCTGGCTCATCTTCATTTTGCTCGACGTGAGCATCGTCGTCTGCTACTTCTTCGGCTTTTTCTTCAATGTCTATTCCCGTCCCGTGGCGATGCTGGCGCTGCTCGCGCTGCTGCTTCTGAGCCGCCGCGCGGCGATCTTTTTGAACGTGATCTTCGCGCTCATGATGTTCGCGATCGACCACTTTTCCAACTTTACGCTGACGGACGTCAACGCGAACGCCGCAGCCGCCACCCCGCTTTTGACCTTTGCGGCGGGCATGGTCGGCATCTATGTGGGCAGCCGCGTTAAAACGCGGGTCTGCTCCTTCCTCACCGGGTTTGCCGTGTGCGTGCCGCTGCTGATCATGATCGCCTGTTTGGAGTACGGCAGCGGGATGCAGCTGCTGTATGCCATGCTGTTCGGGTTGGAGGCGGGCATCTGTTCGGCGGTGCTCTTCATGGCGCTCTTGCCCGTGTTCGAAGTGTGCTTCAACTGCATCACCGATTACCGGCTGCGGGAGCTGACCGATCATGACGCGCCTTTGATGCGCGAACTCAAAGAGCGGGCGTTCGGCACCTTCAACCACTGCATCGTGGTCGCGCACCTTGCCGAAGCGTGCGCCATTGCGCTCAACGAGGATACGGCGCTCGCCCGTGCCGCGGCATACTACCATGACGTGGGCAAGCTCCGCCAGCCGGAGTTTTTTACCGAGAACCAGTCCGGCTACAACCCGCACAACGAGCTCTCTCCCGAGCTTTCGGTGGATATCATCCGTTCGCATGCCAAGGACGGGTATGAACTCATCCGCAACCGCCGCCTGCCCAAGGTGCTGGCGGACGTGGCGCTGCAGCACCACGGCACCATGCCCATCAAGTATTTTTACGCCAAGGCGCTGAAAATGACGGACGGCGAGGTGAACATGGACGATTTCTCCTATCCCGGTCCCAAGCCGCAGACTAAGATCGCCGCGATCATCATGATCGCGGACGCGAGCGAAGCGATCTCCCGTTCGCTGCCCGACCGCACGCCCGAGCGCGTGGAGAGCGCCGTCCGCGAGATCATACAGGAGCGCGTCGATCTCGAACAGTTCGATGAATGCGACATCACCATGCGCGATCTGACCGCCATCAAAGAGGCGATCGTGAATTGTCTGACGGGCGTATACCACAGCCGGATCAGCTACCCCAAGCTCAAGCTCGGGCGTAAGGACGCCGAAGGAGGGAAGAGCAATGGCTGAATTGTTCCTGGAATGCGAAGAGGCGGATTTCGATACCGCGCCGCTTTCGGCGCATGCGCTCACGGGGATCGAAAGCGACGTGCCGCTTGCCGCCGAGCTCGTCTTTACGGACGAGGAGGGCATCCGCGAACTCAACAAGCGCACGCGCGGCAAGGACGCCGTGACGGACGTTTTGAGCTACCCGAACGTCGAACTTTCCGGCGGGGCGATCCGCGGAGCGGAGCATCCCTATGACCTCGACGAGGCAGGGCGGCTGTTTTTGGGGAGCATCGTCATCTGCCGCAGGCGCGCCGAAGAGCAGGCGAAAGAGTACGGGCATTCGCTTCATCGCGAATTGTATTACCTTGCCGTGCACGGGCTGTGCCACTTGCTGGGGTACGACCACGAAACGGAGGAGCAGAAGGCGGTCATGCGCGCGCGGGAAGAGCGCGTTTTGGGAGCGATGGGCATCACGAGGGATACGCCATGAAAGCAGGGACCGTTGCCGTGATCGGCAGGGCGAACGCGGGCAAAAGCACGCTCATAAACGTATTGGTGGGGGAAAAGGTCGCCATCGTCTCCCCCAAGCCGCAGACCACGCGCGACCGCATCCTGGGCATTTTGAACGAGGCGGACGCGCAGGTCGTGTTCGCGGATACGCCCGGGATCTATAAGGCGGGCACCGCGCTCGCGGGGCGCATGCTGCGCACGGCGGAGACCGCCGCCAAAGACGTGGAGCTCATCCTGTATGTGCACGACGGGCACAGAGGCGTTTCGGAAGAGGATCTTGCGCTCATGCGGCACTACGCATCCGTCGGCGTGCCCATGCTCATCGCCTATACGAAGACGGATATCATGCCTGCCGAGCAGATCCCGCAGGACGTAAAAACGCTGTACGAGGGCGGGGTGGAATGCGACGTGTTCCCCGTATCGGCACGCAAGGGGCGCGGCATCGAAAAACTGCGCCGCGCCGTCATCGGCGCGCTGCCCGACGGGGAGCCGCTCTTCCCCGAAAACGTGATCTCCGACAAGAGCGAGCGCTTCATGCTCGGCGAGATCATGCGTGAAAAGATCCTGCTCAAATACGATAAGGAGATCCCGCACGGCATTGCGGTGCTGGTCACCAAGTTCGAGCACGGGCAGGACGGCGTGTGCGAAGTCTCCCTCGATATCGTCTGCGAAAAGCCGAACCACAAAGCCATCCTCATCGGCAAACAGGGCGCGGCACTCAAAGAAGTGCTCTCCTTCGCCCGCAAGGATATGGAAAAATTTTTGGGATGCAAGGTGTTTTTGACGGGGTACGTAAAGGTCAAAGAGGGCTGGCGCGACCGTGAAAATTTATTGCACGAATTCGGGTACGACGAGGACGCTTCGCGGAAAAACGGATGAGCGTGCCCGCATATGCGCCGCGGCGCAAGAAAAAGAATAAAACGGTGTTCTGCGGCATATTATGCCGCAGAACACCGTTTTTGGGTTGCTTTATCAGCAATCCACCCATTCAATTTCCTGTTCCACATCCCAAAACGACTTGTTTTCCCACAGCGGAGCAGTAAGAAACGCTCCGACGACTTCATCACGTTTGTCGTATGGTTTTGTCATAGTCCACAGTGGAACATAGGGAGTGGGGTTAGGGGGATCGGGTTCCATTTGATCCATAACAAGCGTAAAATTATTGTTCTTTACCCAACCCTGTATAAAATATTTAACTCCTTTGTAAAGGAACCATCTTTCGTCTCCATAGTAAAGTCCATCCACAAATTCATTCACATTTCCGCCTATCAATGTTCTGTCACCCCCTTAAAATATTTTTTGTAGAGCTCATATTCTTGTTTTGATATAGGTCTTGCCTTTGTTCTTTTGAAATTTCTATCGTATTCATGCACATGTAATATTTGCTCATGCCTATTCCCTGTAAGGCTTTGCTCCGGGTGATAGGCAATTTCTTTTACGAGGTAGTGGTCTTTATCGTAGATCCGCATTTCATGAAAAGTACCATCGGGCTTAAGCTTGATATAAGCAGCACTCGAATGAGCTTCTTCAGGCAAGGCGTGTTTGCCACGAATGCCTTTCAATATTTTTACGTCTGCTATTTTACCAACTGTTTCATAACTGTATTCGACTTTATTTCCGCTGGCAAAAGTTCCTCGTCCGCCCATCATCTCACCACCTTTCTCGAAGAGAGATAGTCTATAGAGATAATGTTCCCTCGCATTTCTGCAAACGGGGTACCGAAACAAATGACTGTTTCAGGGTTCAGTCTTTCGAGCATAGCGTCATAACCGCGCATAAAGATCGTATTATTCCTTTTGCAGCCTATCATGCCTATCGCCACAACCGCATTCTGTTCTACACCGTCAAAGCAGAAATTATAAGTGGGAGCGAGTCCCCAACTAATCGTAGGATAGACAGTTAGCTCATGTGCTTGCCAATATGCGCCGCACCAGCGGTTTTTTGCGACATTTTCTATTTGCCGCCATAGAGGCATATCGGCATAAAGAGAGTAGTCAGGTGTAAGAAGGAACTTGTATTGCGAATATTTGTGCAAGCTCTTTTGCGGATTATCGTAAAGATGTTCAAAACGATAGTCATCTACAAAAAAGTGCACGCCTCGATCGCGATTAAGTTCTTCTTTCGTCTTTGTGTCGGAACATGCGATAAGCTTTACGTCGCCCATAAGAGGCTGACGCCTAACGATCGGTATGTTCCATTTTCCTGCGCAAAGATATTCATTTCGCAAGAAAGTCTGCTTTTGTCTTGATTCTTTTGAGTGCATAAATAGCACCTCCTGTAAAATAATGTCAACCTTTGGTTGCCGTCAAGAAAAATGTTGACATAAAAGACAGGAGCGTGCTATAATATAAACGGTATTGTGCTTATGGCACACTCCTGAAAGGCTTTGATTTGATCGTTGCCGCGATCTCTTCAAGGCTTTTCTTTTATGATTTTCCCAAAATTGGAGTAGAATGTTATTTTACTTTTTCACGGTTAATTGCACGCAGTTGCGATTTCGCGCACGGTATAGAAACTTTGCACGCTTTATGAATTTTACTCGCCGACATCCCATCAATTAAATAGGAGGGAGCAAGTAGTTCGCTTCCAAAAACATCCGCCTGCCAATCCGAATCACGATAGCAAGGCGTTTTTCCGTTGGAATCGGATTGGCAAAACTCAATGGAGTGTTCGTCGTGCATAAAGAAGTGCCCAATTTCATGTGCAATAGTCAATCTGTCACGTCCGTTCTCAGCGCATGCTCCGATATATACGTCCTCGCGAATACATATCTTATTTTCACGAGGAATGGTCTTGCCATGTAAATCGCCAAGTTCTTCTTTAGTACATACCTCAAACACAAAATAGGGAAACAATTTTGGCATGATACTTTCTATGAACCAAACGATATCAAAGTACAAATTAGCCTCGACGCCAAGGGTGCGTCGAATATCTCGGACATAAGTCCAGATCGCTTGGCGTGAAGTGGGCTTTACCGGAATACCGCTCATCTATCCTCCTCGTTTTGCATCAGCTTTTTAATGGCTTCCAATTGTTCATCTGTTAGCTCGCTAAATGACCGAGCAAAGGATACTGCAAGTTTTTTCGCATTAGGGGTAGCTTCTTGAAAGTCAATAATGACCGCTTTTTCTGAAGAGGAAATGGCTTCATCCAATAACTCTTCCTGAGAAGGTGTTAGCCGGTAAGCAGAGCGGATCTTTAAATTCCATTCATAGGGCATTTTTTTCTTGCCGAGCTCTACTGCAGACAGAAAAGAGGGAGTAACTCCAAGTTTTTGTGCCATCGTCAATAATACTTCGCCACGATCGATACGTAATTTTTTAAGAAACTTTCCTATTTCTGTCATAATACAAAATATCTCCTCCGATTTGTACTAACATGATAACACATGTCTATTGCAATGTCAACCATTTGGTTTAAAAAATGCACAAAGAAGTTTATCTGCGTTTAAAATAACTATAAGCGGAAACGGAAAGCCTATTCATAAGAGTATAAATAAAAGCAAAACAGGAATTCTGCTGTAACGGATGAGCGTGCCCGCATATGCGCCGCGGCGCAAGCAAGCGTCGGCGCCGCCCCGTATGCGGGGCAGTGCATGGAAACGGATAAAAAACAGCGCCCTGCGGCATGCCGCAGGGCGCTGAACGGTTGTTTGAAGTCATTCTCGTTTTTGGGTGTCGTTTGCCTGTACGGGCGCGGCGGGAGCGGCGTCCGTTTGCACGGCGGGCTGCTCGGGCAGGGGCGCCGCGGCAGGGGCGGGCTGCGCCGCAGCCATTGCCTCGGCGGGTTGTGCGGCGGGTTTGACCGGGCGGTTGTAACGCTCCACGATGTTCATGAATGCCTTGGAGGAGAACACGACCACACCGATGACGATCACGAGGGCGATATCGATGAAGACGAAGGAGTTGTAAGCAAGGCTGTACGTCCACGGGTTTTGGTCGCCCGCATATTCCGAAAACGCGAACACGCCCGAGAAGATGTGCGCCAAAAATCGCAGCACCGACGCCACGATCGCGCCCGCCGCAAATTTCAGCTGCGGGGAGAATTGGAAGGCTTCGACTTTGCGGAACATGCCCGCCACGCCGATCGCCGCAAACGCGACGGGGTAGTCCAAAAGGAATTGCGCGGGGTGGATGAGCCACGGGTCTTGGATCGCTTGCAGCAATCCGTAAATAAAGCCCGCGAACACGCCTTTGCGCACGCCGAACATGTACGAATAGATCATCAGCGGCAGGAGGCTCGCCAACGTGATGGAGCCGCCCTGCGGCATCTCCCAAAGTTTGATGTAGGAGAGGGCAAAGCTCATGGCGATGCATACCGCCGCATAGGCGATGCTGCGCGAGTCAAACCCTTTCCGGTCCTTCCATCCGAGGAAGACGGTCAAAAGGGCAATGACGATGACCAGCCCCGCCGTGCACAGGTACAGCCCCAGGTCGCTGACCGAACCCTGCGAGACCCCGTTGTTGTTTGCCGCGTCGCCCGAGGAAAAGTACACGCACAGGCATACGAACAGCGCCACAACGGCGGCGAGCAGGGTGGCAAGGCTCGCCCAAAGGGAGGCTTTGAACACCTTTTTGGAGTACAGCGAGCACACATAGCACACGGCGATGCCGAGGATCGCCACGCCGCCCGTGACGGCGGAGGGGATGAGCACGAGGTCGAATACGGCGCCGCTTTCGCTCATGTCGAAAAATTCGAGCGCGAGCATGACGACGAGGATGACCATCGCCAGCCCCGTGAAAAAGGCGAGCGCGTATTTCACGTACGTGCGCAAAAAGTCCGCCTTTTTAAAGCGGATGAAGACGCCTACCGCCACCAAAATGACGATCGCCGCCACACAGATCCAAAGGAACACGGCAGAGAGCGCATCCTTTGCAAACGACGTCCAGATATCGCCATAGATATACTGGGTCGTCGTTCCGCCCTCGCCGTCGGGCACTTCCTGCGTTCCGACGTACGAGGCGAGCATGTTGAGAAACATAAGACCTCCTTTGTTTCCGCCGAAACGACGTTGAAAAACGGCGCGCCCTTTGCAGGGCGCGCCGAACAAGTCTTTGATTACCTTCCGTTCAGGGATTATCCTGTCCGGTTCAAAGGGTATGATCTCAGCCTTTTACAGCACCCCCGGCGGATCTGGTTGTAAGATAGGCATATTATAATATACACAGGGGGGCAAAGTCAATTGAATTTTGCCGCGGAATGTGCTATAATAAAAAAAGGTAACGCAAATTGCGGTGCTGCAAGCGCGCGGCGGCAAAGGAGGACCTGTGTTCACCGATAAAGTAAAGATCACCATCAAATCCGGCGACGGCGGCGACGGCATGAACTCCTTCAAGAGCTTCAAGGGCTTTGCCAACGGCGGACCGGACGGCGGCGACGGCGGCAGGGGCGGCGACGTGTACGTCGTCGGCGATAAAGACAAGAACGACCTGTTCGAGTTCCGCTTCGGCGCCAAATTCGTTGCGGAAAACGGCGAGCGCGGCGGTACGAACAACCGCTTCGGCAAGAGCGGGGCGGACGTTGTGTTTGCCGTTCCCCTCGGTACCATCGTGCGGGACGAGCAGACGGGCAAGATCTTGTGCGACGTCTACCACGACGGCGAAAAAAAGCTGCTTGCCCGCGGCGGCAATGGCGGAAAGGGGAACGTGCGCTTCACTACGGCGCGCCGCCATGCTCCGCATTTTGCGCAGAAAGGGGAGCGAACGGCGCCGCACACGCTTGTTTTGGAGCTCAAAGTCATTGCAGACGTCGGGTTGATCGGTTTCCCCAATGCGGGCAAGAGCACGCTCTTATCCAAGATCAGCGCCGCCCGCCCGAAGATCGCGAACTACCATTTTACGACCCTTTCGCCCAATCTCGGCGTCGTTGCCCGCTACGACAGGACGTTCGTCGCCGCGGATATCCCGGGGCTGATCGAAGGCGCGGCGGAGGGCGCGGGGCTGGGGCACGCCTTTTTGCGCCACATCGAACGCACCCGCATGCTCGTGCATGTGGTGGATGTTTCCGGCAGCGAAGGGCGGGACCCGTTCGAGGATTACACCAAGATCAATGCCGAGCTTGCCCGTTACAGCGCAAAGCTCGCGGCGCTGCCGCAGCTCGTGGCGCTGAACAAGTGCGATGTGTACGGCGCGGCGGAAAATCTGGAAGCGTTCCGTAAAAAATGCGACGCACCCCTCTTTCCGATCACGGCGGTCACGGGGGAAGGAACGGGCGCGCTCGTCGACGCCTGCCTGCAGGTGCTGGATACCCTCCCGCCCGCCGAGCCCGTGCCGGCGGACGAGTTCGCGTACGAAAAGCCGTCCGTCGACGAGTTCTTCATCGATAAGGACGAGGAGGAAAACGTCTGGTATGTCACGGGCGGGCTGGTGGATATGCTGGAGCGCAACGTCGTTTTGAACGACCCGGATTCCATGGCGTATTTCCAAAAGGTGCTGCGCGACAAAGGCGTCATCAAAGAGCTGAAAAAGCGCGGCGTTGCCGAAAACGATGTTATCGTCATCGGCGGCGTGGAATTTGAATTCAAAGAATAGTGCGGGATGCAGGAGGAAGGTATGACAAGCAAACAGAGGAGCCATTTAAAGAGCCTGGCGGCAAACATTTCGCCCGTCGGGCAGCTGGGCAAGGGAGGCATGAGCGAGAACCAGCTCCGCTCGTTTTCGGAAGCGCTTGAAGCGCGGGAACTGATCAAGATCAACGTGCTCACCAACGCCGAAGAAGATGCGCGCAGCTTAGGGGACGAACTTGCCGCCCGCCTTTCGGCGGAGTGCGTCGCCGTCATCGGCAGAAAGATCATCCTGTACCGCCGCTCTTCCCGTAAAAATTTCGAACACATCGTCTTTTAAAACGAAGGCAGCCCCGCGCCGCGGCGCGGGGCTGCCGTTTCAGTCTTTTTTTCCGAAAAAGCGAAGGAGCAGCGCCGCCGCCAACAGAAGGCTGCCCGTAACGATGTAGTAGACGGGAAAGATGGTCAGCAGCGAAAACAGCAGCAGCGAGACCCCCGCAAAGGCGTAGCCGCGCCAGTAGCGTCGGTGCAGGTGCTGCCGCAGTTTGTGCAGCGCGCCCTCTTTTTTCGCGGGCGGCGCGAGAAGCGGGTCGGGCATTTGCCCGCAGTCTTGTACAAGCGCGTACATTTCCGCCGCATCGACGAGCCGCAGCCCGAAGGCGTCGGCGAGTTTTTTTGCCTCGTCGGTAAAGGCGGAGGCGTACACCGCCTTGTGCGCGGCGGGGCTGCGCAGGATGGGGGAGAGCTCGTCCGCCGTCACCTTTTCGAAGCGGAACCGCACGAATGCCTGCTCGTCTGCACCGATCACGCCGTCATGGACGGCGCGGTACGCGGCGGGCGCGGCTTCGCCGCGCTCGTTTTTCGCCGCGGCGGCATTGAGGCAGGCGGCGAGCAGCGCCGCGTTTTCTTCCGGGGGCGACATCGCCAAATGGAAGGCGAGTTTGCGGGCGGCGGTTTTTTCCCGTTCGCCCGTGTGCCGTGCTTTCCGTCTTGCCTGTAAAAACAGGAACAGCAGGACCGCCGCGGCGGCGGAAGCCGCCGCGGCGAGCAGCGCCGCCGCCCATAGCGGCAGCGAAAAACGGAACACGGCGAAAAAAAAGAGCAACAGGCAAAAAAACAGGCACAGCGTATCCGACCAAAGCGGCAGGTCGATCTTTTTCATTGCATCCCCCGCAGGCTGCGAACTGCGCCGTATGGGCGCGCTGCTTGATTTTTCCCGTACGAACTCTTTTTTAAACCTTGTCAGCGCGGAAAAGTTGTGGTATACTGGATGCAAATACAAAAAGCGCTTTCCGCAGGTATAGGCGGCGGGCACTCTCCCTATAAATAGTAGAGCGAGCAGAGGGAGGCAGGGCGAAAGAGGATGAAGATCGCGATCTTCGGCGGGTCGTTCGACCCCGTGCATGCCGAGCATGTGAATATGGCGCGCGCCGCGCAGGAGGCGCTGGGGGCGGATAAATTCATCGCCGTCCCGGCATATCTCGCGCCGCACAAACACGGGGCGGCGGCTTCCGCGGAGGATAGGCTGGCGATGGCGCGCATCGCCTTTTCCGGGATAAAAAACGGCGAAGTCAGCGCGTACGAGTGCAACGCGGGAGGGGTCAGCTATACGTATCTTACCCTCGGCTACTTCCGCCGCCGCTATCCCGAGGCGGAGCTGTTTTTGCTCGTCGGGTCAGACATGCTGCGCGATTTTTACACCTGGCGGGAACCGGAGACCATTCTCTCCCTTGCCGAGCTCGTCGTGTGCTACCGCGAAGGGGACGCGCCTCTAAAAGGGGAACAGCTGCGCTTTGCGATGAAGTTCAAAAAGCGTTTCCGCCTTTTGCCCTACACGGGGCGGGATATCTCTTCGACCAAGGCGCGCGTGCTGTGCGCGTTGGGCGAGGACGTGCGCCCGTTCCTGCCCGAAGGGGTGATCGAATACATCGAGGCGCGCGAGCTCTATCGCATAGACGGCGTGAAAGCCGCGCTGAAATATCTGAAGACGGCAAGGCGGAAGCACACGGTGCGCGTGGCGCTGCTCGCGGCGGAACTTGCCAGGCGGAACGGCTGCCCGGAAGGGAAGCTCGTACAGGCGGCGGCGATGCACGACGCGGCGAAGAATTTGCCCCTTACCGCTCCCGAGCTTGCGGGGTTCGTTCCGCCCGAAGGGATCCCCGCGCCGGTGCTGCACCAGTTTACGGGCGCGTATTTGGCGGAGCATACCTTCGGCGTACAGGACGCGGAGGTGCTGGATGCGATCCGCTACCATACCACGGGGCGTCCGAACATGGGCACGGCGGAAAAGATCGTGTTTCTTGCCGATATGCTCGAAGCGGGGCGCGACTTTCCGCACGTACAAAAGCTGCGCGCCTGCCTGGCGGAAGAGAGCTTGGACGAGTGCATGTACCGCTGCCTGAAACACCAGGTCAAATACCTGAAAAAGAGCGGGGGCGAGGTCTGCCCGCTCACCTTGCAGGCGTACGATTACTATACGCGGCTGCACGCCGCGAAAAAGAACGGGTAAAGCAAGAAAAAAATCTGCGCGGCGCGCAAAAAGGATACAAAATGGATACAAAACAATTGACGGATGCGATCTGCACCTTCCTCTCCTCCAAAAAGGCGGAGGACATCGTCGTCGCCGACGTGCGCGAAAAGACGACGCTGTGCGACTGTTTCATCATCGCCAGCGGCAGGAACACCACCCAGGTGCGCACGCTGTGCGAAAACCTCGAAGAGCACCTTTCCAAGGAAGGGAAGGAGCCGCTGCGCACCGAGGGCGTGCGCGACGGGCGCTGGGGCGTGCTCGATTACGGCGACGTGATCGTCCACATTTTTAACGACGAAACGCGCCTGTTTTATCACCTTGAGCGCCTTTGGGGCGAAGGGGAGAACATAAGGCGGTCCGAAGGCTGACGGCGCTCGTTATTTGAAGTCGATCTCCTTCGGCTTGCCGTATTGCGCTTTGGGCGCGACCCGCTTTTTTTCCACGAGGTAGTAGACTTTTTTGGGCGGGGGCGGATCCTGCGCCGCCGGGGGCGGCGCGGGCGGTTTTTTGCGTTCGCGCAGGTACCGCCGCAGCAGTTTGCCGCCGACGACGGTCCCGAAGCAGAGCGCGAACAAGACGGCGAGGTACAGCCCGCCGATCAGCGTGCTTGCGAGGATGGTGTGCATGGAGCGCCTCCTTTTGCGTGTCGGCATGCATTGTATCATGCGGCGGCGGGGGAAAATGCGCGGCGTTTGGCGGAAGCGGGAGGTTTTGGGCGAATGACGGTCTATGAGGTCATCGACGCAAAAAAGAAGAGACGCGTGCTGACGGAGGAGCAGATCCGCTTTTTCGTGCGCGCGGTGGCACAGGGACGCGCCTCCGACGCGCAGATCGCCGCGTTTTGCATGGCGGTGCTGTTGAACGGGATGACGGACGAGGAGTGTTTTTTGCTCACCGACGCCATGGCAAAGAGCGGGGAGACGCCCGCGCGCCCGCCCGTGCCCGGCGTGATCGCCGATAAACATTCCACGGGCGGTGTTTCCGATTCCACCACGCTCATCCTCGTTCCCGTCTTGTGCAGCCTCGGCGTGAAGTGCGCCAAGTATTCGGGCAGGGGGCTGGGGCATACGGGCGGCACGCTCGATAAGCTCGAAAGTTTTTCGGGGCTGCGCGTCGGCTTGTCGGCGGCGGAATTTGCCGAACAGATCGCGCGCGTCGGCGGGGCGATCGCCGGGCAGACGGAGCATACCGTGCCCGCCGACAAGCGTATGTACGCCGTGCGCGACGTGACCGCCACCGTCGACAGCATCCCGCTCATCGCCTCCTCCGTCATGAGCAAAAAGCTCGCTTCTTTTGCGGATGTCATCCTGTTGGACGTCAAGTACGGCGACGGCGCGTTTTTGCGTACGGCGCCGCAGGCGGAGCGGCTCGCGCGGCTGATGGTGCGCATCGGAGCGCGGGCGGGGCGGAAAGTCGCGGCGGCGGTCACGAATATGGACGCGCCGTTAGGCGATGCGGTCGGCTGCAACGCCGAAGTCCGCGAGGCGATCGCCGTGCTCGGCGGAAAGAAAAACGCGCTCGCGCGCCTCTCCCTGTTTTTGGCGGAAAAACTTGCCGCGGCGGCGCTCTCTCTTCCCGAAGCGGAGGCAAGGGCGCGCGTGGAAGAGACGATCGCCTCCGGTGCGGCGCTGCAAAAACTGGCGCAGATCGTTTCGGCGCAGGGCGGGGACGCGCGCGCCGTACACGACCCGTCGCTGCAGCCCCTCGCTCCGCAAAAGAGCGTGCTTTGCGCCGAAAAGAGCGGCGTTTTGCGCATCGCCGCCAAAAAGCTGGGCGAGGCATGCCTGTTGCTCGGCGGCGGCAGGCAGCGCGAAGGGGACGCCGTGGATCATACCGTCGGCATCCTGCTGCGCAAACATGCGGGCGAGCGCGTGCAAAAGGGCGAGCCCGTCGCCGAAGTGTACAGCCGCGGAAACGCCGACGAGGCGTGCAGCCGCGCCGCGGAAGCGTTTTCTTACCCGCGGGCGTATGAATTGCCCGCACTTGTCCATACCTATATCAGAGCGGAGGATCTGTGACCATGTTCGGTATCAAAAAACAACCGCGGGAGGAAGCTCCCGCCGCGCCGCTGCCTGCACCGCAGCCGCCCGAAACGGCAGGGGAAAAGGAGCGCCGTGAATTCGAGGCGTACAAACAGGAAAAAAAGCTGGAGCAGCTGCATAAGCTCATCGGGATGATCGACCATACGCTGCTGCGGCAGACCGCCACGCGCGACGATATAAAAAAATTATGCGCGGAAGCGCGCGAATACGGGTTTTGCTCGGTGTGCGTACAGCCCGTATACGTCGCCGCATGCCATGCGTTTTTAAAAAGCGCGCCCGAGGTGAAGATCGCCTGCGTTGTCGGCTTCCCCATGGGCGAGAACAAGACGGAGACCAAGGTGTACGAAACAAAGCGCGCCGTTTCGGACGGCGCCAACGAGATCGACATGGTCATCTGCCTCTCCGCCGTCAAAAACGGCAATTACGGGTACGTAAAGCGCGAGGTCAAAAAGGTCGTAAAGGCGGCGAAGGGCCGCCCGGTCAAAGCCATTCTCGAAACGTCGCTTTTGACCCGTGAGGAGATGCTCAAAGCCGCCGCAGCCGCGCGCGACGCGGGGGCGGCGTTCCTCAAAACGAGCACGGGGTACTTCGGCGGCGGTGCGACGGTGGAGGACGTGGCGGCGCTCAAACAGGTCGCGGGCGACGTGTGCGGCGTCAAAGCGTCGGGCGGGGTGCGTACCGCGGAAGACGTACAAAAACTCGCCCAAGCCGGCGCCGCCCGTATCGGAACCAGCGCCGGTACCGCCATCGCTGAAGAATTGAAAAAACAGTTGTAAAGATCGATTGACAGCGCGTGAAAAATTCGGTATACTCTGTGCTGTCGGCAGGGCGTTTTTCGTATGGCTGCCCAATCACATCAGAGGATCGTTTGTATGGATTTGATCGTTCGTCTGCTTCGGGACAACGGTGTTTTAGAATTTCCGAACGCCTTTTACGGAGTCGTCTGGATCGTTGCACAGGTTCTTGGCTTGCTCTTTATCCTGATGTATCTGCATCAGTTCGTCTACCTGATCGTCGGTACGTTCGTCCGTTTTAAGGATAAACATGTTGCCAAAGAGCAGCACCGGATCGGTATCGTTATCTCCGCCCGTAACGAGAGCGCCGTCATCGGCAACCTCATCCAAAGCATCCGTAAGTGCGATTACCCGCGCGAAAAGCTTAGCGTATTCGTCATTGCGGACAACTGTACGGATAATACGGCGCAGATCTGCCGCGATCTCGGCTGTATCGTGTTCGAACGCAGCGACCTTACCCGCGTCGGCAAAGGGTTTGCGCTGCATTGGTTTTTCGAACAGTTGCACACCGACCCGCAGTATGCGGCGCTCGTGCCGGAAGCGTACATAATCGTGGACGCCGATAACCTGCTCAAAGCGGATTTCCTCACGGAGATGAATCGTGCCTTTGACAGCGGGTACCGGATGGTCACTTCGTACCGAAATACAAAGAATTTTTGCAAAAATTGGATCACGGCAGGGTACGGTTATTGGTTTTTGCACGAAGCGCGTCACCTTTCCAACTGCCGCAGGCTCTTTCACCTCTCCTGCGCCATTTCGGGGACGGGCTTTCTGATCGCTGCGGACGTGGTGAAGGAGTACGATAACTGGAACTTTTTTACCCTCACCGAAGATATCGAGTGTTCCACGACGTATGCGCTGTCGGGCAGGAAGGTCGGCTTCGCACCCAAAGCGGAACTGTACGACGAACAGCCGGAGACCTTCAAAGCCGCTTGGCGGCAGCGCGAACGTTGGGCGAAGGGCTTTTACCAGGTGTTCGGCAAGAGCGGCGGTAAGCTGATCGCGCGCTGCTTCCGCAGTTTCTCCTGTTTCGATATCCTGACGACCATTTTCCCCGCGCTCATCTATACGATGCTCATGCTGATCGGGTTCCCCGTCTGTGCGGTGGTGGCGGCATGCATCGGGGATACGCAGACGGCGATCATGGCACTGGTCATGGTCGGGGAGTCTACGGCGATACTGTTGGGCTTGATGCTGATCATCGCGGCGTCGGTGTGCGTCACGGAGTGGCGGCACATTCGGGGGAATCCTGTTAAAAAGATCCTTCTCCTCTTTACCTTCCCCCTGTTTATGGCGACCTATATCCCCATTGGCTTCGTCGCCTTTTTCAAAAAAGTGGAATGGAAGCCCATCGCCCATACGGCTGCCGTCACGATCGACGAGCTCGCCGTCGAAGACGGGCAGACGGATGCTTTACGGAACGAAGACCGCTCCACCCGCTCCCGGTAGGGGCATGTAACCAGAATACCGCGCCTTGAAAAGCGGGGTATTTTTTCGGAAAATCTGTTAACATTGGTTAATTTTTGTTTGTCTGAGGGAAATTTCTCTGCTATAATGGCATCGTTCTTGCGGCAGGGTAGCCGCGGGCAGCTTTGCATACTCCATTATAATGACCTACCGATATACGGGAACGGCGCTCCGCTGCGGGGCGCCGTTTTCGTTGGCGTGGCTAAGGCAAAAATTTCTGTAAAATGCGGCATAAAACTCTTGACAAGGAGAAAGAATAGGAATATAATAGCGTTAGCACTTTGATGTGATGAGTGCTAACATTGTAAAAACAAAAGTGCCAAAAGGAGGTGACCGCCATGAAGATGTCCGACAGGAAAAAGCGGATCTTGCAGATTGTTGTGGATGAGTATATCAACTCGGCGGTCCCCGTTTCCAGCAAGGCGATCACCGAAAAACACCTCAAAGACGTCAGCTCGGCGACGGTGCGCAACGAGCTCGCTTCGTTGGAGGAGCTGGGGTATTTGACGCAGTTCCATACCTCGGGCGGCAGGGTGCCTTCGCCGCAGGCGTACCGCTTTTACATTGAGGAGCTGATGCAGCGGGGCAACCTCTCCGTGGCGGATCTCGATTACATCAGCGACGCGTTCAGCAACCGGACCGGCGACGTGGAGCACCTCATCAAGAGCGTGGCGAACGTCATCAGCGAGCTCACCGACTATACCTCCGTTGCGGTCGGGCCGAACGCGGAGGAAGAGCGCATCCGCAGCATGACGCTCTTGCCCTGCGGGGACGGGCGCGCGCTGCTGGTCATCGTCACGGGCTCGCGTATTTTGCGGGACAATTTTATCGACATCCCCGAATCCATGGCGGATGACGAGGTGGGCAACGTATCGCACATGCTGTGCAAGCTCTTTTGTGGCAAGGCGCTCTCCGAAGCGCGGGAAGTGGAGGCATCCGCTTTGGGCGAATTCGGGCAGTACCGGCAGGTCATGGCGGAAGTCATCGAGGCGCTCAAAAGTTATGCCCGTCCGCGCGAAGAGGATATCGTGCTCGCCGGACCCGAAAAGATCTTCAACCACCCCGAATACGAGGACATCGGCAATGTCAAAAATTTTCTGTCCGTCATTTCCAGTAAGGATAAGATCGCCGAGATCGTCGGGGACGAAGATGACGAGATCCAGATCAACGTGAAGATCGGTTCGACGGACGACGCCGACGTGCCGGAAGATTGTTCCGTGGTGACGGCTACCTATTCCGCAGGCGGAAAGAACCTCGGCACATACGGGGTGATCGGACCCATCCGCATGGATTACTCCAAAGTCATCGCCGTGCTCGAAAACGTGGGCAAGGCATTGGAAGAGCTGATCGGCGGCATACAAAAAGAGAAAAAAGGCAGCGAGGAAAAAAAGGACCATGAGTGAAGAAAAGCAGCAGGAACGGGCGGAGGAGGCGCCGCTGAAAGAGCAGGCGGAAGCCGAAAACGCGCCCTGCGCCGAAACGTGCGAAAAGCACGCGAAGTGCGAAAAGCGGGTAAAGCGCGAAAAGGAGCTGGAAGAAGCCCGCGCGCAGGCAGCCGACTATAAGGATAAATGGATGCGCACCGCCGCGGAGTTCGACAACTTCCGCAAGCGCAACGAACAGACCCGCCGCAACGCGTATCTGGACGGCAAGGCAGACATTCTTTTAAAGGTGCTGCCCGTCGGCGACAATTTGGAGCGCGCGCTCGGCAGCTGCAGCGACGAAAACACGAAAAAGGGCATCGAAATGGTGCTGCGTTCCTTCCAAAAGCTTTTGGAAGAAGAGGGCATCGAAGCGATCGACCCCAAAGACGAAGAGTTTGACCCCGCCTTTTGCGAGGCGATCATGAGCGAGCCCGCGCAGGACGGCGTCGAGCCCGGCTACGTCAAAGAAGTGTTTTTGAAAGGGTATAAGAAGGGCGAAAAAGTGATCCGCTATGCGCAGGTCAAAGTGACCACGTGATCCGCGAAATTTCTTTTAAAAAAGATAAAAGAAATTTCCGTGATTTGAGAGACGACCGAATGTTTACCGCGGCAAAGCGCGGCTCCGCATTTGTTTTTATCTCTGCGCGCAATCATGGAGGGCGTCTTCTGTTATAAAAAATGAATGCAATTCCGCCGCGAGGCGGTGCAGATAAAAAAGAAAAAAGAGGAACAGTGTTTCCGAAAAGGAGTGATATATATGAGCAAAGTTATCGGTATCGACCTCGGCACGACGAATTCGTGCGTAGCAGTTATGGAAGGCGGCGAAGCCGCCGTCATTCCCAACCCCGAAGGCGCGCGCACCACGCCTTCCGTCGTCGCGTTCCAAAAGGACGGCAGCCGTATCGTCGGGCAGGTGGCAAAGCGCCAGGCGGTCGCCAACCCGGACCGTACGGTCATTTCCATCAAGCGCCACATGGGCAGCGACTACAAAGTGGACATTGACGGCAAAAAGTATTCCCCGCAGGAAATTTCGGCAATGATCCTTGCCAAGCTCAAAGCGGATGCGGAGAGCTACCTGGGCACCAAGGTGACGGATGCCGTCATCACCTGCCCCGCCTATTTTACGGACAGCCAGCGGCAGGCTACCAAGGACGCCGGCAAGATCGCCGGGCTGAACGTTCTGCGTATCATCAACGAACCGACGGCGGCGGCGCTTGCGTACGGGTTGGATAAGGATACGAGCAACCACAAAGTCATGATCTACGACCTCGGCGGCGGCACGTTCGACGTGTCCATCCTCGAGATCGGCGACGGCGTGTTCGAAGTGCTCGCCACAAACGGCAACAACATGCTCGGCGGCGACGATTTCGATAAGCGCGTCATGGATTATCTCGTGGATGAGTTCAAGGCGAAAGAGGGCGTCGACCTTTCGAAGGATAAGATGGCGATGCAGCGGCTCAAAGAGGCTGCCGAAAAGGCGAAGATCGAGCTCTCCGGCATGACCACGACCAACATCAACCTGCCGTTCATCACGGCGACGGCGGAGGGGCCCAAGCACCTCGACGTCAACCTCACCCGTCAAAAATTCGATGCGCTCACCGCCGACCTTGTGGAAAAGACGAGCGAACCCATGCGCCTTGCGATGAAGGATGCGGGGCTGAGCGATGCGGACATCGACAAGGTCATCCTTGTCGGCGGCTCCACGCGTATCCCCGCCGTTGTCGAAAAAGTCAAGCAGATCACCGGCAAAGAGCCGTTCAAGGGCATCAACCCCGACGAATGCGTCGCGATCGGCGCGGCGATCCAGGGCGGCGTGCTCTCGGGCGAAGTCAAAGACGTCTTGCTTTTGG
>CALWBR010000026.1 GCA_944376145.1 uncultured Clostridia bacterium | reverse complement strand
CCGCCGTACGCGGGCACCACTTCGGGCGCCCACAGGGTATAACAATCGAACCCGGGGTTTGCGGAGAGGAGTTCGTACACCTCCTGCAAGCCGCCGTCGCCGCGCGCATAGATCTGCGGGGCGGCCTCCGCATTGCCGCAGTCGCGGATGGCGGTGCCGACGTACTCCCAGTGGATCAGATCCTCCGATTCGCGGACCTGGTAGCCGTATTCGCCGGCGTTGTCTGTGGAAAAGCTGTAAAATTTGCCGTTTGCTTCGACCACGACGGGGTCGTGCACGTTCGCGTCGTTCGTGCCGGTGTTCGTGTTGCCGTTCACGCCGAAGTAGCGGTTGCCGCCGCTCTCCAACGCGTCGAACTGCGGGTCTTCGGGGTAGGCGGGGCGCACCGCCAAGTCGAGGAAGCCGTCCTCCTCGCCGTTGGCGTAAAAGCGCAGGCGGTACTCGCCCAAGGCTACCGCCTCGACCCGATAGGTCGCCGTGCTCACCGTACCGCTGCGGGTGAGCGTCGGCTCGGAGAGTTCGATGCACTCCGCGCCGCGCTCGATCGCCACGGTGACGTGATCGGCGGTGTCATACGTATAGATCAACGTGTCGGTGCATGCCGCATCGCCCGCAAGCCCTTCCGCCGAGGTATCGATGAACACGGCGGGGATGTTGCGGATGTGCGCGACGGAGACGCTGCCGTCCTCCGCGGCGCACCCGACGGCGCACAGCGCCGACAGGGCGAGCAGCGCGGCGAGCACCGCACAGGGGATTTTCAAAAGGAAAGAAGATCTTCTCTGCATAGTGTTGGCAAGACCGGACCGGATGCGGCGTACCTGCTCCTGCCCTGCGGGGCGAGCCCCCGCCGCGCCGCTGCTGCAGAGGGCGCTTCGCTTTCAGGTATCTGCCGTTTACACACTTTCTATACACGCCTTCGGGAAGAGCGCGGCGAAGACCGCCGCGCACAAGACCCGAACCGTTGCTCCCCCCCGTTTGCGGGGAAGCGCCGCGCCGCTTTTTGCGGCGCGGGCTTCCCGCAGAAAAAGGAAGGAGAAAAACAGAATGTTCGTTATTACTCCTTGGAACCCGTCAACATGATGGAACCGAGGATCCACTTCTGGAAGACCGCGAACAAGATCAGCACGGGCAGCAGCGCCAGCACGGAGATCGCCATCCTCGAAGCGTAGAGGTCGACCGTCGCATTGTAATCGGGGAACTGCGCATTGAGCAGAGCCAGCGGCTTCCATGCGTTGTTTTCCACAAAGAACAGGGGACCGAGGTAGTTGTTCCAGCAGCCGATGAAGCTGAGGATGAACTGCGCCGTGATCGCGGGCATTGCCAGCGGGATGATGAACGTCCAGAAGATCCTCCAATACCCGGCGCCGTCGATCTTCGCCGCCTCGATGATGGCGGTCGGCATGCTGTACAGGTACTGACGGATGAAGAACGCCGTCATGATCGCGCCGAAGCAGCCGGGGATGATCATTGCCAAGCCGTTCTGCGTCCAGCCGATGGAGGTGTAGATACAATACTGGGCGATCATCAGCGACGGACCGGGTACCATGACTGCCGCCAGGCAGTAGAAGAACATGACGTTCCTGCCCTTGAAGTTCAGCTTCGCGAACGCGAACGCCGCCATCGTGGAGGTGATGATACCGACCGTGACGGGGACCAGCGAATAGACGAGCGTGATGCCCGTTGCCTGCCAGAAGTTCGTGCCCGAAGAGCGCGCCGCGATGACGAACACGTTTTCGTAGTTTTTGAAGAACCCGCCCAGCGAGGGGTTATCCGCCGCCGTGTAGGAAGGCCACCACGCCATGTTCAGCATGGCGTCCTGGTTGCCGGCGAACGACGCCGCAAGCATCCACCAGAACGGGTAGATCATGATGAACGAAAACGCGACCAGGATCGTGTACGTGATGATATCGAAAAAGAGCTTTTTGCGGCGCTTATCCGACTTATAGTACTTGCTGCCGAAGCCGAGCCAGGAGCCGAATTTGCAAAGCCCCTTGTGGATCGTCTGCATGATGTTCAGCTTTTCGGCAACGGCGTCTTCGGAGGTATAAGAGACGTTGGTATTCTTTTCTTCTGCCATGACCTTACGCCTCCTGTTTCCTGTTCAGCCAGAACTGCACGAGCGTCAACAACAGGATGATGATCATCAGGATGATGCCGAGTGCAGAGCAATAGGAGTACCAGTGATACTCGCTCGCGCCGAAGTAACCGTAGATGATGCCGACGAATGCCGTAACGCCCTGGTATGCGGCGCCGTCCGTGACCACGTTGCCGAAGATGAGTTCGGGCTCCGTGAAGATCTGCATGCCGCCGATGAAGGACGTGACGATGCAATAGAAGATCGTCGGCCACAGCTGCGGCAGCGAAATGCGCCAGAAAGTCGTCCAGGCGTTCGCGCCGTCGATGGAGGCTGCCTCCTTATGGCTCTCGTTGACGCCGTTCATGCCGGCGCACAAAAGCAGGATGGAGCCGCCCAAGCCCTTCCACGTCGTTAAGATCAGGACGGTCAGCTTCTGCATCCATTGATCGCCGCCCATGAAAGAGGTGTTGAACAGATCCTCCATGACGCCGCCGACCCCGAAAAGGTTCTGCCACAGGATCGTGATGGACACGATGCTGGAGACGGTGGGGATGTAGTAGATGACGCGGAACGTGCCCGCCCCTTTGATATCGCGCGACATGAGTGCGGCAAAAAACAAACTGACCGCCATGCCGACCGGGATACCGACCAAATAAAAGACTGTATTCAACAGTGACGAACCGAAATATGCCCATCCGCCGTCCACTTCGAAGCCGGCTGCGTTCGTGATCGTCGTATTGAACATATACCGGTACCAGTACAGCGCATCGTTGCTGCCCCGCCCGAGCGCATCCCAAAACGTACCGCCGGTCCCCCGATAGTCGAGGAAGGACAGCCAAACGGACAGAACGAACGAGAAATAGATGAAGATCGTCGTTCCGAGCACCAGGAAGCTGATAAAGAACCAGCCCCACAGGTTTTCCGAGAGGACCGCCCTGTTGATCCTGCGTTTTTTGGGAGCTTCGAGCACGGCAAGGACTTCGCTTTCGGCAAAAGTCTCGCCTTCGGCAGCGGCTTCCTGCGCGGAAATGACCTGCTCCTGCATCGTTCTCCTCCTAAAAATAAAATTCTCTCACCCCGCTGCCGCAGCCTCGGGGAAGACCCGTTGCGGAGGGCGGTGTTGCCCGCCCTCCTTTACGAGGTCATGCCGTTGTTTCGATCAGCCGAGCAGCTCCGCTTCTTTCAGGAGAGACTCGTTGACGAGCGTTGCCTGCACGTACTGCACGATGGTCCGGCAATACGTTGCCGGCGTGTAGAAGTTACCGACGTGCTCATTCTTGCTTGCCGTCGCATCCGTATCGATGACGACTTCCGGGAAGAATGCACCCAACGCGGTCTGCGTCGTTGCCGAATTTCCGAGATCCGCGCTGCGGATATCCTGCCCGTCCTTGGTGAGGCGCAGGTTGTTGACGATGAATTCGTCCCTGTCCCTGTTGTACGCGAGCAAGCCGTTGCCCTTATAGTACGGGAATGCCGTGTTGATCCAGGAAGCGGAGTAGGTGTACATGCAGGAGTCGGGCGCGCCGTTGAGCTCCGCCATGCGGACCTGCAGGTTGCGCTCCTTCCGGCTCAGGGAGACCATGTTCAGGCACTTGTACATCATGTTCGTTGCCGTGGCAAGCTCGCTGAGGTTATCGTCCGCATAGTACTCGTTGATGTACGGCACGAGCGAAGGGAAGTTGGTCGTGATGTACTGACGAGGCGTCTTTGCGATGATATCCTGGCGCATCTGGTTTGCCGCGCCGATCGCGAAGTACCAGATATCGGAGCCTTCGAGCACGATCTCGCTGCCGCCCGCCTTATCGAGCATCGCCTGGATGGGCGCCCATACGTCGGCGGAGGTGTAGTTCTTGAGACCGTTGTAATAGGACGTGACGAGCGACATCTCGCTTGCGGTCACGGTGAGGGTGCCTTCCGCATTGCCGTCCGGGGAGAGCATCATTTCGAACTGGTTGGTGTGATCGCCGGTGAAGGCGTCGTCGCCGTCGGCATAACGGACGTAGCTGTAACACTGCGGGACGAGCGAAGAGAGCTGCGAACCGGAGTAGGTCAAAGACAGCTGCCCTTCTTCCGCCATGGCGAGGTACGCGCAGAGGTCTGCGGCGGCTTTCGCCTTCCATTCGCCGACGTTGAGCACGTTCGCGTTGACGGCGTAGCCGACCGTATCCATACGGGCGAACCACTGTTCCTGACGCGCGTCCATCATCGTTTTCCATTCCGCGGAGACGGTGGCGTTGCCGTTTGCGTCATACGAATCGTAGCTGAACGTCTGCGTATTCTTTGCGATACGGGTATAGCCTGCATCGCTGTCGGCTGCGGACGCCAAGGAATCTTCCGTCCAAGACGTAGTGTAGTTGTTGGAGTAGTATGCGGCTTCGTACTTATAGTCCTTGACCTTCGAAGCGATCGCAAAGTCTTCGCTGACAGGTTCGGGCATGATGCCGATGTTCAGCCTGTTGACCGAGGAGTTGTTGAAGTTCTGCAAGTCCCAGGTACCGACGCCGTAGAAGACGCAGCGCCCCGCCTGCATCAGAGGGAACCCGCCGCGCGTACCGAAGTCTTCATAATCGTTGCCGGCGAAGTAGGAGAGCGCATTCCAGTCGGAACCGTACGCGAGGAATGCCGCATACGCTTCGGCAAACGCTTCGCTGTTGATGCCGTAGCTGTACGCGCCGTCTTCGAAGGTGTACAGCCCGTCTTCATTGGCTTTCGCCGCCGTGTTGTCCGTACGGGTCACGCCGTCCGCCGAATAGTTGTAGCGCGCGTCGACGGAGGTGCTCTCTTCGTTGATGATGTCTGCATCGTTGCCGAGCAGCCAAGCCGTCAGGTACAGCGTGCCTTCGAACTGGTCGTTGCCGTACACATAGTTCGTGCCGGAGTAGTACGAATCGTTCAGCCACGTCATGAGCGTGTGGCTGCCCGCCGCGTCCCTGTCGGCGAGCTGTGCGAACATGCAGACCGCATAGGTGATCGCGCTGTATTCCGCGAACGTGTACGTCACATACCCCAAGGAAGAATCGTACGTGGTATCCGCCGCGCCCGTCGTGGCATACGTGTCGCCGGGCCAGCCGGGGAGCGTCACTTCGTAGCCGTCGTTCATCTGCGCCATCACGGCAATGGGATCGCCGTCGTTGAGCGCTTCGTTATACGTGGAGTAGTTGTAAACGTTGAACGGATAGTACTTGGTGGTCACGCCGATGTTGATATAGGCATCGGAATCGTCCCAGCCCGTGCCGTTCCAGACCTTTACGCTGCCTGCGGGCGGTTTGAGCGTGTTGCTGCCGTCCGCATTGGTGTAAGCGTCCTTCAACGACGTCGTGAAGAAGTTCTTGTTGTACATCAAGCCGAAGGAGGAGTAGTCCTTCGGAACGCCGTACAGGGAGAGCTCCTGCCCTTCCGCGTTCGCAAATGTAGCGGTGCCGTCTGCGGAAACGTTCACGTTTTCGATCTCGTCGCCGACGGAACCGGTCGTCGCATTGTACGCGTACGCGCTCAAGCCGCCGCTCCACACATCCGCAACGGGATAATCGCTCCAGTTGATGTAATCCGTCAAGTCAAGCACGTAATTGCTGTACGCGTACGAGCGGACATACTTCGGCGAGAGATAGATCACGTCTTCCGCGGTGCCGGAGGTCATTTTACGGCTGATCGTATCGAAATACGTCGCATCGACCGGTTCGGAAACGAAGTTGACTTCCAACGTCTCCACGCCCGCCTCGGCAAGTTCCGCCTGATGCTCGGCGTAATACTCTTCCTTCCATGCGTTGATGAGGGACTGGTTGGTCGACGCATCGGCTTCGGAACAGAAGATGTAAACGCTGATGGTGTTGCTGCCGCCGCCGCAGCCGACGAACAGACCCAGGCAGAGCGCGCAGGTCATGAGCGCGGCAACAAGCGTTACGGCAACCTTTTTCAAATGCTTCTTCATGCTCAAAACTCCTTTTTTGATTTTTTCGCCCGCGCCGTGCTTGTCCCCGCACTCGGAGAAGAAGCGCCCGAAACGGTGCAAAAACCGCCATAAACCGCCCTTTTGCTTGCGGCAGCTGTTCAAAGGGATTTTTCCGTGCCTTGGCACGGAAAAAAAGGTACCTTTTTCCTGTTCTGCCGCTCACGCGCGGGGCGTGGGCTATGGCTGTTTTTTGCTCGCAACGGCAGCGAAGCAAGATTTTCAAAGGAGCAGAGCGGGACTTTTACACCGTAGGCAAAAGAAAAACATCCGCAAAAACGGGCGCGTGAGCGAAAAAGCTACACATGCCGCAAATACGGATGTACGCTCTCCTCTCCCCCTTTGATTATGTCAATGATAACACACAAAAGTGGCAGTGTCAATACTTCTTTTTATTTTTTTTGGCGGTTTCGACGAAAAAATTTACCGATTTTTGACAAGAATGCCCAAGGAACGTTCACATGAAAACATTTGTTCGTTTTTGAAAAAGAGACGGTTTTTCGCCCTCCGCGCCGCCGCAAAAACCGCCGCAAAACGCGCGCTCTATCCTTATTATAATAAGGAAAAGGGGCGGCGCGGAATTTTCCGCGCTGCCCCGAAAGGTACGTCGTCCGGCAAGGGAAAGCCGCTTAAAAAAGCTCCTTGTCCTGCCGTTCGGCAAGGGCGACGATCTCGCTGATGCGGTCTAAATCGTCTGTGTTGTAGTAGTCGATGTAGATCCTGCCCTTTTTGTCGTTGCCGATGAGCGATACTTTGGTCTTAAAGGCGTGCCGCATGCGTTCCACGAGGTCTTTGAGCTCGAGAGAGACTTGCTGCTTCTTCTTTTCGCGCTTGTCGGCGAGTTCTTCGGGGGAAGCAAAGTAGTCGCGCACGCTGCGTTCCACGTCGCGGACGGACAGCCCGTCTTTGATCGCGTCGGACGCGATCTTGTACTGTGCGTCTTCGGGAAGGGTGACCAGGGTGCGCGCGTGCCCCGCGCTGAGCTTGCCTGCGGCGACAAGAGAGATGACCTCGGGCGAGAGGTTCAAAAGCCGCAGCGTGTTGGTGACGGCGGGGCGGGACTTGCCGATGCGTTCGGCAAGCTCTTCCTGCGTGAGGCGGTACTCGTCCATGAGCTGCTTCATCGCGTTTGCGGCTTCGATGGGGTTGAGATCTTCCCTTTGCAAGTTTTCGATGAGGGAGATCTCTTTGATCTCGCGGTCGCTGTATTCGCGGATGACGACGGGCACTTTGCGCAGCCCCGCGATCTTGGCGGCGCGGTAACGACGCTCGCCGGCGATGATCATATACATGCCGCCCGGCTGTGCCGTGACGACGATGGGCATGATCATGCCGTGTTTGGCAATGGACGCCGCGAGCTCGTTGAGTGCGTTTTCGTCAAAGTTTTTACGGGGCTGGTCGGGGTTGGGGCGGATGCGGTCCACTTCGACCTCGGTGAGGTCGTGCCCCTCCTCCACGGCGGCGCGTTCTTCGGGCGTATACGCCGTTGCCTGCGCGTCGCCCTCCGCTTCCAATTCGGAAAACAGGGCGGAAAGCCCCCTGCCAAGCCCTCTGTTTTTGTTTGTCGTTGCCATGCGCATCTCCTCCCCTTTTCTTAGGTGGGTCCGTTTTTACGGAAACGGGTCCTTATTTTTTATTCTCTCGGCTCAAATATTCCTGCGTGAGCGCCTTATACGCGCGGGCGCCGGCGCACTTCGGGTCATGCAGCATGATCGGCTTCCCGTACGACGTCGCCTCGACGAGGCGGACGTTGCGCGGCACGACGATCTCGAACAGCCGCTTGGTGAAAAGCTTTGTGATCTCTTCGGAGATCTGCCGCGAAATGCGCGAGCGGTTGTCGTTCATGGTGAGCACGACGCCGTCCACTTCGAGCGCGGGGTTCAAGTGCTGTTTGACGAGCGTGATGGAGTTCATCAGCTGCGAAAGCCCTTCCAGCGCGTAATACTCGCTCTGGATGGGGATGATGACCGAATCCGCCGCGGCGAGCGCGTTGATGGTCAAAAGCCCCAGCGACGGCGAACAGTCGATGAATATGTAGTCGTACTTTTCCCGCACTTCCGCAAGGGCGTTTTTGAGCACCTTTTCGCGGTTCTTTTTGTAGACCAGTTCCACTTCCGCGCCGGCAAGGTCGATGTTGGACGGCAAAAGGTCGAGGTGCGGCACTTCGGTGTTGACGATGTTGTCGCTCGCCTTTTCGTCGTCGATCAGAACGTTGTAGGCGGATTGCTTGAGCGTGCTCTTGGAAAACCCGAGCCCCGTCGTGGCATTGCCCTGCGGGTCGATGTCGATGATGAGCACGTTTTTGCCCATATCGGCAAGGTACGCCGCCATGTTGACGCAGGTCGTCGTCTTGCCGACGCCGCCCTTTTGGTTGGAAAACGATACGATCTTACCCATTATTTCACCCTCTCTCTTTGGTTTTTTCCCGCGCCTGCCCGTTCAAGGCGGGCGCGGGGGCTGTTTTGTTTCACGGGCGCGGCGGTCTACTTGTCTTCGCCGCTCTCCTTTTTGTCCTCGTTTGCGGCGGACGGGGCGGGCTGCTCCGTCTCCGCCTTTTCCGCCTCGGAAGAAGCCGGCTTCTTCTCCGCCTGCTCCTTTACGGGCGCGGCAGGCTTTGCCTCCGCTTTGCTTTCTCGGTTCATAAAGCGGTCAAAGGGGTTTTTGTCTGCCGCCTTTTCCTCTTTATCCATATAGGCGTACACTTCGTCGACGGTCGCGCCTTCGAGCAACATATCCACTTCTTCGGTGTAGATGGTCTCGCGCTCGATGAGCACGCGCGCCATGTTGTCGAGGATCTTGCGGTGCGAACGCAGCAGTTCCACGGCGCGCTCGTGCGCGGATTCGATGATCTTGCGCACCTCTTCGTCGATGATGCCCGCCGTCTCTTCGCTGTAACTGTTGTGCGCCTCCATATCCCTGCCGAGGAAGATGGGGCTATCCGATTTGTAGGTGACCAGCCCGACGCGGTCGCTCATGCCCCATTCGGTGACCATCTTGCGCGCAAGCTCGGTCACCCGCTGCAGATCGTTGGAAGCGCCCGTCGAAACGTCTTGAATGACGAGCTCTTCGGCGACGCGCCCGCCCAAAAGTTCGCACACAAAGTCGGTGAGCTTCGCCTGCGTCATGTGGTTGTCGTCGCTGTCGGGGCGGGTCATGGTGTACCCTGCCGCCATGCCGCGCGCAATGATCGAAACTTCCTGCACGGGGTCACAGTTTTTGCAGAGTTTTGCAATGATCGCGTGCCCGCTCTCGTGGTAGGCGGTGATGCGTTTGTCCGCTTCGGTGACGAGGCGGCTCTTCTTTTGCGGGCCCAACAGCACTTTGTTGATGCCTTCAAACAGTTCGCGGTTGCCGATCATGCGCTTGTTGGCACGCGCGGCGAGGATCGCCGCCTCGTTCAAAAGGTTTTCAAGGTCCGCGCCCGAAAACCCGCTCGTCATACGGGCGAGCACTTTGAAGTTTACGTCCGGTTCCAGCGGTTTGTTGCGCGCGTGCACCTTCAAGATGGATTCGCGCCCGCGCACGTCGGGGAGATTGACGTGGATCTGCCTGTCAAAACGCCCCGGACGGAGCAGAGCGGGGTCGAGAATGTCGGCACGGTTGGTCGCCGCCATGACGATGATCCCCTCGTTCGTTTCAAAACCGTCCATCTGCACGAGCAGCTGGTTGAGCGTCTGTTCGCGCTCGTCGTGCCCGCCGCCGAGCCCCGTACCGCGCTGGCGGCCGACGGCGTCGATCTCGTCGATAAACACGATGCAGGGCTGGCTCTTTTTCGCCGCGTCGAACAAGTCGCGCACGCGCGACGCGCCCACGCCGACGAACATTTCCACAAAGTCCGAACCCGAAATGGAGAAGAACGGCACGTTCGCCTCGCCCGCAACGGCTTTGGCAAACAGCGTTTTACCCGTGCCCGGAGGCCCTACGAGCAAAATGCCCTTCGGGATGCGCGCACCGAGGTCGGAGAACTTGCGCGGGCTTTTGAGGAACTCGACCACTTCGGCAAGCTCTTGCTTTTCCTCTTCCGCGCCCGCAACATCCGAAAAGCGGACTTTGATGTTCTGGTTGACGCGCGCCTTCGACTTGGCGAAGCTCATCGCCTTGCTGTTGCCGCCCTGCGTCTGGCGGATGAGCAGCCAAAACACCACGCACACCAGCACAATGCCGAGAACGGGGATAAGGTACGACCAGTAGCTGCCGGCGTTGGGGTCAACACCGTCCTGTGAAATGTTGTTGTCGGAGATCAGCTTGTTCAGCTCCTCAACATACGGCGTATAATCCGCGTTCGGTGCGTGTGCAAAATACGTCGCCGCATTGTTGATATACACGGTGAACGTCAAACCGCTCGTTATAATCGCCATTCCTTCGGCGCCGCCGTGTTCCGCAATGTATTTTTCGACAAAGGAAACCAGCTCGCTGAAATTTATCTCCCGCGGACCGACTAAGCTGTTGATCAAAAAATACAGCGCAAGCGCTACCACGACCACCAGCACGACCCCGAAGATGACTTTCGCAGTCTTACTCATGCAGATTTTCTCCTTACTTTCTCCTTATTTATAATAATGTTATAGGACAGGGAAGTTTGTATCCGGCGCGAACGTTTTGGCACGATTTTTGCGCCATGCAAAAATCCATGCGCTATGGCGCATAATCAAGCGGAAAACTCCCCCGCTGCAAAAACGGATAGCGAATGACGCCGAAACGCTCTTGCCCCTTTGTTGCAGCACAAGCCCGCACAGCCGCAGTACCTACGAGGGCGGATGCAAATTGCCCGCTCCCCTATCCGATAAGTGCGGCACTGCCCGTACCGAAGCTGCTGCCGCATACTTTTTAAAGACAACCTTGCCGGCAGGCAGACCATTGCGATAGTATGCCCTCTTTTTTGTTTTTTAAACAGCTGCCACACCGATCCGCAACTGTGGGATCTCTTCGCAACCGCCACATACCGGAAGCGTCGAGCTTTGCCTGCCCTCCCCTATCCCGGCAAAGAGCCGGCGACAAAACAATGCCAAAGCGGAACGGGCGTTCCTGCATGCAACAGCAAAACGTCGGCTGCATCTCCCGCCGCCAGCGGCGTCAGCTGATGGCACGTGCCCGAGCTTGTGTACGGATCCTGGCAGCAAGCAACACGGCACTTGCCCTTCCAATACCAAACACGCCCGCGTTGAAATGCGCAAACAGCACCACTGCCCCACCCGCAACGATCGATCCCGAAACGGGCAAACGGCACTTTACCGATTTTCCCTATCATACCATAAAATGCGGAAAAACACAAGGGTTCTGCGAAGATTTTCTTCTCCGAGACGATTTTTTATGGGTTTTTCACGATTTCAGCATAAAAATAGGCAGTTTTTCACCTTGCGCTGACCAAAATCCGCCCATTTTGACCCCTTAAAATGTTTCATATGAAACTTGTCCGACGAAACCGATGTTTCACGTGAAACATTTAGTATCGTTGCGTAATAACAATTTGTACCATAAGTTTTGTGCGCGCCATAATGTTTCACGAGAAACATTCATCAACGCAAACAATTTTTATAAAAAATAAGCGACGATATTCTAAAATCCGTTGTCGGTTTACGGACTCCCCCTCCCGTCTAACACAGCATGCGGCATGCAAGCCAATGACAACACAATACTATTTTGCAATGCCCCCTTGCAATTATAGACAATTACGACGCATACAATATAAATTCTTTCCTTAGACAACAATTTTATTTCCATACGCAGCAAATAAATTATTGCGTGTTTTCTTTTAATATGTTTTGAATTGAATAGCGCATAAGCAATTTTGCAACGTTTCACATGAAACAATTTAAAAAACTAAGACAAAAAGGACCTTTCCAACACTCAAAAACAAGAAAAAATATAATAGCGCAAAACTTATTTTGGACACCGATGCATTGAAACTATGGAAAATCATGCAAAGAGATCCACTCCACAAATCCACAAAGGTAAGTCTAAATCGACTATAATAATTCTTAAAATCACGGCAAACATCCCACGATTTCAGGCAGAATCGGCTTAAATTTGGTCGGAAATTTTCAATTTTTTGGGTCGAAAATTCTGACTGGGACCGTCTGAGAGGGTTTTTTGAAAGGCTGTTTTTTGGCTGATTTTTCTCAAAAACACCTCCGTATTCTGTGTAAAAAACCTTAGCGCAACAATCTTTCAGTAAAATTGCTGCATCACAATCCCATATGTTGAAAACGAGCCATAGCGGGCAATCTTGCCATCTAACAACTGCTAAAAGCTTTAAATATTCCTGCAAATGGTCAGAAGCAGTACGACGCAGACACAAATTTGTACTTATGACGCAAAAAATTATAACGGCGCAGCAATAATACGGCATATAAACGCAAAATACGTAGAGAAAATGCCATAAGAAGGCGAAAAACCAGCCGAAGGAAGAGCGTATACAGCTATCTTGCACCATGATGACAGCGAGCGCATATAATTTTGACGCAAAAAACATTTGAGGCGCAAATATAATCCATATTTTTTGCGCTACGGTAAAATTTGGCGCATAACAATGCGGCGCTATTTGAATAATCGGCGCATACAAACAGCAGCGCCAACACATATTTATGCGCTGCTGACTAGCCAGGATCATAGATGACCGCAAACAACACCGGCATAATGTTGTCCTAAAAACATCTTTTCTTCGCAACTTAACACATGCAAGCAAGCCGCTAACCTTAGCCACGGTTGCGATGAGATCATGCAAATACCTTCCTTATGTGGATAACCTGCCTTCCCCCTCTTGGTTCAGCCATCAACGATTGTGGATAACTCAAAAAAATTTTTTCGCCCGCCTTTTCCACGTATATTCTGCACAAAAGCGGCAATACCCTATGCACAACGAATTTTTATAAGCGCAGTTATCCACATTTTCAGAGGTCTTGCTATGGAATTTAGTTTTAACGTCTATAACAAAATGGCGCCTACAGGCATTGTACTGGCGCTGACGCGCCTTCTTCCCACTTCGGCGCGTCCCGTGATCGTATGCATAGGATCCGATCTTGCCATCGGAGACAGCCTCGGACCCATCTGCGGCACGCTGCTGGGCAAAAAACAGTGCACCGACCTGTTCGTCTACGGCACACTCAAAAAAACGATCACGGCAAAAGAGATCAAATATATGAACGAGTTTTTGCACGAAACGCACCCCGGAAGCCCCGTGATCGCGATCGATGCAGCCGTCGGCGATGCGGGCGATATCGGGCTCATCAAGCTCACAAACACGGGCGTTCGCCCCGGACTCGGCGCCAACAAAAAGCTGGGAAAAATAGGGGATATCGGCATCATGGGCATCGTCGCCGAACGCTCCGTCTTCAACTATTCACTTTTAAACCTGACGCGGCTCAACCTCGTCTACCGCATGGCGGACATCGTTGCCGAAGCCATCAGCGATTATGCGGCAAAAGCATTTTCCAATACCTGCGGAGAGGTCGCCGTCTGATGGAAAAACAAGCCGCCGCACGCCTGTATTTACTCCCACTTTTTACCGAACACATCGGCAGCACACAGCCGCGCGCTCTGCCGCCCTACGCACAAACGCGCCAAGAGCATATCATGCGTTTTTTTAATAAATACAGGCGCGTTCGGCGCAAAAAATTTGCAGAAGCGCAAAACAAAAACAATGCCGATTATATGTTGTTTTTGCAAAAATTATTCTTTTTCGGCAGCGATCGCACCCCATAAAAACCGGTACAAAAAAATGGTACCGTTGCCTGCCCAATGCCGCAAAAGAAGAAAGGCTCTGCCTTTGGCAAAGGGCAAAAAAACCGAACACACTCCCTCCTTATTTGCAAGCAGGGGGAGCGGCATTTCGTGCCGCTCCCCCTGCGATCTTATGAAGTTTAAAAATACAAGCAAACGCACGTTCCGCCGCCGCGCCGCCGTTCTCTTTAATCTCTCGGATCAAAGATAAAAAATCGGTTTTCCTTTTTTCTCCGCATAGTTTACGGTATAGTACGTTCCGCCCTTTTTGCAGCCGCCGAGCAAATACGCGAGCAACATGTCGCTGTGGTCGACCATATAGCGGTTGCGCTCGAACATGCAGCCGGGCTCGTACCGCTCATGCAAAACGACGCATTCGTCACAGGCGGCAAGCAAGGCTTCGTACCGCCTTCTTTCCCGCAGCGGGTAACGCTCGCTCTGGTCGGCACAGGGCACGCAGGCAACGAGCCGAAGAGGAAGCTCCTTTTTCATTGCCGCGATCGCCTCGCCGCAGGCGAGGTCGAACCCGAGCGCCATGCCGCACAAAAAGGTCGTAACGCCCTGCCGTACAAGGGTCTGCAGCCGCTCTTTGAGGCGCTGCTCCGAAAAATTTTTATCTAAGATCCGATGCCCCGAGACCGCACAGACCAACATCCCGTCACAAACTCCTTTTGCGCGCCCCGAGAGGGTCGCCTCGTTCCTTCCCTTTGCCGCGCGGATACTTTGCGGGCGTGTTTTTCACCTTTTCCGCAAAGAGCAGCGTGCGCACGTCGCCGCCTTCCAACGCAAACGTCTCCTTTTCCCGCAGCCGCAGCCCCAACACATCGAACGCTTCCGCCGCTTCAACAACCTCTTCTTCCGCTCTGCCTTTATACGCCACGAACCGCCCGCCTACGCGGATGAGCGGCGCGCAATACTCCGCCAGCGTCGCCAGCCGCGCCACCGCCCGCGCCGTACACACGTCAAACGCTTCGCGGAACGCCTCTTTCCGCCCCGCGTCTTCCGCCCGCAGGGCGTACACGCGCGCCCGCAGCCCGAGTTTTTCCACAACTTCACACAAAAAATCGCATTTTTTATGCGAACTTTCCAGCA
The DNA here is from genome assembly GCA_944376145.1 of uncultured Clostridia bacterium. Classification (GTDB taxonomy): domain Bacteria; phylum Bacillota; class Clostridia; order Christensenellales; family Borkfalkiaceae; genus Borkfalkia. The sequence continues at coordinate 23,350 of CALWBR010000026.1, read as the reverse complement.
GCGTGAACCGAAGATCGCCGCGCACGATCATCAGCGGTACGGAAGGGAACCCTCCTCCGGATCCCACTTCCGCGCAATTCGCCCCCTGCGGAAAGAACTTTTCTCCCGAAAGACTGTCTAAAAAATGCTTTTTATTGCAATCTTCCCTATCCGTGATGCGCGTCAAATTAAATTTTTCGTTGTATTCGATCAGCATCGCATAAAACAGCGCAAATTTTTCGCCCGTTTCTCCGCTGCGGATCGCCTCTTTTGCATCGATCATACCGACAGTATACCATATTTTTTCCGCAATGGCTACTTTTTCACAAAACTTCTTCGCTTTGTCGATCGTTGTGGATAAACTCTGTGCCTTTGTGGCTTTCTCTCCTTTTTCGCGCTCTCGTCCTCTCCTTTTTTGCAGAGCTTCTTTTTTTTCCTCCACATTTCCCCCTTTTTCCCACCGATCTTTCCACACGGATTTCTCCGTTTATCCACTTTAATTTTTCGCCAGATCGCACCCATTTCCTTGCTTTTTTGCCCCTTTTTTATTATAATGGAATGGCTGACGGCGCCACTCCGTCGGCTTTCCACATTTACACAGCGCTTATTATTATATCTACCATTCTTAAAGAATATCTTTTTAATTCTTTTACGGCAGTAGGAGGGAAAAACCATGAAGTCCGTTTGCGAAGGCGTAGAACTTTCCGATGCAGTGAGCAAAGTCGTCAAAGCGTGCAGCGTCCGTACGACGAACCCGCTTTTGGAATGCATCAAGATCACCGCGGAAAACGACGGCATGATCTTGCTTGCCACGGACGGAGAGCTCTCCATCCGCAAAAAGATCCGCGCGGAGATCTTTGAAGAGGGCAGCGTCTGCGTGCCCGGCAAATACTTTGCGGAATTTATCAAGCGCTTGGAACGGGAGCAGATCTCTCTCTCCACCGAAGGGGAGCGGCTGGATATCCGCTATGCCGATTCGGTCAGCAGCCTGCAAACGTTGCCGGCGGAAGATTTTCCCCGTGTGGACGCCGTGGCGGAAGAACAGAAGATCACCGTTCTTACAAAGGATCTGAAAGATCTCATCGCAAAGACGGTCTTTTGCTGCGCGCAGGATGATTCGCGCCCCGTTCTCAAAGGCGTGCTCATGCAGGCGGAAGAGGATACGCTGCGATTTACCGCGCTGGACGGGTACAGAATGGCGCTTTGCAGCCGCCCGATCGAAGAAAAGAGCGGCGCATGCAAGCTCATTTGCCCGGGCAGGGCGCTCACGGAGATCGCGCGCATGCTCGGCAGCGAAGAGGAGAGCGTGGAGATCTTCGCCCAGCACAACGCGCTGCGCGTAAGCATCGACGATACCGAACTGACCGCCCGCCTGTACGAAGGAGAGTTCGTCAACGTCTCCAACATCATTCCGCATACGTTTGCGAGCACGGTCGTCGCCGAAAGAGAGCCGCTTGCCGAAAGCGTGGAGCGCGCCGCCGTTTTGGCGAAGACGGATAAGAGCAGCATCGTCGTGCTCGACGTCAAAGAAGAGGGGATGAACGTCTCTTCCAATACCTCCGTCGGGCGCGTGGACGAGAACGTGAAGATCGCGTTGGAAGGCAAGGACGTGACCATCGCCCTCAACAGCAAATATCTGAGCGAATGCATCGGCGCCGTCTCCGACGAGCGCATCCGCATCGGGTTCAACGGACCCGTCGCGCCCTGCGTGGTCACCCCCGAAGAGGGCGAAGAATACCTGTATTTGATCTTACCGGTCCGCACGTCGTAAAAAAACAGGGAGCAGTTTGCGGAAAAAACAGCGCGCAAGGCAAGAAAAATCGATTGACAGCGCACAAATTTTTCCTGTATAATGGCAGAGATTCCTTATACAGAGGGAAACGCCGTACGCCGCGTGCGGCATAATGGTGCGCGGGGCAGGGGCTCCGCAAAAAAATACAATCGACAGGAGTATAAACATGAAAAGAACGTATCAGCCGAAAAAAAGGCAGCGCAGCAAAGTGCACGGGTTCCGTCAGCGCATGAAGACGCAGGGCGGCAGGAAGACGCTCAAGCGCCGCCGCAACAAGGGCAGGAAAAAGCTCTCCGCATAAAGAGCGGAGGCAGGTGTGCGGGTGTATACCAGGATCAAGAAGAATACGGAGTTCAAAAAGCTGTTCACGAGGGGAAAAAAATTTTTTTCCCCTGCTTTAATTATTCTGTATCTTCCGGCACAGCGGCTTTCGATGGGGCTGTGCGTGGGCAAAAAGCACGGAAAAAGCGTACAGCGCAACCGCATCAAACGGCTGCTGCGCGAAGCGTTCCGCAAAACGGCTGCCGCCTATGAAGGAAAGGGCGTGGCGGCGATCCTGATCCCGAAGCAGGCGCAGGAGTATTCGTACGCGCGCTTCGAACAGGCGCTGCGCTGTTTTTTCGAAAAGCTCGGCAAAGGCGGGGCATGACGGTGCGGCGGCTACGGCGCGTTTGGAAAAGGCTGCGGAAAACCGTGCTGTTTCCGTTCATCAAAACGTTTTTGATGCACCTGATCGTCTTTTACCAGCGCAATTTTTCCAAACAGACCTGTATGTTCCGCCCCACCTGTTCGCAGTATATGCTGGAGGCGATCAACAACCACGGCGTATGCATCGGCATTTTGCTCGGCAGCTGGCGCATCCTGCGCTGCAATCCGTTCACCAAGGGCGGCTACGACCCCGTACCCGAAAACTATTTAAAAGTGCGCTGGCTGTATTGAGGCGCAAACCGTAAAAAAGGGGACAATGTTTTGAATATTTCCATCCTGATCGAGTCGTTCGGCGTTTCGCTCGACTGGCTCGGATCGGTCATCCAATGGCTGATCGGCATCGGCCCGATCGTCGGCGTCGGTATCATTCTGTTCACCGTCATTTTAAAGACGGTCATGCTGCCGTTGGACGCCTTCTCCAAAGTAAAGATGCGGAAGAACAATCTGAAAATGGAGAAGATGCGCCCGCAGCTGGAAAAATTGCAGAAGCAGTACGCCAACGACAAGCAGGCTTACAACATGAAGATGATGGAGTTGTACAAAAAGAACGGCTACTCCATGCTTGGTCCCTGCCTGCCCATGATCGTCACGCTCGTCATCTTCATCTTCGTGATGAGCGCCTTTTCCAGTTATTCGAATTACACGAACTTGCACACCTATGAGCAGATGGCGTCTTCGTACAACGCCGCCATCCTGACCTATGCCGAAACGGAAACGTATACGGACGGCGAATGGCGCGCGGTGACCTCTTCCGTCGAAGGCGAAGGAGAGGCGTTCCGTTACTACGAGATGGTGCGCACGTACGACAGCGAGAGCGCGCTCATCAAAACGGAAGTCGCGTACTATTACGACCCGCCCGCGGAAGCGGAGGAAGGCTCTTCTCTTCCGACGGAAGGGGAGCTTGCGGCGCTTGGCGATGCCGAGCGGAACGAGCGGTTGAACGCGCTGTTCGATACGGAGGGCGCGATCGGCGAGCTCGGCAGGGAATATTCCGTCAAGACCGCGGCAGTGCTTGCCGCCGCGAAAAGCGAGGACGAGGCATACGCGCCCGTTCGCGCCGCATACGAAGCGTTCGCGTCCAAAACGTACCAGCCCGAAGGCGGGTTCACGCAGGACGATTACCGTGCGCGCGAAATGATGCTGCACATCGGCAGAGAGGCTTCCGCTTCGACGTATTACGAGGTACGCGACAGCTTCCTGTGGGTCAAAAACATCTGGGAGCCGGACGTCTCGTACGAGAGCCCGCTGAGCATGCCGCAAGTGGCGAACAGCCTCTTTAACGAGGATATGTTCAACGAATTGACGTACAATCTGAGTACGGTGCGCACGCAGCCGAACGGGTTCTTTGTGCTCATCATTCTCTCCGTCGGGTTCATGTTCCTCTCGCAGTCCATCCTCTCCCGCAGCCAAAAGGCGCAGAACGAGCTGCAGACGGCGGACGGCAGAGGCAAAAAGACGCAGAAGATCATGATGGTCGTCATGCCGATCATCTACGGCGTATTCGCCTTCTTTTACAGCGCGGCGTTCACCATCTACATGATCGTCAGCAGCGTCTACAATGTGGTGAGCACGCTCATCATCAACGCCATCATCGACAGGAAGTTCCGCAAACAGGAAGAGCAGGAGATCCTGGCAAAGTACAACAAGCGCGTTCCGCAGGCAGCCGCCGGGGCGAGCCGGCAGAGCGCGAACAAGCAGCTCAAAGCGAATTCGGAAACAAAGTCCGCCAAAAAAAAGAATCCGTAAGAAAAAGGGCGGATAAGAGGAGATAAAGCATGAAGGAGTATGAATTCAGCGGCAAATCGGTCGAAGATGCCGTTGCGGAGGGGCTGGCAGCGCTTTCGCTGACGCGCGAAGAGGCGGAGATCGTCGTTTTGGAAGAGGGGAAAAAGGGAGGCTTGTTCTCCAAAGGCGTCAAAGCGCGCGTAAAGATCTCCAAAAAGCTGAGCGACGGCGAGCGCGCCTCCCGCTTTTTGGAAGGGCTGTTCCCGCTCATGAACATCACCGCCGCGACCGAAGTGGAAGAGGGCGAACAGGTCCACATCAACGTCGTTACCCCCAACAGCTACGCCGTGATCGGGCACCGCGGAGAGATCCTCGACGCGATGCAGGTGCTTGCCGGCGCCGTGGCGAACATCGGCAGGGACGAGTACGAGCGCGTCGTCGTCGATTGCGAAAATTACCGCGAAAAGCGGGAGCAGACGCTTCGCCGCCTTGCGGGACGCATTGCGGAAAAGGCGGTGCGCACGGGCAGGAAGGTCTCGCTCGAGCCCATGACCCCCTATGAGCGCCGCATCATCCACTCCGCTTTGGCGGAGAATACGGACGTGAAAACGACAAGCGAGGGCAAGGAGCCCAACCGCTACATCGTCGTTGTGCCCAACAACCTCCGCCCGTACGGCGACCGCCGCGGATATGACCGCGACCGCCGCAGGGACGGGTTTGAGCGCCGCGGGTATGACCGCGACCGCCGCGAACGCCCGTACGGCGACCGCCGCGAAGGCGGATACGAGCGCGACCGCCGCGAACGCCCGTACGGCGACCGCCGCAGGGACGGCTACGAGCGCCGCGAGCGCCCCGCCGCACCCCGCCCCGCGAAGCGCGCGCCGTATTTCGGTACCTACCTCGGCAACAGCGGCGCCGGGAAAAAGGAAGAGGAGCCCAAAGAGGAAGAATAATGCAAAACAGCCGGAACCGCAGCGTTTCGGCTGTTTTTGCAAGGGGACCGCGGGCAAAAGACGGCTGCGCGCCGCGGAAAAAGGAGAGGAACATGCGATTCGAAGGAGAAAAAAAGGAGACGCTGGAAAACGGCGCAACGATGCTTTCCTATCGGGCGCCCGCGCTGCAAACGGTGTGCTTTACGCTCGTCATGCCCTTTGCCCCCGTGGAACCGGCGGGGCTGTACCACTGCATCGAGCATCTGTTTTTTGAGCGCGCGGGCGAGCTGCGCGCGGAGGGCATCAATGCCGCCATGACGGCGAACGGCTCCGAGATCCACGGCTATACGGCGCAAAATTACATGTGCTTTTCCTTCACCTGCCGCCGGGCGGTGTTCCGAAGCCAGCTTTCGCTGCTCTTTTCCATGCTCTCGCAGCGCGAATACGGGGAGGAGGAGCTGCAAAAAGTGCTCCCCGTCATCCGCAACGAGATCTTCGAGGACGAATTTTACGACATCCGCTCGGGAGACATCATCCGTTCGCTGTGGTTCGACAAGCGCTACAACCAATCCGTATTGGGAGACGTGCGCGATCTGGAAGAGACGACGCAGGAGGAACTGGACAGCTGCCGCCGCATGCTCTTCAACAAAGGCATGTGTCTCTTTTTTGCGGGCGGGTTTTCCGAAGAAGACGCCGCGCTCGTCCGCAGCACGTTCGGGGAGATGCCGCTGCAGCCCTTCGTTGTTCCGCCTCCGCAGGAGCGCGAACACGACGAAACGCCCGTCAACCGCAGGGGGCGGGGGAAGGAGCTGCAGGCGCTGGTCACCTACCACGTCACCGATGCGGACGCGCCGCTGAAAATGGCGGTGCATTGGGTGCGCAGCGGGCTGTTCGACGGGTTGGACGCCGCGTTTTTCTCCTTTTTCGGGGAGTGGAACTTCAAGTTCTATTCGGTGGAAGCGGACTTTGCCGTCCGCGGCAGGGAGCTCGTCTTCTCCTACGCGGCGTACATCCGCAAAAAGGAGAAGGCGCTGTTCGAGATCCTCGTTTCCCGCTTTGAAAAGGCGGGCGAAAAGGCAGATTTTGTCGGGCTGTCCCGCCCCTATCTGTATGAAAACCTGATCCTTTTGCCCGATAATCCGGAGCGGCTGTGCGCGCATTACACCGATACCTGGGCGGACGTGGGCGCGCCCGTCACTCTCGCGGAGGAGGCGGCGTTCTGCGCAAAGCTGACCAACGAAGACCTGGCAGCGCTGTGGCGGCGCATCTATTCGTCGCTGCGCCGCATCTTTTACATTGCAAAGTGAGGCAGCCATGAAAGGGCTCATTCTCGTCAACGCCTATTACCACACGCCCGAGATCGGCTACCAGCCCGCGCGCTTGCGGGAGGAGCTGGCGGCACGCGGGGTACCCGCCGACATTTTGCCGACGGACGGCTTCCCCGTCCGCATCGGCGGGGCGGGCGTTTCGCTCGCCCTTGCCGGGTATGATTTTTGCGTGTATCTGGATAAGGACCGTTACATCCTGCGCGCGCTCGAACAGAGCGGGCTCCCCGTGTTCAACGGGTACGAGACGGTCACCTGCTGCGACGACAAGGCGCTTACCGCGCTCGCTTTGGCGGCGGCGGGCGTTCCGCAGCCGAAAACGCTTCCGGGCCCGCTGTGCTACCGCTCCGAAGCGAAGCTCGGCGCGGGCACGTTCGCCCGCGCGGCGGAGCTGCTGGGGCTGCCGCTCGTCGTTAAGGAGAGCAACAGCTCGCTGGGCGCGGGAGTGCACCTGGTCGAAAACGAGCGGGAATTTTCCGCCCTGTGGGAGAAGATCAAGCTGCGCCCCTGGCTTTTACAGGAGTACGTTGCCGAGAGCCGCGGGCGGGACGTGCGCGTGATCGTCGTCGGCGGCAGGGCGCTGGGCGCGATGCTGCGCACGAGCGGCGGCACGGACTTCCGCTCCAACGTCGCCGCGGGCGGCAGCGGGCAGCCCTTTCCGCTCGACGGGGCGCTGCGTTCCCTTTCCGAACGCGCGGCAAAGGCGCTCAAAGCGGATTTTTGCGGCGTAGACGTGTTGTTCGGCAGGGAAGGGTACCTCGTCTGCGAAGTCAACAGCAACGCGTATTACGGCGCCTTCGAGCGCGTCACGGGGCTGAACGTGGCGGGCGCGTACGCCGAGCACATCCTGCGCGCCGTCCGCGGCTGAGCGCCGCGGGCAAAGGAGGGGGCATGCACGTCGATCTCACACCCTACAGCGGCAAGCGCGTCTGCGTCGCTCTTTCGGGCGGCGGCGATTCCGTCGCCCTCTTTTCGTATTTGCGGGAGCACGCCGCGGCATACGGCATCACGCTGTCGGCGCTCAACGTCGAGCACGGCATCCGCGGCGAGCGCTCGCTGCGGGATACGCGCTTCGTTCAGGATCTCTGCGCGCGCGCGGGCGTGCCGCTGCACTGTTTTTCCGCCGATATCCCCGCCCTCGCCAAGGCGCACGGCAGGGGGCTGGAGGAGGAGGCGCGCGCCTTCCGCCGCGTCTGTTACGAGAGCGTTTTGCGGGAAGGGAAGGCGGATCTGGTCGCCACGGCGCATCACGCGGGCGACAACGCCGAAAGCGTGCTGTTCAACCTCTTCCGCGGCAGCGCGCTCACGGGCGCGGGCGGCATCCGCGCCTTTGTGCCCGTCTGCGGCGAAAAGGGGATCGTCCGCCCCTTCCTCGGCGTGCCGAAGGCGGAACTTTCCGCCTACGTAAACGAGCGCGGGCTGCCCTTTTGCGAGGACGAGAGCAATGCAGACGAGAGCTACACCCGCAACTTTTTGCGCCGCAGGGTGCTCGCGCCCGCCGCGGAGCGGTTCCCGCACGCGGAGGAACGCCTGTACGCCTTTTCGCGCGCCGCACGGGAGGACGACGACTATCTGAACGCGCTCGCGCAGGGGGCGCTGCTTCGCGACGGCGGCGGGTTTGCCTGGCAGCTCGGCTTGCCCGCGCCCCTTTTCCGCCGCTGTGCCGCGCTCGCTTTGCAGGCGTTGGGCGCAAAGGACGTGACGGGCGCGCACATCGCCGCGGTGGCGGCGCTGCAGACCAAACAGAGCGGCGCGCGCGTCTCGCTGCCGGGAGGGCTGTCTGCCGTGCGCGAATACGGGCAGGTGCGCCTGTCTGCGGCGGCGGGGGCGCCGCCCGTCGAGCAGGCGTTCGCGGCGGGAAGCTTTGCCTTTGCGGGCGGCACGCTCACCGTGGAGGAGCGCGCCGCGGGGCGCGCGGAGCTGCCCGCACTGCGGCAAGGCGGGCGGCTGGTGCTGGATGCGGACGCGCTGCCCGAGGGGTGCGTCGTGCGTGCGCCGCGGGAAGGGGATACCTTCCGCAAATTCGGCGGCGGCGCCAAGTCGCTGAAAAAGGTGTTGGTCGATAAAAGGATCCCCGCGCGGGTGCGCGCGGGGCTGCCCCTTGTCGCAAAGGGGAGCGAGGTGTTTGCCGCGGGCGGGGTGGAGATCGCCGCCTCCGTCGCCGTGACGGAGCAAACGCGCCGCGTTTTTGTGTTGACGTATGAGGAAAAAAATGACCGGTAAGAAAAAAGTTTTGCTCTCCGCGCGCAAGATCCGCGCGCGGGTGAAGCGGCTGGGGAAGCAGCTGACCGCCGCATACGCGGGCAAAGACCCGCTCTTTGTCTGCGTTTTAAAGGGCGCGTGCGTCTTTTATGCCGATCTCGTGCGCGCCGTGCGCTGCCCCGTGCAGTTCGACTTCGTGCAGGCGTCCTCGTACGGAAGCGGCACCGTCTCTTCGGGGGAGGTCCGCCTCGAAAAGGCGACGGATCAGCCCGTGGAGGGGCGGCACGTCGTGCTCGTGGAGGACATCGTCGATACGGGCAGGACGCTCGCCTATCTCAAACGGCTCTTTTTGCAGCAGGGCGCGCGTTCCGTCGCGATCTGCGCCCTGCTCGATAAGCCTTCGCGGCGCGCCGCGGGCGGCGCGCAGGCGGATTACGTCGGGTTCACGATCGCCGACCGCTTTGTCGTCGGCTGCGGGCTGGACTATGCCGAACGGTTCCGCAACCTGCCCGCCATAGCGGAGCTTCCCGCGGAGGAGACGCATGAATAGACCCAACTACGACAAGCAGATGCAAACGGTCCTGCAAACGATCCCGCACGGCACGCCGCTGCTGCTGCACAGCTGCTGCGGACCCTGCTCCTCCCGCTGCATCGAGGAGCTGAAAGACGTTTTTTCGGTCACCGTGCTGTATTACAACCCCAACATTTCCCCCGCCGCCGAGTACGAAAAGCGCAAGGCGGAGCAGCGCCGCTTTTTGCAGGAGACGGGCTGGGCGGCGTTTTTGGACTGCGACTACGACGCGCAGGCGTTTGCCGATGCGGCGGCGGGGCTGGAGGACGAGCCGGAGGGCGGCTTGCGCTGCAGCGCGTGTTTCGCGCTGCGGCTGGGGATCTTGGCGCGAACGGCAAAGGAGCGGGGCTTTCCGTGGGTGTGTTCCACGCTCTCCGTCAGTCCGCACAAAAACGCCGCGCGCCTGAACGAGATCGGGCAGGCGCAGGCGGAAAAATACGGCGTTTTGTGGCTGCCCAACGACTTTAAAAAGCGCAACGGCTATTTGCGCTCCGTCCGCCTTGCAGCCGAACACGGGCTGTACCGGCAATCGTATTGCGGGTGCGCGTATTCCCTTGATGCGGCGCGCCGCGGGCGGCAGTGAAACAACGTGCGCAGGGAACGAAAAGGAGAAAGAGAATGTACACGGCAGAGATCGGAAAAACGACCCTGACCGATCCCTATGCGGTCAACGGGCTGCAAAAGGAGATCGCCTATCTTGTAACCTTGGACGAAGACCGTCTGCTGGCGGGCTTTTACCAAAACTCCGCCCTCGGCGGCAACGGGCACGCAATGTACGGAGGCGGCTGGGAGGGCGCGCTCATCGGTGGGCACACGATGGGGCACTACCTCTCCGCCCTGGCGCAGGCGATCGCCAACGCGGGCACGCCCGCCGGCAGCCGCGAGGCGCTCAGGCGGAAGCTGGAGCACGTCGTCGGGGCGCTCGCCGCCTGCCAAAGCGCGCCCGGCGCGGGCGCGAAGGCGGGGTTTTTATGGGGCGCGGCGGCGATCGACGCTTCCAACGTGGAGATCCAGTTCGACAACGTGGAGCAAAACCGCACGAACATCGTCACCCAGGCGTGGGTGCCCTGGTACACGCTGCACAAAATTTTGGCGGGGCTGTTGGACGCGTACGCCCTCGCGGGCAGCGCGCAGGCGCTTTCCGTCGCCGAAAAGTTGGGCGGCTGGGTCTGCGCTCGCGCGCTCTCGTGGAGCGAAGAGACGCGTGCGCGGGTGCTCGCCGTCGAATACGGCGGCATGAACGACGCGCTCTACAACCTCTATGCGGTCACGGGCGAGGAGAAGTACGCCGACGCCGCCCACGTCTTCGACGAAGAGAGCCTGTTCGCCCTTATCGACGCGGCGGGGGCGGACTATCTGGACGGCAGGCACGCCAACACGACCATCCCCAAAGTCATCGGTGCGCTCAACCGCTATGTGACGCTGCACGGCAAAACGCTGCACGGGGCACGGGTAGATGCGTCGTATTACCGCCGCGTTGCCGAAGCGTTTTGGACGTGCGTGATCGAGCGGCACACCTATGTGACGGGCGGCAATTCGGAGTGGGAACACTTCGGGCGCGATTATGTGCTGGACGCAGAGCGCACCAACTGCAATTGCGAAACGTGCAACACGTACAACATGCTCAAACTCTCGCGCATGCTGTTCACGCTCACCAAAGATGCCAAGTACCTCGATTACTACGAGGGGACCTATTACAACGCCATCTGGTCTTCGCAGAACCCCGAAACGGGCATGACGACGTACTTCCAGCCCATGGCGAGCGGCTATTTTAAGGTGTATTCGTCGGCGGAAGGGAACTTTTGGTGCTGTACGGGCAGCGGCATGGAGAGCTTCACCAAACTCAACGACAGTATCTTTTATGAGGACGGCGAGGCGGTGTACGTCGCGCTGTACCTTGCTTCCCGCTACGAGACGGACGCCCTTTCTTTGGAGATGCAGGCAGACCTTGAGCGGTCGGACGAGGCGATCCTGTCCGTAAAGAGGGGCGCGGCGCTGCTGCGGCTGCGCAAGCCCGCCTGGAGCGCGGCGTTCGAAGTGTTCGTCAACGGCGCGCCGGCAAACGAGCCGGCGGAAGGGTTCGTTTCGGTGGCGGTGAAGGCGGGGGATACGGTGCGCGTACGGCTGCAAAAAACGGTCACCGTGCACGGGCTGCCCGACAACGCGGGCGTCTATGCCTTCCGGTACGGTCCCTTTGTGCTCTCCGCACGGCTGGGCAGCGAAGACATGGCAGAAGGCGTCACGGGCGTCAACGTTACGATCCCCGCCGCCGCCGCGGAGACGGAGCCGCAGGAGATCGCCGAAAAAGGCGTGTCCGTGGCGGCGTTCCTGCAAAACATCGGCAGCCATCTCGTCAAAAACGAGGACGGCTCCTTCACGCTGCGGGACACCACGGCGGAGCAGCCGCTCACCTTCTCCTACCATTTCAGGCAGTACAAACAGCGGTACGCCGTCTACAACGAATTCGTGCCCTTTGGCGCGCGCCCTGCGCGCGGCGCGGCGGAATGGCGCAGTGTCGATACCGTGCAGCCCGGGTACGGGCAGTACGAGACGGACGCGCTGCATGCCATGCAGGATCGCGGCTCCGTCGGCGCGACGAACGTCGCGGCGCTCGGCAGCACCCGCCATGCGGCGGCGGGCGGTTCCTTCACGTACACCGTCGCGGTGGAAGAGGGCGCCGAAAACCGCTTGGTCGTCTTCCTTGCCAAGGAGGACAACGGCAAACCGCTGCGCATCACGGCGGGCGGGAGCGTGCTGTACGAGAGTTCCGCCCTCGCCTATGCGGGCGGCGGGCAGCTGTACTCCGTCGAACTTGCGGTCCCCGCCGCGGCAAAGACGTATGCCAAAACGGCGAACGGGCAGTGCCGCACCGTGCTCGACGTGACGGTCGAGGGCGTCGGCGGGCAGGCGAGCGCGCGGCTGTGTTCGGTGCTGCGAAGCGAGGCGCGTCGCCGCTGAAAACGGATTTTATCGCGGAAAACGGCTTTCTTTCGGGCGCGCGGCACCGCCGCGCGCCCGAAATTTTACAAAACACCGAAAAAAAGTTGACGGAGCGCCTCTTTCGCGGTATAATAAATGCTACTAAAAAGGTTGCAATTCGCCGCGCGGAAGGGCGGCGGAGGAGGGATCCGCATGAGGCTGTCATCCAAATCGCAATACGGGCTGAAGGCGTGTTTTATTTTGGCGCAAAACTACCCCGCGCGCTGTGTGAGCGCGTCCGCCATCGAAAGGGAGATCGCCGTTTCCGGCAAGTACATCGAAAAGATCATGCGCATGCTCGCGGGGCACGGCATCGTCACGGCGGAGCGCGGCGTTTCGGGCGGGTACAAACTGACCCGCGCGCCCGAGGCGATCACCATCGGGGATGTCGCCCGCGCCCTTGAGGACAATATGGAGATCGCGGACTGCATCACCACGACCTGCGAAAAGTGCGCCACGGGCACCGTCTGGCGCAAACTGTACGACGGCATCAACGAAGGGCTCGATTCGATGACGCTGCAATCGGTGTTGGACGACCACGGCGGCGCCGCGGTCTGCCGCTGCGGCGGGGCGCACGCGCAGGAGGGGGCAAGGTGAGCGCGCGGCAGATCTACCTCGACCATGCCGCCACGACCCCCGTCGACGGGGAGGTCTTGCAGGCGATGCTGCCCTATTTTTCGGCGGAGTTCGGCAACCCGCATTCGCTGCACGCCTTCGGGCGGCGCGCCGTCGCCGCGCTGGACGGCGCGCGGGATACCGTCGCCGCGTGCATCGGCGCGAAGGCGAACGAAGTGTACTTCACCTCCGGCGGGACCGAGGCGGATAACTGGGCGCTCGCGGGCGTGCTGCGCGCGAACGCGGCGCGGGGCAGGCACTTTATCGTCTCCGCCGCCGAGCACCATGCCGTGCGCGAGCGGGCGCGGTCGCTCGCCGCGGAAGGCTCCGCGCTCTCCGTGCTGCCCGTCGACGGGCAGGGCAGGGCGGATGCCGCCGCTTTGGAGCGGCTGCTGCGCCCCGATACCGTGCTCGTCTGCCTGATGGCGGCAAACAACGAAGGCGGCACCCTGCAGCCGTTGGAACAAGTCTCCGCGCTGTGCCGCGCGCACGGCGTGCTGCTCTTTTCGGACGCGGTGCAGGCGGCGGGCGTGCTGCCCGTAGGCGTGAACGCGCCGCCCGTCGACCTGATGAGCTTTTCCTCGCACAAGCTGTACGGTCCCAAGGGCGCGGGCGCGCTGTATGTGCGTTCGGGCGTGAAGATCGCCCCGCTGTTGTACGGCGGGCGGCAGGAGCGCGGCAAGCGGGGCGGCACGGTGAACGTGCCCGCCGCCGTCGGGTTTGCCAAGGCGCTGGCGCTTGCCGCCGCGCGGCGCGCGCAGGACGCGCCGCGCATCGCCGCCCTGCGCGACCGCTTTGCCGCCAAAGTGCTGGCGGGCGGTATCGGCGCGGAGCGCAACGGCGACCCCGAAAACAGCCTTCCCGGTATCGTGAATTTCACGTTTGCGGGCATAGACGGCGAAGCGTGCCTGTACGCGCTGGACCTTGCGGGCGTCGCCGCTTCGGGCGGGGCGGCGTGTTCTTCGGGCGCGCCCGAGCCCTCGCACGTACTGCTCGCCATGGGCAAAAGCGAGGCGCAGGCGCGCGGCTCCGTGCGCTTTTCCTTCGGGCGCGAAAACACCGAAGAGGAGGCGGAAGCCGCCGCCGAGATCGTGATCCGCGTCGTCAAAGCGCTGCGCAAGGCGCGCGCATAGGAGGGAACATGCGAAAAAGCGAACGCGAAGTTACGGGAAACGAACAAATTTTGGCGCTGCTGTTGCGCTGCCCGTTCCTTGTTTTGTCCATAAAAACGGAGGGCGCGCCCTATTGCGTGCCCCTCAACTTCGGCGCGGAACTTGCCGAAGGCAAACCCGTTTTGTATTTTCACTGCGCGAACGAAGGTACAAAGCTCGATCTGCTGGCAAAGGGCGGCGAAGTTTCCTTTGCGGCGGCGAACATGCTGCGCGTGTTCAACAAGGGCGCCGCTCCCTGCGGGTACACGACGGATTACGAAAGCGTGTGCGCAAGCGGCAGGGCGCGCATCGTCACGGACGAAGCGGAGCGCCTGCACGGGCTGAACGTTCTGATGCGCCATTACACGGGCGGCGAATTTGCGGAAAGCGCGTTTTCCGAACATGCGCTCGCGCTGACCACGGTCGTTGCGATCGAGGTGTCGCATTGGACGGGCAAGCGCTTGGTGCGGGCGTGAGCAAAAGCAGATGAAAAAAGGAACGGCAGGCTGCCGTTCCTTTTTTCATGTCATGTCAGCGTGTCCGTCAGCACGTCCGCAAGGCGGGCGAGGTGCGCGGGGGAGAGCGTTGCGCCGCGCGCGTGTTCGGGCACGTCTGCCGCCTCTAAAACCGCTTTCGCTCTTTCGCGCGGGAGCGAAAAGGCGCTCATCAAGTTGTTTTCCAGCGTCTTGCGGCGGGATAAGAAGGCGGCGCGCACCGTCTTTTTGTACATGTCCGCATCCTTTACGGGGATGCGGTCTTCTTCGAACGTGAGCTTTACCACCGTGCTGTCTACGTTCGGCACGGGGTAGAACAGGCGGCGCGGCACCTGCCGCACGATCTCGGCGCGCGCCCGCCGCGCGATCGCCGCCGTCACCGCACCGTATGCGGGCGTGTTTTCCCGCGCGCAAAAGCGTTCGGCAACGTCGCTTTGCACCATGATAACGAGCGCCTTCGCCTTTTTTGCGCCCTCGATGAACTTCATCACGAGCGGCGTGGTGATGTAGTAGGGCAAATTCGCCGCCACCGTATAGGGCGGCAGCGTTTTTTCCAGTTCGGCAAGGTCAACACGTAAAAAATCGCCGAACACGAGCTGCACGTTCGGGCAGTTTTTGAGCGTTTGGGCAAGCACGGGGCGGAGTTTTTCGTCGATCTCGTAGGCGACCACGCGCTCGGCGCGCGCCGCCAGCGCCCGCGTGAGCGTGCCCGCGCCCGCACCGATCTCCAAGGCGGTACCCCCGTCCACGCCCGCATCCGCGGCGACCGCGGCAAGCAGGTTCCCGTCGGTGATGAAGTTCTGCCCGAACTTTTTTTTGAAGAGGAATCCGTTTTTTTGCAGGATCTCGCGTACCGTCTCCATGATGTTCCCTCGTTTCGGAATAATGCCGCCCGTTCGTGCGCAAACTGGTAGCGTGCCCGCCGAAAATGCGGGCGCTGCGGGCATCACCCGTATGAAAGTGGTGCGGGGGAGTGCGCTTTTTCGGGCGCGCTCCCTTTTTTCAGGCGATGTACGGGCGCACCTTCAGCGGCACGCCGCACGCCGCGGCGATCTTGCGGCAGGCGTCCAGCTTTTCCTGCCCGAGGATGTCCACGACGGACAGCCAGGTGTCGATGCCCCGCTTTGCGCAGTTTGCGGCAAACGTTTGCAGTGCGGAAAACGCCGCTTCGCCGAATGCAGGCTTGCACAGCGCCGCATAGGCGTCGGCGGTCGCCTCGTTCAAACTCACGTTGATCTTATCCACGGCGGAAGCGAGCTCGCCGCTCACGTCCCGTTTGTGGATGAGGTCCGCCTGCCCGTTCGTGTTCAGCCGCACCGTCGCGCCCCGCCGCTTCAGCTCCTGCCCGATCGAAAGCAGCGCGTCGAGGCGCAGGGTCGGTTCGCCGAAGCCGCAAAACACGTACTCTTTGTAGCGCGCAATGTCCGCGGGGATGCGCGCGAGCACCTCCTCGGGGGAAGGTTCGCGGGCGAGCCAGAGCTTGTAGCCGCAAAATTCCGCCTTCCCGTTGCGCACGCAAAAGGTGCAGGCGTTGGTGCAGCGGCTGGTCAGGTTGATGTACAAATTGTCGCCGATCGCATAGGTGAAAGTCTCGTTGTTTTCCATGGTTCAGCCTTCGTTTTTAAGTTTGTAAAAGAGGGCGTGCGCGTTTGCGCGGCTCTGCGCGGCGAGCGTCTCCTCGTCCTGCCCGCGCAGGCGGGCAAGCTGTTCGTACACGAGCGGCACGTTCGCTGGCGTGTTCTGCGTGCCGCGCAAAGGCTCGGGCGCAAGGTAGGGAGAATCCGTCTCCGCCAAAAGCCGATCGTCCGGCACGGCTTTCGCCGCTTCCTGCTGCCTTCGTGCGTTTTTAAAGGTGACGGGTCCCGCAAAGGAGATATACAGCCCCAGGCGCAGGTATTCGAGCGCCGTTTCGGCGCTGCCCGAAAAGCAGTGCATCACCCCGCCCGCGTGCAGTTTGGCGCGGTTGTCCTTTAAAAGGCGCAGCGTGTCTTCCGCGGCGTCGCGCGAATGGATGCACACGGGCAGCCCCAGCGCGCTTGCCAGTTCCAGCTGCGCGGCAAAGGCGCGCTGTTGCGCGGCGGGGTCGCTGCCCTCGTAGTGGTAGTCCAGCCCGATCTCGCCCACGGCGACGCCCTTGGGCGCGGCAAGCAGCTCGGCGATGCGCTCCAAATCGCCGTCGCGCATGCCGCCGATGTCCGAGGGGTGCACCCCTGCGGCAAAATACAGCATGCGGGCGCGTTCCGCCATTGCCGCGGCGAGCGCGGAAGAGGGCAGGTCCCACCCGATGCTGATCACTTTTTCCACTCCCGCGTCCGCGATCGTGCGCAGCAGCGCCGGGATGTCCCCGTAGCGGTCCTTATAATTGAGATGCGCGTGCGTATCGATGTACATAGCGCGCCTATTGTACCCCTTTTTGCGCCGTTCGTCAACAAAAATCCGCCCCGCGGCACAGTCGCGGGGCGGAGAGAGGAGCGTTTTGCCGTCCGGCAGGGCGCGCAGGGCGTTCCGCCTGCCTGCGGTCAGAGCTGTACCGCGCAGAAGCCCGTTTCGTTGTCGGAAAGGACATACAGCCAGCCGTCGATGTACGCTGCGCGGGTGTTGTCATAGTTGGCGCCGCCCTCCATGGGC
The DNA here is from genome assembly GCA_944376145.1 of uncultured Clostridia bacterium. GTDB lineage: Bacteria > Bacillota > Clostridia > Christensenellales > Borkfalkiaceae > Borkfalkia. Next base: position 6,249 of record CALWBR010000026.1, on the reverse strand, counting down.
AGGCGCAGCGCCTCAACAAGCCCGTAGCCGTCATAGGCGAGTACAAGGTAGTCGCTCTCATCGCGGTAGGGGTCGTACACCTGCATGCCGACCAGCCCGTTTTCGCGGTCGATGAAGTACGCCTTGTAGTCGGTGGAGATGCTCTCGTCCGCCGTGTACGCGTCGAGCGAAACCACTTCGTCGCCCTGCCTTTCGTACAGCTCGATCTTGAGCTCCCACGTCGATCCGCCGTATCCGATGCCCAAAAGGGTGCCGTCTGTAAAGTCGAGGAGGGTGTGCGAATACCCTTCGACGGTGCCCGTCTCGGTAAAGGTGATGTGCGCGGGGTCAGTGAGGTCAATGCGGAACACGGGGTCGGTGAACTCAACGGCGGTGCACACCCAAACGATGTTCTCCGCCTTTTCAAAGCGCGCGGACATGACGCGCTCGCCCGCAGGCGCGAACCATTCGAGCGCGCCGACGGTCTGAAAATCGGCGAGGTCTATGATATACACCCCCGCGCTGCTGCCCGTGGGCACGCTTTCCGCGCCCGCGCCCTGTACCCCCCAGCGCTCCAATGTGGTGACGGCGCGGAGCATGCCGTCCCGCTCGTCCAGGCTGTATTGGTCTTTTACGGAACCGGGTACGCAAAATTCGCCTTTGTAGGCAAGCGCGCCGTCTGCATAGGCGAGGCAGCCGATCCCCGTGTAGGTCTGCTTATAGGAATAGCCTGCCGTTTCGCCCACGGCGTCTACCCCGCCCGCCTTCTCGCCGCGGGTCAGAAAGACGTTGTTTTCCGAAACGTATGCCGTATCCGTGTACGAAAAGAGGGCGCAGGCGTCTTTCATGATCAGCCCGTCTTCGGCGAGCGAGCACACGATCGTATAGCGCGCCGCGTCTGCGTCGTCGGGAAGCACGATATTTTCCATGGGCAGGCTCTGCATGGCGCCGGGGGTGCCGATCTGCGGCAGGTACTGCGCCTCGTCGGCAAAGTCGGGGTTGCTGCGCACGGCGAAGTGGCTTATAAGCAGGAAGGCGCCGTCTACCTTGCGCGAAGAGAGATAGCTGCCCGAAATATACACTCTGTGGGTCAGCTCCATGTCGGAGGGGTCGGAGACGTCGATGCTTGTGATCTGCGTGTACAGCTGCCTTTCACTTTGCACATAGGCGGGGGAAAACAGCGTCACCGTGTCCCCGTCGCGGCTCAGATAGATCTCCGCGCGGTCGGTGTAGCCGCCCGTGCGCGTGCCCTCGTCGGCGGGAACGGTGTATTCGGCAAGGATCGCAGAATCTTCCCCCGCGATCGAGCAGGCGCGCAGGATGTAATTGTCCTTTTCCCACGTCAGGTAGAAAAAGGTGCTTTCCGTGGCTTTGAAAAGGTCGCCTTCGATGACCCCCGCCACCTGGTTGTCGGTGACTTCGAGGTAATCGTTTCCTTCGTCTGCGCTGTCATTGGGCGCCTCCTTGTCATCTGCCGCGCCGTAGCCGCCGAACAGATCCTGCACCCAGCCCGTAAGCGCTTCAAAGTTGTTTTTGTACTTCGGCGCGCGGTAGGTGAGCGTGTTGATCTTCTGCATGAGCGGGTAGTAGTCGCTGCCGCGGTATTCCGCAAGGGTGGGCATCCCCGCGTTCGCATAGGGCACGAACAGCAAAAGCAGCAGCCCGCACAGCGCGGCGAGGCATACCGCAAGCACGGAGATGAGTGTGTTGCGGCGCGAGCGCTGTTTCATGCCTTCGGCGCGCGCCAGAATGTCGTTCGTCCGTTCTCTATAGGTCTTCATGGGAGATGCCCTCCTTTACGAGCAATTCTTTGAGAGAGGCCCTTGCGCGGGAGAGGAGGTTGTAGATCTGTTTTCTGTTCTTTTTGAGGATTTTTCCCGCCTGTTCGGGCGAAAACCCGTCAAAGTAGGTGAGTTCGAGGATCTCGCGGTACTGCGGCGCAAGCCGCCGCATGCAGGCAAAGAGCGCCCTGTCCCGCTCGGAGCCGAGCAGTTCCCGCTCCGCGTCCCCGTCCGCGGGGAGCGTCTCGGGCAGCGCCGCCTGTCGCTTGTTTTTGCGCAGCCGGTCGAGCGCCTTGTTGCGCGCGATCTTGTAGAGATAGGTCCTGAACCGCGCCCCTTCGGAGAAAGGTTTGCGCTTGACGATGAGCACGGCAAAGGCGTCCGCGGCTACGTCCTCCGCGGCAGCCGTCTCGCCCGTATAGGAGTACGCAAAGCGAACGAGTGCGTCGCTGTACGCCCCGACCAGCTGTTCGAGCGCCGTACCGTCGCCCGCAAGCCAGGCGCGGTAGAGCTCTGCTCCGCTATCGTACATGGTTCTATCCTCTCTCTCGCGCGGGATCGTCCCCGCTCGGTCCTCTCATCCGTTAAACGTGCGAACGGGCAAAATTACTCATCAAAACACAAAAAATTTTTGAAAAAAACGGCGGGCGGAACAGATTCCGCCCGCCGTACCGCATTTGCCGCATACCTGCGGCGTTCCCGAAAAGGGGTGAACGCGCGCGATTTCTATAATACGAAGCCCTAAATTATCGCGCGCGGAGGGGAAAACGCTGTCCCGACCAACGGAAGGGCAGCGGTTGCCCCTCAAAATCACGGCGTTTCGCAGCACCTTTGTGCGAGAAACGCGTGAACTTTTTAGTATATCCCGCTGCCGCTCGGCATTGCTTTTTCGGGGGTGAGCAGGCTCAGGTTGCCCTCCTCGTCCTCGGCGCACAGCAGCATGCCCTCGCTCACGATGCCGCGCAGTTTTGCGGGCTTTAAGTTGGTGATCATCACCACTTTTTTGCCGACCATCTCTTCGGGCGTGTAAAATTTGGCGATGCCGCTGACCACGGTGCGCGTCTTATCTCCGATCTTCACGGTGCTCTTTAAGAGTTTGTCGCTCTTTTCCACCTTTTCGCAGGCGATCACTTCCGCGATCTGCATGCGCACTTTGGCAAAGTCGTCGATGGAAATTTCGGCAGGGTATTCGGGCTCGTGCTTTTTGGCGGCGGGCTGTTCCGCCTTTTCCGTTTTGGCGGGCTCGTGCAGCGCCGCGTACGCCGCTTCCACGTCCTTATACGCACGGCGCTCGAACAGGTGCGCGTCCGCGTCGGAAACGCGGGTCCCGTTCGGCAGCAGCCCGAACGCGTTCAGCGTCTCGTATCCGCGCGGCTGTGTGCCCAAGATCGCAAAAACCTTTTCCGCCGTTTCGGGCAGGAAGGGCGCCAGCAGCGACGTTGCGATCGCGATCCCTTCGGCGAGGTTGTACAAAACGGTGGAGAGCCGCTCCCGTTTCGCCTCGTCGCGGGCGAGCTGCCAGGGCGCGGTCTCGTCGATGTATTTGTTCAGGCGGCGCAAAAAGGCAAAAATTTCGCCCAGCGCGTCGGAAATTTTGAATTCGTCCATCTTTGCGGCAACTTTATCCCGCAGCGCGCAAGCCATCGCTTTGAGCTCGCCGTCCACGGGCTCCGCCGCGCCCGCGTCGCGCAGCTCGCCCGCAAAATACTTGCGCGCCATCGCCGCCGTGCGCGAAACGAGGTTGCCGTACGTGTTGGCGAGGTCGGCGTTCACCCGTTCGGTGATGAGCTCCCAGGTAATGTTGCCGTCCCCTTCGAAGGGCATATCGTTCAGCACGAAGTAGCGCACCGCGTCCACGCCGAACACGTTGACCAGCTCGTCCGCATAGATGACGTTGCCGCGCGACTTGCTCATCTTGCTGCCGTCCATCAGCAGCCACGGGTGCCCGAACACCTGCTTGGGCAGGGGCAGCCCCAGCGCCATCAAAAAGATGGGCCAGTAAATGGTGTGGAAGCGGATGATGTCCTTGCCGATCACGTGCACGTCGGCGGGCCAGTATTTTTCAAAGAGCGCGTCCGATTTTCCGTCCGCGTCGTAGCCCAAGCCCGTGATATAGTTGGTCAGTGCGTCCAGCCACACGTACACCACGTGTTTGGGGTCGAAGTCCACGGGGATGCCCCAGGTAAAGGAAGTGCGCGAAACGCACAGATCCTGCAGTCCCGGCTTCAAAAAGTTGTTCACCATCTCGTTTTTGCGGGAGACGGGCAGGATGAATTCGGGGTGCTCGTCGTAGTATTTTTGCAGCCGCTCCGCGTACTTGCTCATGCGGAAAAAGTACGCCTCTTCTTTGGCGGGCTTGACCTCCCTGCCGCAGTCGGGGCACTTGCCGTCCACCAGCTGCGAAGGCGTCCAAAAGGATTCGCAGGGCGTGCAGTACAGCCCCTCGTACGAGCCCTTGTAAATATCGCCCTGTTCGTACAGTTTTTTGAAGATCTTTTGGATCTGTTTTTCGTGGTCTTCGTCGGTGGTGCGGATGAATTTGTCGTAGGAGACGTTCATCAGATCCCAGATCTGCCTGATCTGCGCCGCCACGCCGTCCACGAACTGCCGGGGCGTCACGCCCGCGGCTGCCGCCTTTTCTTCGATCTTCTGCCCGTGCTCGTCCGTGCCCGTCTGGAAGCGCACGTCAAAACCCTGCAGCCGCTTGAAGCGCGCGAGGGCGTCGGTGAGCACGATCTCGTACGTGTTGCCGATGTGCGGTTTGCCCGAAGTATAGGCGATCGCCGTGGTGATGTAATAGGGTTTTTTCTCCATAAGCAGCCCCTCTGTGCGCCGTTTTGCGCCGAAAGATGTTTTTTCCCGTCCATTATACTGCATTTTGCGGGCAAAGTAAACAAAAACGGGGCGGCAGTGCATAAAACGGACAAGTCTGCTCATAGGGTAAAGCAAAAGCCAGCCGGCGGGAGGGGCGAGGAATGAACATTCTGTTTACGGTCGTGTTTGCGGCGTCGGCGGCGGCGCTCCTTTTCAAGGACGCCGCCGCGTTTTTGCCCGCCCTGCTTGCGGGCGCGGGCAAGGCGGTCGCGCTCGGTTTGCAGCTGGCGGCGGTGTGGGCGGTGTGGCTGGGCTTTTTGCGCGTCGCCGAAGACGCCGGCATTTTGCGCGGGTTCGCCCGCGGGCTGCGCCCGCTCACGGGCAGGCTGCTGCGTACAAAAAACGAGGCGGCGCTCGGGCAGGCGGCGATCAACCTTGCCGCGAACCTTTTGGGCATGGGCGGCGCGGCGACCCCCGCGGGCACGCGCGCGATGCGCCTTTTGCGGGAGGAAGGCAACGGCTTCGGGCAGGCGCTGCTGTTTGTCATCGCTTGCGCGGGCGTCCAGCTCTTTCCCTCCACGGTCATCGCCGTCCGCGCCGCCGCGGGGGCGGCGGATCCGTACGATGTGTACTTGCCGATCCTGCTCGCCTCGCTCGGCGCGCTCGTCGTCGGCGCGGGGTCGGTGCTGGCGGTCTACGCGCGGAAGGCGCGCAGGCGGCGCAAACCGTAAGGGGAGGCGCCATGCTGTTCGCCGTCTTGGTGCCTTTGCTGTTTTTGGCGGTGTTTTTGTTCGCGGCGGTGCGCAAGGTGCGTGTGTACGACAGCTTTGCCGCGGGCGTGGCGGACGCCGTTCCGCTTCTGCGCTCCCTGCTCCCGTACATTGCCGCCGTGCTCGTTTTGGCGGAATTGTTTGAGGCGAGCGGGCTTTCGGCGTTGCTTTGCAAGGCGCTTTCTCCCGCGTTTGCCGCTCTCGGCATCCCGCCCGAGATCGCCCCGCTCGTGCTCATCAAGCCGTTTTCGGGCAGCGGCGCACTTTCGGTGGTGAGCGACCTGTTCGCCCGCTACGGGGCGGATTCGTACATCGCTCGCTGTGCCGCCTGCGTGTATGCCGCGGGAGAAACGGTGTTTTACCTTTCCGCCGTGTACTTTGCAGGCTGCCGCGGCAAGCGCCCCGTGCTGCCCGTTTTGCTCGCCTTCGCCGCCAATTTTTGTGCGGTCGTGCTCGGCTGCCTGTTTTGCCGCGTGCTTTGACCGCCGCGGCTTTGCCCGATGTTTGAAACGCACGTTTCACAGAATTACACGGTTTTTTTTGTGAATTTGGAACAAGGTGAACGATTTTTGCAGGTCGATCTTTGAAAAAACGATAAAAAACAACAAAAAACGCACAAAAATTTAATTTTCAAAATTTTCAAAAAAAATTTTTTATTTGCTTTACTTTCTTGGCATGGTCGGCTATAATATGCGTGTAATCAAACGAAAGACGAAACGCGCTTCCGCTTGGTTACCTCAGATCGCTCATCATTTTCCCCCTTATCATATATGGATCGGGCGCAGATCCTTCACGGCTCTGCGCCCTGTTCATTTTTTGTTTGTTCACGAAAAATTTTTCAAGCTGACGGGGTTCACGCAAATCTCGCGCAAAGGCGCTGCGATTTGCCGTGATTTGAGGGAGAC
>CALWBR010000025.1 GCA_944376145.1 uncultured Clostridia bacterium | reverse complement strand
CACCGTTATCAAAATGCCGCGGCTTCACCCACTTCCGCCACACCGCCCGCGCGGCGCAAGGTGCAAAAGCAAAAAGCGCGGTTTTTGCTTTTGCAGAGGATTATATCCATACAAGCCTTCCCCCTGGTGGGGAAGGTGTTTTTTTGCAGTAGGCTGCAAAAAAACGGATGAGGGGCGCTGGGCGGGTAGCCTTGCTGTTTGCTGCATCGGGAAGGCACGCAAAAAAACAGAGAGCGAGCAAGGGAAAAGTGTGTTGCAGCATTGACAGCGCGGCTGCGTTCGTGTATAATTATACCATACTTTCATGCAGCGCCGCAGGCGCGGCGCTGCGCGCAAAAATCGGGTCTCAAGGTCCGCTTTTCCCTTGGTAAAAGCGGGTTGCAAACTGCGTTTGCAACCCTATCCATTTGACGGATCTTGAAATACATTTTACGGCAAAGCACGCGTGTGTTGTGTGGTTTGCCGACAGGGAGGATAAGAAGCATGAAGGCAAAAAAGTTCCTATGGGTCCTTGTTGCCTGCATCCTCGGCTTCACGCTGGCAGCGTTTGCTGCCTGCGGCGAAGGGGAGGGTGAGACGGACGTTCCCGCAACGGGCGTCACGTTGAGCGAAACGACGCTTGCGCTCGAAGTGGGCGAAACGTCGACGCTGACGGCAGTGGTCACTCCTGAGGACAGCACGGATACCGTCGTATGGAGCACGTCCGCCGAAGCGATCGCGACCGTTTCGAACGGCACGGTCACGGCGGTGGCGGCAGGTACGGCGACCATCACCGCGACGGCGGGGGATGTGAACGCGACGTGCACCGTCACGGTCACGGCGGCGGAAGAACCCGGACCCTCGGAAGTGTATGTGGAAAGCGTCACGATCAGTAACGAAACGCTCGAACTCGAAGTAGGGGAGACCTTCCAACTGAGCGCGGCGATCGAGCCTGAAAACGCGACGGACAAGGCGCTCGTGTGGAGCGTCGACGAAGATTTCCAAGATATCGTCACCGTCGATGAAAACGGTCTCGTGACCGCCGTCGGCGCGGGCGAAGCGGTCGTCTTTGTCGGCTCTTACGGCACGGAGGACGGCACGGTTTTGGAAGACTTCTGCTCCGTCACCGTCACCGAAAAGGAGCAGCCCGCAGCCCCCGTCATCACGGCGGCGGCAGATAAGGCGCAGATCGTTGCGGGCGAGCAGGTCACGCTGACGTGGTCCGCTACCGAAGGTGCGCAGGTCCGCGTCACCTATACGAAGGACGGCGCGGCGGCGAGCGCGCTGGCGCCCGTCTCCGGGGAGGCGTTCACCATCGCCGAAGCGGGCGTGTATGTGTTCACCTTCGCAGCCGACGGCGCGGAGAGCAAGACGGTCACGGTCACCGTGACGGCGGGGCACGTGCACAGCTATACGTGGTCGGTCGCAGACGACGCGCAGCCGATCGGGCAGGCGGGCGTTGCCACGGGCGTGTGCGCCTGCGGTGAAAGCACGCTCACCCGCGAATTGCCGCAGGTGCGTTCTGCCAACACGACGGATACCGCTCCCGCTGCGGAGAAGTATTACCGCGTCTTCCGCCAGCAGATCAGCTGCGCGCAGGAAGGGATCGTCGAATACACCTATACGTTTGCGGACGGGGCAACGGTCGTCTTTACCGTGACCGATGCGCCGTACCCGCATCTTGCCTACCGCGCGGTCGTCGCCTATACCGAGGCGATGGGCGAGGCATGGCAGGCGACGGTCGCCTGCACCGAATGCGGCGCGACCAAAACGGTCGCCGTGCCCGCCGTGGACGCGGAGGATACCGCCAACTGGGCGCCGTCTTCCGAGGGCGCGCAGAAAGCGCCCACCTGCACGGAAGCGGGCTTTGCATCCTATCAATACGAAGCCGAAGCGGACGGCGCGAGCGTGCTCGTCATCGTGACGGGCGTGCCCGTTCCCGCAACGGGGCACAGCTATACCTGGGCGGTCGCCGCGGGCGACGAGCCCGGTGAAGGCACGCCGGGCGTCGCGACGGGCACCTGCATCCTCTGTGCCGCCGGCACGGAAGGGCATACCGCTGAACGCGAACTGCCCGGCATAGACAGCGTGAGCAGCGATGGTAACGTCGACTTCGAGGGCGAACCGCAGGCGGAGCGCTACTTCATGGTACTGAAGCAGGCGCAAAGCTGCACGCAGGAAGGGATCTATACGACGACGTACACCTTTGCGGACGGCGACGCGGTCGTGTTCGATCTCACCGTACTGCCCGCAGCGGGGCACACGTATGTGCTCGCGTATGCGGAAAGGACTGTTTCCGCCACCTGCGAAGTTTGCGACATGGCAGCCGTTACGGCGACCGTGACCTTTGCAGGCGGCGACGGCGCCACGGGCGAGACCGTGCCCGCCGCAGAGGCGTTTGCCTTTGACGGGGAGATATTCACGCTCACCCTGCCGCAGAACGGCTTTGTAAAAGACGGCTCTGTGTTTGCCGGCTGGCAGATCGGGGAGGAAGATTCGCCGCTGCAGCCGGGCGCCACGGCTACGGTCGCGGCGGGCGACACGCTCACCGTCACCGCGGTGTGGACGGAAAAGAACACCGTCACCGTAGACGGCGTTGTCGTCGCCGCGCTCGACGAGGGCGGCACGTATGTGCTCACCGCGCCCGCGGCGCAGAGCGGTAAAACGTTCATGGGCTGGGTCAACGGCGACGCGTTCATTGCCGCCGACGCGGAGGAAACCGAGCGCACGTTGACGATGGGTACGGAGAACATCGTGCTCACCACCAAGTGGGCGGATCACGCCGCCATCGCCGCCGCGGATGAATTGCTCGCGGCGTTCGAGGATGCGAGCGCGGCGTCCGTCACGCTCAGCGCGGACATCGAATTGCGTTCCACATTGTTCGTCGATCGCGCGTTCGAGATCGATCTGAATGGCAAAACGCTCTCCTTTGCTTCGACGCAAGGCGCGACGCTGCTGTCGCTTACCGGCGAAGGGGCAGTCCTCACCGTCAAGGGCGGCGACCTTGCATTCGAAACGCCGCTTACGGCAAGTACGCCGGGGACGGATGCGGCGGTGTATGTCGATAAAGGCGCGTCGCTCACCCTCGAAGGGGTCGACCTTACGACGACTTCGACGGCGCTGTGGGTCGCGGACAGCTCCACGCTCACCATCAACGGCGGGTCCGTCACGGCGGGCGGCGTGTACGCCATCGGCACCAACGCCTCGAAGGCGAACGGCGAGTATCTCTATGCGCCCGTTACGATCAACGTCACGGGTACGGCGGAGGATCCCGTCGAGATCACCGCACAGGGCGGGTATCGCTCCGATACCGATAAAGACGGCGTGGGCTTCCTGATCAACGTCCCCGGCAACGTTACGTTCAAACATGTAGCGCTCAAGGGCGCGCGCCAGGGCTTGGTCGTCCGCGGCGGCACCGTCACCGTGGAAAACAGCACGATCACGACGGAAGGCGCCTATACGGACGGGCTGTACTTGAACGGCAACTGGGGCAGCGGCAGCGAAGTGCCGCAGGCGGCGGTCACCGTCGGCGACCGTTCGAACGCCGGTACCTATGCTTGCAAGGCTTCTCTCACCCTGACGAAGACGACGGTCACCGTCGCCGAGGGCGCAGGGGCGAGCGTCGTGCCGATCTATGTGTTTGAGGACAGCGACACCTCCGTTACGATCGTGACCGACCTTGCTTGCTCGCAGCTCACCATCGGGGATGGCTCTGAAGCGATCGATCTGACTGCCGGTTCGCATACGTATGAGTACGTTTCCGATGAAAACGGGCACCACCAGGAATGCAGCAACTGCGGCGCGACAACGGCAACGGAAGCGCATACCTACGGCGATGATTACACCGCCGATGGCGACCGGCATTACCGTGAATGCACCGCGTGCGGCTATAAGGAATATGCAGCGCATACCTTGCAGACCGCAAGCGACGAAACAAACCATTGGCAGGCGTGCACCAAATGCGACTATGAGACGGCAACGGAAGCGCATAGCCTGACGTATGTCGCCGACGGCGAAAACGGGCACCATCAGGTGTGCGGCAACTGCGGCGCGGCAACGGCAACGGCAGCGCATACCTACGGCGACGATTACACCGCCGATGGCGACCGGCACTACCGCGCATGCACCGCGTGCCGCTATAGGGAATATGCAGAGCATACCTTGCAGACCGCAAGCGATGAAACGGACCATTGGCAGGCGTGCACCGAATGCGGCTATGAGACGGCAACGGAAGCGCATAGCCTGACGTATGTCTCCGACGGCGAAAACGGGCACCATCAGGAGTGCAGCGGCTGCGACTATGAGACGGCGCACACGGCGCATGTGTATGCAGTCGTCTATGACGCAGAGCAAAATACGGTCAGCTATGCCTGCTCCTGCACCAGAGTATCGGCTTCGGCGGAGGTGACCTTCTCCGCAGGGGAGGGCACGGGCACGATGGCATTGTCGGCGGAAGATTTTGCTTATAGTAACGGTTTTGTGCTCACCTTGCCGGAAAACACCTTTATTGCTCCCGAAGGGGAATATTTCTACGCATGGAGCGTCGGCAATACGGAGTACTTCCCGGGGGAGACGGTCACCTTTACCGACGCCGTGGCTGTTGCCGCGGTCTGGGCGCCGCTCTACGTGGAAGCGACGGAAAGCGAGGCTTATCTGCATACTTTTGGGAGCATCGACGCTCCGGCTCCGGCGTATTCGGTCAGCGAAGTCTCTCCGATGACGTTGACGGCGACGCTCAGCGGCAGCACAAGCGAGGTTGAAGGCGGAACGGACGCGTTTTGGGCAGGTATCTATGTACAGGTCGTCGATAACGGTGTGACCTATACGTTCCGTCCCGACAACTATTGGTTCAGCAGCCTTAATGGCGATAACGCGGTAACGCCGTCCACGCCCGGCAGGGTCAGCAATACCATTACTAATGGCGCGCTCGGAACGGCGGATGAATTCTTTGCGCTGAAGACGAGCAGCCCTTGGACGATCCGCGTCGTCAAGCAGGGAACGGACGTAACGGTCACCTTCTCCATCGGGGATACGTTTGAATTGCAGTACGGTCTTCACAACGTAGCGGAAGGCACGAGCGTCGTTTACTTCCTCGTGGACGGGGCAGCCGTGACGGCGAACGATGTTGCGATCACGGTCTCGTCACAGCAGAGCACTTCCTTCACCGTCGGGAATGTTGCCGTCGGTTATGACGACAATGCTTGGCTCACTTCGATCAAGAAGGGCGAAAAGCTCGTCATTACGGGCAATCATTCGAGCCGCGGGCAAGAAAATTGGGATGAGGTCGGCATCGGGCTGTATGGTTCCACGCCCGGGTTGACGCCTGCCGCCTATTTCCGCGGTGACAATTTCGTAAACGGGGCGACTTCTGCCGACGGCAATGCTACGCATGACGTTGTGGCTGAAAGTTGGCACATTACAAAGGCGTTCACCCATTCCGGCGATTGGGATGTATTCAAACAGGCGGTCAAAAATTGCTCCATTGAGTATACGATCGACTGGACGCAGGAAGATAAGATCGTGATCTCCATGTTGTTTACCGGCGCTTCCGATGTAGAATATAAGCAAACGTATACCGTGACGACGGAGGCGACGTTTGCCGATTCGTACACGATCAGCCTTGGCAGTGAATACAGCGCCGCGACCATAACAAACGTCACGCGCACGCACGCATAAAAGCATCGCAGCGCGACGGCTTAAACAGGGCACGAAATTTTTCCGTGCCGGCAAAAAGCGCCTTCCCCCAGGTGGGGAAGGTGTTTTTTTGCAGGTTCACGAAAAATTTTTCAAGCTGATGAAAAATTTTTCCGTGAGTTTGAGGGAGCAACCGCCGTTCGCGGCACAGCTGCTCGGCGGCGTTTTCTCCCTCGCCGCGGCATGCTTTG
>CALWBR010000024.1 GCA_944376145.1 uncultured Clostridia bacterium | reverse complement strand
ACGCCTGCGCGCCCGCCCATTCGTTCTGCATGATGCCCAAAAAGTTGACCATTTGGTTGCACAGCGTGGCAAGGTGCTTGGCGGGGGCGGAAGTGATCTTGCCCGGGATGCCGCCCAACCCTTCCTGGATGAGCTGCTTCAAGGACCAGCCCGCGCAGTACCCCGTCAGCATGGAGAGGTCGTGGATGTGGATCTCCGCGTTGCGGTGCGCGTTCGCCACTTCGTCGTCATAGATCTCCGAAAGCCAGTAGTTCGCCGTGATCGCGCCGCTGTTGGAGAGGATCAGCCCGCCGACGGAATAGGTGACGGTGGAGTTCTCCTTCACGCGCCAGTCCGTCGCCTTCACATAGCTGTCAACAAGCGCCTTGTAGTCGAGCATGGTGCTGTTCATGTTGCGGATCTTTTCGCGCTGTTTGCGGTAGAGGATGTATGCCTTGGCTACGTCCGCATACCCCGCCTCGGAAAGGACCGCTTCCACGCTGTCCTGGATGTCTTCGACGGCGATCCGATCGTCCTTGACCTTCGGCTCGAAGTCCGCCGTGACTTTCAGCGCCAAAAAGTCTATGACGCTCGCGCAATATTTGCGCTCTTTGGCGTCAAACGCCTTGGTGATCGCATTGGCGATCTTTTTGATGTCAAAATCGACGATCTGTCCGTCACGCTTGGTTACCTTGTACATTTTCCTCTCCTTTTCGCCCGCTGTGTATTCCCTGCTTTGCGGGTAGGGTTCCATTATAGCACCCCGCGCGCGGAAAGTCAATATCTTGTGGCAACTTTTTTTAATAAAGCACAAGATATAGTATTCTTTGCCCGTTCATTCCAAACAGAGATATTGTGCGCCGCGCAAAAGGGCGCAAAAGACCGCCGCAAAGGCGGCGGTCTTTTGCGCGGGGCGGAAGGGATCATTCCCCGGGGATGTTCGTGTTCGGGATATAGGGCAGAACAAGCTGCCGGATCGCCTGCAATTCGGCGGGAGGAAAGGGGGCGAGCCCCGCGGCGGGCACGGCGTCGCTTTGGCGGAAGTTCTGCAAAAAGTACGCCGTGGCGCCCTGCAGCCATTGCCCGATGTACACAAAGTCTTCGGGGCGGTGCAGCGGTTTTACGCAGGTCGTGCGCAGCTCGTAGGGGAGCGTGCCGCCCAGCAAAAACGCGGCGCTCTCTTTGATCTTGCCGATGTCGCACGCCGTGCCTGCCAGCACGGGGTAGCGGGCGGGGCTGCTTTTGATGTCCATGGCGACGAAATCGATGAGCCCCGCCTCGGCGAGCTTGTGCAGCTTTTCGGGGTAAGCGCCGTTGGTATCCAGTTTGACGGCGAAGCCGAGCTCTTTTATTTTAATAAGGAAAGGCGCGATGTCTCCGCACAGCGGTTCCCCGCCCGAAACGCACACGCCGTCCAATACCCCCTGCCGCCGTTTGAGGAAGCGGAAAAATTCCTCTTCGGGGAGCGCGTCTTTGCAACCGCCGATGATCTCGGCGTTCTGGCAGAAGGGGCAGCGGAAATTGCACCCCGCCAAAAACACGGTGCAAGCCACCCTGCCGGGGTAGTCTAAAAGCGTTGTGTTTTGCAGCCCTGCGATCGGCATGGCATTGCCTCCCGTTCCAAAAAAAGAAGGGCGCCGCGGCGCCCCTCGTTGCGGTAAGCGTCCGCTTATTCCGCGTGCGAAAAACTCTTCAAAGAATAGGTGATCGTGCCCGCCGAATAGGTGAAGGGCACTTCCATGCGCAGCGGTACGTTGAAGTACCCCGCTTCCTGCGCGATGTAGACCGTGCGCGCCGCGCCCGATGCCGTCTGCGATCCCGTGAGCGAGAGGGAAACTTCCGCCGCGTAGATGTCCGTGTTCAGGCGGGAGACGGTCGTCGTTCCCGTCGTGTGGTTGGTCGAGGAAAAGAGGAAGGAGCAGTTGATGTTCGCGCGGTCCTTGCAGGCGATGCTCGCGCTCTGCGCGCCCGCCGTTTCGGAGAGCATGGTCACTGCCGTCGAGGACTGTGCGTCGTCGTCCGTGTTCGTATACGAGAGCCCGCGCGCCAAAAAGTAGAACTGCGCGTTGTCGAATGCCGAGTTGGAGTCGCGCAGCCCCTTGTATTCGCCGCCCATTTCCGCCGCGTTCGTCAGCGAGATCTTGGCAACGTGGTCGCTGACCTTCCGCTCCTCGTCCGAAAGCTCGCCCCAGCCGTCCGTGAAGGAGAGCTTTGCGCTCGTTCCGTCGCTGTTATAGGCGATCTCGGACGTGTAGTTGTACCAGCTCACGAGGTCGCTGGAAAACCCTGCGGGCGTGTGCGAGCGCACAACGTTTTTGCTGTAGATCGGTTCCAGTGAATGCTGTTTTTCGTTGTCGGTGGGTGCTGCCAGCGAGTGGAAGTAAACGTCGGTCACCAACGAATCCGCCTCGTCGCCGCCGAAGGAGACGATCTCTTCCTGCGAGCCGTCCGAATACACGAAAGAATAGGTGGCGGAAACGGTCAAAACGCTCCGGATGTGGTAAACGGAGTAATGCGTTTCGCCGTCGGGCGCCTGCCACATGCGCAGCGCCTCGGCGGTCGTCGTGTACGAGCTGTTCGCTTCGTCCAGCGTTACGCGCCAACCCGTATCGTCGCTCTCGTACAGGCTCTCGTAGGAGAGCGAATACGTCATCCGCTCCGTGAATTCCGCGTCGTAATCGCTGTTTGTCTGCCAGCCCGGGCGAAGGTCGGCGTATACCGCGGCAGAGCAGCCCGTGAACAGCAGCAGCGCCGCCAGCGCCGCCGCGAGCAGGGCGGCGAGCGCCGCTCTCTTTTTATGGACCATCGGGGGTACCTCTTTTTGTCTGTATTCCCTGCACCATCGTGCAGAAAGTACCATCAGTATACCATAAAAACGGCGGAATGTAAAAACAAATCGGGTGAAATTTCTTTAAAAAAAGGGGAATTTATGGTATACTGTGTGTACCATGGAAGCCAAGCGGGTAAAATTGTATCTTGCGCCGACGGTCGGGGAGCTTGCGGCGTTCTTCGGCGCGCTGCCGGAAGGGGAGCGCGCGCTCGTGTTTTGCGAGGACCGCCTCACTTTGGAGGCGGAGCGCGCGCTCGTTCGCGGGAAGGGGACGGTGCTGGACCGCTCCGTGACGACGTTTGCACGGTTTTTACGGGGCGTCAACAAAAAAAAGGTGCTCTCCAAGCACGGTTCGGTGCTCGCACTGGGTGCGGTCGCCGTGAAAAACGCCGCGTCGCTCACCTGCTTCAACAAGAATCCGGCGGGTGCGGCGGGCAGACTGTACGAAACGGTCGCCCAGCTGCGCGCCGCCAAGATCCTGCCCGACGCGCTTGAGGACGCGGCGGCGGAGACGGAGCCCTACCTGGCAGCCAAGCTGCGCGACCTTGCGCTCGTCTACCGCGGGTACCTCGCCTTTTTGGGAGAGGAATACGTGGACGAGAGCGGCGTGCTCGAATTGCTGCCGGAGGCGGTGCGCGCGGCGTCGCTGGCGCAAACGCACGTCTATTTTGCGGGGTTCCCCTCCTTCACGGGACAGGCGGCGGAGGGGATCCGCGCCGTTTTAGCCTGTGCGGGCGCGGTGACGGGCGTGTTCGTCGGCGGCGAGGCGGAACTGTACACGAACGAAGCCGTGCGCGACTTCGAGCGCCTGTGCGCCGCCGCGGGCGCGCGCTGCGAGCGCGTCGTGCTGCCCTCCCTTTTGTGCGCCGAGGCAGAGGCGGTGCGTACGCGTCTGTTCGACCCTGTGCGGAAGCCGCCGCTGCCCGCCAAGCGCATCCTCTTTTACGAAGGCGCGGACGCGGAGGACGAGCTTTCCTTTATCGCCGCTTCCGTCAAGAGCGCCGTGCTCGACGGCGGCGCGCGCTACAACGAGGTCGCCGTCTATGTGCCCGACCTCGCCTCGTACGCCCTTCCGTTGGAAAAAGTGTTCGGCGAATACGGCATCCCGTATTATGCGGACGTGCGCCGCAGCCTGCTGCAGCACCCGCTCGCGCAGTTCGTGCTGCGCTGGTTCACGGTGCTCGCGGATGGCTTCGACCCTGCCGACGTCGATCTGCTTTTGGGCAGCCCTTTCTTCGGCGGCGACCGCGCCGTGCGGGAGGAGTACCGCAATTATCTTTTAAAATACGCCAATTACCGCGGCGGGGCAAAGCGCGCGATCAAGGACGTCGCCGCGCAGCCGCTGCTCTTCGACGCGCTGCGGCAGCAACTGGTCTCCTCCTTCGAGGGGCTCGGCTCTTCCATGCCCGGCGGCGCGTATTGCCGCGCCGTCCGCGCGCTTTTGGAAGGTTTCGGGTGCGAAAAAACGCAGGAAAAGCTCGTAAAGGCGCTGGAAGAGGAGGGCGCGCGCGCGGAAGCCGCGTTCGCCGCCCGCGGGTACGAAGGGGTGCTGCGCGTCATCGGCGAGGCGGAGGCGCTTGCGGGCGGGCAGACGTTCGCCGCCGAAGAGTTTGCCGCCCTGCTCGCCGAGGGGTTTGCGGAGGCGGAGGTCTCGCTCATCCCGCAATACGCGGACGCTGTGTTCGTCGGCGGCATTGCGGAGAGCCGCCGCGGCTGCGCCAAGTACGTGTTCGCCGCCGGCATGACGGACGCCGTGCCGCCCTCCGGCGAGGATACCGCCCTGCTTTCGGACCGCGACATCGACCGCCTGCGCGCGCTGCAAGTCGCGCTCAGCCCCAAGATCCGCGAAGTGAACGCGCGCGCCCGGGAGACGGTCGGGCTGGCGCTGTGCGGGTTTTCCGAGCGCCTGTGCCTCACCTGGCCGCAGGCAAAGGGCGGGGACGCCTGTAAGCCGAGCGCGATCGTCGCGGAGCTGCGCGCCCTGTTCACGGCGGACGGCGCGCCGCTGCCCGTCTTCACGCGCGCCCGATTGGAAAAGCAGGAGCACACGAACGCCGCCGCGTATCTTCGTTACCTCGGCTGCGTCTGTTCCGAAAAGACGCCCGCCGTCCGTCTGCTCTTGCGCCGTGCGGACGCATATCGGCGGGGAGGAGGAGATTTTACCGCCTGCACGGGCGTGTACGCCGCGCTGCATGCGCGCGGGGACGCGCCCGCCGCGCTGCTTTTCGGCGAACAAAAACGGGAGGATTTCATCCCCAACGGCGGCGAGGCGGTCTTTCACGGCAGAGAAGCCGTGTCTCCCACCTTTGCCGAGGGGTATTTCCGCTGCCCGTACCGCAATTTTGCGGAACAGGGGCTGCAGCTGCAGGAAAGGGAAGAGCAGAGCGTGCGCAGCGCGGATACGGGCATCTTTTTGCACGAGGTGCTGCGCCGCCTCGCCGAAGCGCTGCCCTCTTTGGCGGACGCCGCCGCCTGCGAGGCGTTCGCGCGGGAGCAGGCGGAGCTGCTCTTGGCGGAGGAACCCTACCGCAGCCTTGCGGATACTCGTACGGGCGGGTTTTCCGCCCGCGCGCTGGTGCGCGACGCCGTCATCGTCAGCCGCAACGTATACGAGCAGCTTGCCGGCTCTTCCTTTACCGTCGCGGGGGCGGAGCAGTCCTTCGGGTACCCCGGGTCCCGGTACAGGGGCGTTGCGATCCTGCGCGGCGAGCACCCCGTGTGGCTCGCGGGAAAGATCGACCGCATCGACACCTGCGGCGACTATGTGCGCGTCGTCGATTACAAAACGGGGCAGATCGGCACGGGCGCGGAGGAGTACTACACGGGCAGGCGGCTGCAGCTGCCGCTGTATCTTTACGCCGTTTCGTTGGGGGACGGCGCCGCCCCGCAGCGCGAAAAAAAGCCCGCCGGCGCGTACTACTTCCCCGCGCGCGTCGGGTATTCGGGAGAAAAGGAGGATGCGCCCTTCCGCATGCAGGGCTACACCGTCGACGAAGACCCCGTCGTTCGCATGAGCGATACGGCGCTCGTTTCGGGCAAGAGCCGGTTCATCGACGCGGGCATCGGCGGCAAAAAGACCAGGCGCCGTCTTGCCGCGGCGGATTTTTCCGCCTTTGTCTCCTATTCCGTCCTGGCGGCGCGCAAATGCGCCGAAGAGACGCAGGCAGGCTGCATCGCCGCATCCCCGTACGAGGGCGCATGTTCCTATTGCCCGTACGGCGGCGTCTGCGGGTTCGACCCCTCCTCCGGCACGCGGCAGGAGAAGGGCGTCACCGAGGAAGAGATCGTGCGCATCGTGCGCGAAGGGAGGGGGATATGAGCGAACGCAGACCCACCGAAGAACAGCGCGCCGCCATCGAGGCGGAGGGCGAAGTGCTCGTCTCCGCGTCCGCGGGCAGCGGCAAAACGTTCGTCATGATCGAGCGCATGGTCTCGCTCGTGCTCTCGGGCGAGGCGGAGGTCGGCGGCATCCTCGCCGTCACCTTCACCAACCTTGCCGCCGGAGAGATGAAGGAACGCCTGCGTACCGCGATCGTCGCGCGCATCAACGCCGAACAAGACCCCGCCGCGGCGGCGCGGCTCAAAGAGCAGCTCGCGCAGATCGGTACGGCGGATATCTGTACCGTGCACTCGTTCTGCAGTTCCGTCATCCGCCGCTATTTTTATGAGGCGGAGGTGAGCGGCACCTTCCGCGTTATCGACGACGCCGAGGCAGCCAAGCTGCGCAGCCGCGCCGTAGACCGCACGTTCGAGCGCCTGCTCGAAGAGGAGAACGCCTCTTTCCGTCTCCTCTCCGCCGTCTTTGCCGGCGCGCGCGGGTTCGGGCGGCTGAAGGAGATCGTGCTGGAAGCGTACGCAAGCGTCGTCTCCAAAGCGGACCCCGCCGCGTTTTTGCGGGGCGTGCCCGCGCTGTACGGAGAGGAGCGCTTTGCCGCGCTCGCCGAGGAACTGTTTGCGCCCGTCCGCCGCCGTGCCGCCCGCCTCAAAGAGCGGTGCGCGGCGCTCGCCGCCGAAGCGGAGCCGTTCGTGCGGGCGGGGCTCATGAACGAAAAGCATCTCGCTTTTCTCTCCGCGCGGGCGGCGTTCGCGGACGCCGTGCTCGCCGCGGAGGATGTGTTTGCCGCCGCGCCGCTGTTTGCGCAGACGGGCTTCCCCAACAAGCCGCCCAACACGAAGCTCAAGGCGGCGGGCAATGCGGAGGCGCTCGCGCTGGATGCGGCGCTGGGCGGCGTGCGCGACGATACCAACGCGCTCAAAGACGCGCTGCCCGCTCTGGAAACGCGCGAAGAGGAGCAAGCCCGCTTTTTTGCGTCGGGCAAGCTCGCGGCGGCGTTGGCAGAGCTGCTGCTCGCCTTTGACGCGCAGTACGCCGAGGCGAAGCGCCGTGCCGGCGCGCTGGATTTTTCGGACTTGGAGCACAAGTGCCTCGCCCTGCTCGCGCAGCCGCAGGTGCGCGCCGAGGTCGCGGGCAGGTACACGCACGTTTTTGTGGACGAATACCAGGACGTGAACCCC
>CALWBR010000023.1 GCA_944376145.1 uncultured Clostridia bacterium | reverse complement strand
CGACATTCCTATATGTTAAATAATCTCCACCTCGCATCCCAAAGCCGATATCAAGAATTTCAAGCAATGAAACTAAATCTATAATCTCATCCGTAAATATTAAATCGACTTTCTTTAATAACAAATTGCCAATACTTTTTTGTTTTGTCGTAATAACATTAGTATAAATTACCATGCGCTCATCTTGATAAAGCGTTAACCCTATTTTACTAAACAGTGTATAGCCGACAATCATTCCTTTTCCGTTACTTGTATAATCAGAAAGTATCTTTCGCTCATCAATTTTCTTCTTGCCAATACTGTAAACGCCTTTTGAAACAGTTTTCACGATTCCTTCTTCTTCAAGTCGGTTAAAGATTTTTAACAACGTTTTATACGGTATATCCGAAAATACGGTATTACGAACAACTGAAATGTCTATTAATCCTTTACCGTGCTTTCCGCAATACTCTCTTACTTGTTTTGTATAATTCACGTTTATTTCCCCTCTTTTGTTTCATTATAACATATTTTTTACATAAAGAAAAGTCGACACTTTCTGTTTTCAGAAAATGTCGACTTTTTATCTTGGTGCGCACGACAGGATTTGAACCTGCAAGGTCTCCCACCGGATTCTAAGTCCGGCGCGTCTGCCAATTGCGCCACGTGCGCGCAAAAATATTGTACTATACTTACAGAAAAATGGCAACCGTTGCCGCACGGCTATCCGCGGATTTAAGAAAAAAGGCGGCAGCGCCGCCCTTTTCCCTTAATTTTTACAGCAGCAGCGGCAAAGCGCATACTGCCGCGCATAATACGCCGCATCGCCGCAGATGCCCGTGTTACTGCCGAACCCCGTGCAGCCGCAGGAACCGCTGCACATCGGCACCGAAGCGGAAACCACACAGCCGCTCTGTTCCTGCTGCCTGCATCCGCAGGTACTGCCGACGGATCCCGCCTGCGAAGACGGAGCACCGCAACAACAGGCATACCCGATAAAGAGCAAACACAGTAATGACATAGTCTTTCTTCTCCCTTTGTACGTAAAGATCGGAGCGCGCCTCCTTTCTCATACTATGCGCGGAGAAGAAAACATGTTATTGCCCGCTCTGCCCTTCTCCCAAAAGCGGCTTTTGTTTTTTATGTATTCCCGAAAAAAGCAATACGAAAAACATGAACACGGGCACCGCCAGCCCGAACGCGATCCCCGAACGAATATTCCCCCCGAACGCATCGGAGAGCGCCCCGACGGCGGAACCGCCCGCCGTGCAGCCGAAATCGCCCGCCAAAGCGAGCAAAGCAAACATCGCCGTACCGCCCGCGGGCAGCCGCTCCGACGCAAACGAGAATGTCCCCGGCCACATGATCGCCACGAACAGCCCCACCATGCCGCAGCCGACAAGCCCCAGCCACGGCGCGGACGCGGGTGCAAACGCACAGAGGCAATACCCGCCCGCACAGCCGACCGCCGCGACCAGCAGCGCGAGGCGGATGGGCACACGTTTGCCGAAGAGCGAAAACAGTACCCGCGCGACGCCCATGCATACGGCAAACAAACAGGGTCCAAGCAGATCGCCGAGCGTTTTGTTCACGCCCAGCCCCTCTTCGGCAAAGGCGGACGCCCACTGCCCGACGGCAAGCTCGGCTGCCCCGGCGCAGGCGACGAGCACGGCAAACAGCCAAAACGCACGCGTCTTTAAAAGCTGCGGAAGGCGCATCGCCTGCCCCTCCTCGACGGGGCGGAACATGGGCACAAAGCTAAAGTAGACGGCGTTCAACAGAGGGACCGCCGCCCAAACACAAGCCAGGATCGCCCAATTTTCAATGCCTGCGAGCGAAAAAAAGAGCGTGGAAAGCGCCACGACGGCGACCTGCCCCCAGCAATAAAAAGAGTGCAGCAAACTCATCGCCGCTTTTTTGTTTTTGCTCGGGCATGCCTCGACCACGGGGCTGACGAGCACCTCGATCAGCCCGCCGCCCACCGCGTAGACGGCAGAGGCGATGAACAGCCCCACCGCGGGAGCCGCGGCGATCGCGTTGGGCAGCACAGCAAGCAAGATCAGCCCGCCGCCCGCAAACACATGCGCCGCGACCATGCAGGGCCGATACCCGATCGCGTCCACGAACCGTGCCGCAAGCAGGTCGACCAAAAGCTGCGTTCCGAAGTTGACCGTGATCATCAACCCCAGCAAAGACAGGGAGACCCCGTAAGATTGATTGAACGTGACAAATAACAGCGGCGCAAAATTCCCGATGATCGCCTGCGTAACATACCCTGTATAGCAAGCGGCGACCGTGTGGCGCGCCCCGAGTTGCTTCATGACCTTTTTCTCTCGCTGAAAATACCGTAAACCGCGGGCGGATCATCGATCGCGCAGCTGTTTGTACATCTGGCTGTACGCAAGCGGCTCATACCCCAACCGTTCGTAGAGCGAACGCGCACGCACGTTCTCCTCCTCCACTTCCAAACGGATGCGCGCATAACCGCCCTCGCGGGCAAGCCGCTCGGCAAAGGCAAAAAATTCGCGCCCCAAGCCGCGGCTGCGGTACTCCTCCAAAATATACAGCTCTTCCAGCCACAGCACTTTGCCGCCGGATTCACGCGAATACGTCGTCGCGGTCAGGGCAATGCCGACGGGCTTCCCGTCCGCCTCTAAAAGATACCCCGCCGCATACGGGCTGCCGCTCACGATCTCTTCAAACGCAGCCACGTGGTAAGCATGCGGGATCGGATGCAGGACCGCCGCGGAATGATAAAATTGTTCGGAAAGCGCAAGAAAGATCTCCTCGTCTTCCCGTTTCAATGCGCGGATCATAACACTCTCCCTACAGACAAAAAAGTGCGGAACATCCGCTCCGCCGCATCGTATTATACCACGCCCCGTTTCGCCCGTCAAACAAAGCATGCCCCGAAAAAGAAAATTACGCCCCGCTCTTGCAAGAGCGGGGCGCACTGCCGAAACAAAAGGCTTACTTGAGTTCCGCAAAATACTTGATCGTACGGACCATCTGGCTGGTGTAGGAGTTCTCGTTGTCGTACCAGGAAACGACCTTCACGAGCGTCGTGCCGTCGCCCATATCCATGCACTTGGTCTGCGTGCCGTCGAACAGCGAACCATAGGTGATGCCGATGATATCGGAGGAGACGATCTCATCCTCGGTGTACCCGAAGGAATCGGAAGCGGCAGCCTTCATCGCCGCGTTCACGCCGTCCTTATCGACGGTGCCGTCCACGATCGCAACGAGCTGGGTCAAAGAGCCGGTGGGAACGGGAACGCGCTGCGCGCAGCCGTCCAACACGCCGTTGAGTTCGGGGATGACGAGCCCGATCGCCTTTGCGGCGCCCGTGCTGTTCGGGGTGATGTTCACAGCGGCAGCCCTTGCGCGGCGCAGATCGCCTTTGCGGTGCGGTCCGTCCAGGGTCATCTGGTCGCCGGTATACGCGTGGATCGTGGTCATGTAGCCCTTTTTGATCTTCGCGTACTTATTCAGCGTATCCGCCATGGGCGCGAGGCAGTTCGTGGTGCAGGAAGCTGCGGAAATGATCGTATCGGTGGGCTGCAACGTCTTTTCGTTGACGCTATAAACGATGGTCGGCAGATCGTTGCCCGCGGGAGCGGAAATGACGACCTTCTTTGCGCCGGCGTCGATGTGCGCCTGGCTCTTGGCTTTGGAGCAATAGAAGCCCGTGCACTCGAGCACGACGTCTACGCCGATCTCGCCCCAAGGCAGATCTTTGGCGTCCTTTTCGGCATAGATGCGGATCTCCTTGCCGTCCACGATGATGGAGTTATCGGTGCAGGAGACCTTGTCCGCCAAAGCATACCTGCCCTGCGCGGAATCATACTTCAGCAGATGCGCGAGCATCTTGGGGCTGGTGAGGTCGTTGATCGCGACAACTTCATACCCTTTCGCGCCGAACATCTGCCGGAAAGCGAGGCGGCCGATACGGCCAAAGCCGTTGATTGCAACTCTTACGTTTGCCATGAGAAAAAAACCCTCCGTTAAAATTTTACAAATTTTGAACATGCATTCGGGCAGTCCGCCCGCTCCTGCACGCATCAACGGTATTATAGCAAAACAGAAGTCTTTCGTCAATAGTTTGCGCAAATTCCTTGAAAAATTCGGCAAAAAGCCCTGTTTTTTGAAAAATATGCACTATTTGAGAGCGTCCGGGTTCAGGCATGCCAGCTCGGGCAGTACGAACGCCCCGTCTTTGCGGACGAGCACGCCGTCGAAATAGATCTCCCCTCCGCCCCATTCGGGCATTTGGATGAGCACCATATCCCAATGCACGCTCGACTTGTTGCCGTTGAACGCGTCGTCGTAACTGCACCCGGGCGTAAAGTGGATAGAGCCGCTGATCTTTTCATCGAACAGGATATCCAGCATCGGTTTGGTCACATACGGGTTCACGCCGATGGCAAATTCGCCGACATAGCGCGCCCCCTCGTCCGTATCGAGCACGGCGTTGAGAGCGGGCGTATCCGAAGACGTCGCCTCGACGATCTTCCCGTCTTTGAACACGAGCCGCACGTTTTCGTGACGGATCCCGTTTTCCAGCGTAGGCGCGTTGTATGTGATGACGCCGTTTACGCTGTCTTTTACGGGCGCCGTATACACCTCGCCGTCCGGGATGTTCATGTGCCCCGCACATTTGACGGCGGGGATCCCTTTGATCGAAAACGTAAGATCCGTACCCTTGCCCGTCAGACGCACCTTGTCCGTCCGCTCCATCAGCGCTTGAAGCGCATCCATCGCCCTGTCCATCTTAGAATAGTCGAGCGTGCAGACGTCGAAATAGAACGTTTCGAACGCCTCGGTCGACGTGCCGGCATTCTGCGCCATGGCGGGGTTCGGATAGCGCAAAACGACCCACTTCGTTTTCCGCACACGCGTTTCGTGATGCACGGGGAAAGAATAGATGCGGTCGTATTCCTGCATACGGGCGGGCGGCACGTCGGAAAGTTCGAACGTGTTGCTGCCGCCGCGTACGCCGATGTAGCAATCCATATCCTCCATACGGTATTTATCGTATTTTGCCCGAAGCGCACAGTGTGCCTCATCCGTACCCATGAGCAGGGCGCGTTCGACGGAAAGGTCGACCAGTTCCGCAAAGGGATACCCGCCCGCGGCATACACCTTTTCGATCAGCGCTTTGACCAGCTCCGCGTCGATGCCGCGCGCCTCGATCAGCACCTTTTCCCCTTTTTGCACATGCACGGAATAATTGACCAATACATCCGCCAGTTTATCCAGCCTCGGATCCCGCATAAAACAAACCTCCTGCGCCACGCGCATCGGCACGCGGCATGTTTTCCGTTTTCAAAGATATTATACCGCCGAATGAAAAAAATACAAAGCGATCGCAAACAATTTTTCAAATTGGATTGCTTTTTGGCGGGAATTGGTGTAAAATAGTCAGCGGAATAAAAAATCTTATTCGGAGGAACTGAACTATGCCTTTGGTAACATCGACCGAAATGTTCAAAAAAGCGTATGCCGGCGGCTATGCGATCGGCGCGTTCAACGTGAACAACATGGAGACCATTCAAGGGATCGTGGAAGCGGGAAAGGAATGCAATTCGCCGCTCATCCTGCAAGTCTCCGCGGGCGCACGCAAGTATGCGAACCCCGTGTACCTCAAGCACCTCGTGGAGGCTGCCGTGGAAACGACGGGGCTGCCCATCGTGCTGCACCTCGACCACGGTGCGGATTTTGAAGCATGCAAATCTGCCGTGGATGACGGTTTTACCTCCGTCATGATCGATGCGTCGCACCACTCTTTTGAAGAAAACATCGAGATCACCAAAAAAGTCGTTGCCTATGCGCATGACCGCGGCGTAGTCGTCGAAGCGGAACTGGGGCAGCTTGCGGGCATTGAAGACGCCGTCAACGTAAAGGCGGAAGACGCTTGCTTCACCCACCCCGACGAGGTATACGAATTCACGACCAAGACGGGCTGCGATTCGCTTGCGATCGCCATCGGCACCAGCCACGGCGCTTACAAGTTCAAGCCCGGTCAGAAGCCGCAGTTGCGCTTCGATATCCTCGAAGAAGTCGGCAAACGCCTGCCCGGCTTCCCCATCGTGCTGCACGGCGCCTCCTCCGTTCCGCAGGACCGCGTTGCCATCATCAACCAATTCGGCGGCAAGATGCCCGACGCGATCGGCATCCCCGAAGATATGCTCCGCAAAGCGGCGTCCATGGCGGTCTGCAAGATCAACATCGACTCTGACCTGCGCGTTGCCTGCACGGCGGCGATCCGCAAACACATGTTCGAACACCCCGATCACTTTGACCCGCGCCAGTACCTGGGCGACGCGCGCGCTGCCGTCAAAGAGCTCGTCAAGCATAAGATCGTGGACGTGCTCGGCAGCAACGACAAGGCATGACCGTACTTCCGCAAAAAGGTACGCCTCCCGCAACCGCGGGAGGCGCTTTTTTTGACCGATCGCCTGCTTATTGTTTTTTTCGGGCAGGCGTTTTTCCGTCTCCTTTTTTAAAAGAAAACGAACAGAATTCTTTCCCCTCCGACAGCCTTCCCCCGCAGGAAAACACGATCTGCGGGCGCAGACCCGCATAAGCTGCCTGCTCGTAATCGCAAAACACGCCGCAAAGTTCCGGGCAGCCGAAGCGCGCCGTGATCGTGCGGTACAGGCACTCTTCGATGCAGAACTCGATGGACTTCCCCTTTGTGTTCAGCCCGCTGCAGCGCCAGCCGCCCGCCGACGGAAACTTATACTCCATAAAATTGCGGATGTTGCGTTTAAAGGCATGGAAGGGCGCGATCTTGCGCATTTGCGCGGCAAGAATATCCCCCGTATGCCATGCGGCGCGCTCGATCACCGTACGCATCACCCCCAAAGCGGAAGCATGCCTGTACCCGTGCAGGCACAGCGTTTTGTACAGCGCGATCGCAGGAAAGACCAGCCGTTTGAGCTGCCGTTCCAGCGTCATGCTGTTGTGATAATCCGTCGTGACGGCAAGCTCGGTATACAGCTTGCTCGCATCGGCGAAGATCTTTGCACCGTCTTCGTCCCCGAAGCGCATCCGCAGGTCGCGTTCCAAAAAATCAAATTCCGTCTGTTCATAGCCCATATACGACCGCCGAATGCCTCCCGCTCGCTCTGTTCCCCTTTATTATAAAGCAATCCGGTTCGGTTTGTCAATACTTGAAAGAATTTTTTGCCCTACTCTTGACAAAATCGCGCCCGCGTGTTATACTGTAATTGATATAAATTCTCAATAATAAACGTATGGAACGAAGAAATACCTTACAGCGCCGCCTTGTTTTAGACGCGGTACGCACTCTTTTGCATCCGGACGCGGAAGAAGTGTACCGGGCGGTCTCGGCAAAAAAACCGAACATCAGCCGTGCGACCGTGTACCGGAACCTGCATTTGCTTGCGGAGGAAGGCGCGATCGGAGAAATACAAACCGGCGAGGGCGCAGACCGCTACGACCACGAAGCGCGGCGCCACTGCCACTTCCGCTGCCGCGCGTGCGGAAAAATGTATGACGCGGCGTTCTTTCCGCAGCCGTTCCCCCACCCTCGGTACGAAGACGGCTTTTTTGTGGAAAGCTGCAACGTAGAGTTCGCCGGGCTGTGCCCTGCGTGCGATAAAAAATATCAAAATAAGGAGACGGATCATGGACAAGCAACTCAAAGGCACAAAGACGGAGGCTAACCTGCAAGCCGCTTTTGCGGGCGAGAGCCAGGCGCGCAACAAGTACACGTATTATGCAAGCAAAGCCAAAAAGGAAGGCTATGTGCAGATCGCCGCACTCTTCGAAGAGACTGCCAACAACGAAAAAGAGCATGCCAAGATCTGGTTCAAACTGCTGCATGACGGCGACGTTCCCACGACGGAAGCGAACCTTGCGGATGCCGCCGCCGGTGAAAATTACGAATGGACGGACATGTACGCGACCTTTGCCAAAGAGGCGCGCGAAGAAGGATTCGAGCACATTGCCTTTTTGTTTGAAAAGGTCGGCGATATCGAACGCGAGCACGAAAAACGGTACCTCGCCCTTTTGAAAAACGTAAAAGAAGGCATCGTCTTCTCCCGTGACGAAGAAAGGATCTGGCAGTGCTCCAACTGCGGGCATATCGTGGTCGGCAAAAAAGCCCCCGAGATCTGCCCCGTATGCGCACACCCGAAGGCGTACTTCCAGCTGCGCGCCGAAAACTATTAAGACAGTTGCCGCCCATGCAAAGCGGCGCCGAGAAAACCGGCAAGAGGTGATTTATGGACCCCAAAGCATTCCACTCCCTTTCGTACGGGGTGTACATCGTTTCCACCTGGGATGAAGGCAAGCCGACGGGCTGCACCGCAAACAGCGCGATACAGGTCACCTCGTCCCCGGCAACGGTGCTTGTGAGCATCAACAAAGACAATTATACCAACCGTTGCATCGCCGCATGCGGGCATTTTTCCCTCTCGGTCTTGGCGGAAAACAGCGACCCCGCGATCATCGGCACGTTCGGGTTCCGGTCGGGAAAGGACTACGACAAATTTGCCGAAACGGCATGGTCCGTCAAAGATAAAATGCCCGTCCTGACAGACGCCTGCGCTTACATCTGCTGCCGCGTGATCGGCACCATGGATACTTCGACGCACACCGTTTTCCTCGGCGAAGTGATCGGCGCGGAAAAACTGCGCGGCGATCCTCCCATGACCTATGCCTATTACCATACGGTCATCAAGGGGAAAACGGCAAAAAACGCCCCTACGTATATCGCAGAAGAAGCCCCCGAAGCGGGGAAGTGGGTATGCTCGGTATGCGGACACGTGTACAACGGGAACACTCCGTTCGAGCAGCTGCCGGATAATTGGACCTGCCCGATCTGCGGGCAACCGAAGAGCGTTTTTAAACAGACGAAATAATGGTACGATCGGCGAGAGGGTCGCCCCGATCCGGGGCGACCCTCTCTTTTTCTATCCGTATTTACATTGTCTTCCTGCCTTTTGTGCCGCAAAAGCGACAGCACCGACACGGCGGCGCCGATGCATGCTTCCCCTTCGATCACCCGCCGCCCGGTATTTACATTTCGTCGCATCTCTCAATGGATTTGATGAACGGATTTTCCGCCATGATCTCCTGCAACTGCGCCGATGAAAACTCTCCGCCCGTGTTCAGCGTGGCGTGGTACAATGTCTCTTCCCCTTTCCTCTCAATGACGAGACGGTTAAATCGGTCTGTTTGAAACAGTTCTTTTACCTTGCCGCACTCCTCACCGCCGTTCACGAAACAGATCTTGATCTGAAAATACTTTTTTGTACGGAACAGCTTGCAGTTCAGGTGGAACAGGCACTGGATCGCAATGATGATGACCGTTGCGCCCGCAGCCACGATGTACAGCCCCGCGCCCGCAGCCATGCCCACACCCGACGTTGCCCACACGCCCGCGGCGGTCGTCAGACCGTGGATCTCGTGTTTGCGGTAGATGATGATGCCCGCGCCCAAAAAGCCGATCCCCGATACGATCTGCGCCGCCACGCGGGAGGCGTCTGCCTCGAGCGAATCGCCGAATCCGTATTTTGAAACGACCATGATCAGCGCGCTCCCCGCGCATACGATGGTATGCGTGCGGATGCCCGCCTCTTTGAACCGAAGTTTCCGCTCATACCCGATCGCGAACCCCAGCACGACCGACAACATCATGCTGACAAGATAGTGCAATTCGCTCAAAATGTTTTCCAACATGCAAGAACTCCTTCCCTGCATTCGGCTGCGCCCCGAAAGGCTTAAGCCGCCGCAACGCCTTCCCGTACCTTGAATGGAAAAACGATCTTATCGTCTTTCCTTTACGCCGATAAAGTTGCTTTTCTTCATTCTTCTTCACGGCGCGCAGCCATGAGCGGAAACACTTCGCGCATATCGTGAACGACTGCGTCGGCAAGGATGAACTTTTGACGGAATTTTTCATCCGAAACGGCATCGTACCCGATGCAAAACAGCCCTGCCGCCTTTGCCGCGGCGATACCCGTATCCGAGTCTTCCACGGCGGCAGCCTGCCGTGCCGTCGCCCCGCACAATTCCCGTGCGCGCAGGTACACGTCCGGCGCGGGTTTTGCCGCGGCAACGTCGTTCCCGCAGACGACGGCGGAAAAATACTCTTTCAGCCCCGTCATCTCCAAAATTGCCTGCACGTAGACACGGTCGGACGAGGATGCCACTGCAAGCGTATAGCCCGCACCGCGCAGCTTTTGCAACGTTTCGCAAAGCCCCGCCGTCGGGCGCAAACCGCTCTTTTTCACGATTTTGATCAACAAATCGAACTCCCAGCGCGTCAGCTCGTCGGCGGTATACAGCAGCCCGTTTTCACGCGCCACCTCGCCCCAGAATTCGCGCTTGCTGCGCGCATACGCCTTGGGCAGGATCGCCGCCACATCCAAACGCAGCTTTTCCAACAGCGCGCGGCAGGATTCACGGTGCAGCGGCTCGGTATCCGCCAGCACGCCGTCCATATCGAAAACAACAAACTTTGCCATATCCGCACCCTATCCGATATGCACGACCGCTTTGACGATCTTCGCCTTTTCCTGCACGCTCCTGTCCATGGCGGTCTGAATGTCGTCCAGCTCAAACACGTCGGACACGATGCCTTTGAGGTTTATTTTTCCTTCGGCGACCGCTTGGATCGCCAGCGGATAGACGTGGCGGTAGCGGAACACCGTTTGGAAGGTCACCTCTTTATCCAGCGCGCGGCTGATCGCAAGGTTCATCATGCCGCTGCGGCTGTACCCGACGAGCACGATGTTCGCACCCTTTTTGACGCATTCGATGGCACCGTTCACGGCGATCTCGCTGCCGGACGTATCCACGGCAAGGTCGACCCCCTGCCCGCCCGTAAGTTCGGCGATCCGCTTTTGCAGGTCCTTTTCCTTGCTGTTGATGATCTCGTCCGCTCCCAGTTCTTTCGCCTTTTGCAGGCGGGAAGGCAGCACGTCGCTCACATACACTTCGGATACGCCCATCGCTTTGAGCGCCATGGCGGTGACCAGCCCTATGCACCCCGCGCCTGTAACGAGCGCTTTTTGCCCGAACTTCGCCCCGCCCTGCATGGCGGCGTGGAAGCCGACGGCGAGCGGCTCGATGAGCGCGCCCTCCATGGTGGAAACGGTATCGGGCAGTTTGAAGCAGAGCGCCGCTTCATGCGCGACGTATTCGCAGAACACGCCGTCTACGGGCGGCGTGGCAAAAAACACCACGTCGGGGCAGAGGTTGTACTTGCCCTGCTTGCAAAATTCGCAGTGCCCGCACGTTTTACCCGGTTCCAGCGCGACACGGTCGCCGACCTTTACGTTCTTCACGTTTTTGCCGACCGCAACGACGGTGCCGCCCGGCTCGTGCCCCAATACAAAGGGCGGCTGCACGATGTAGTTGCCGATCCTGCCGTCTTCGTAATAGTGCAGATCGGAACCGCAGATGCCCACGTATTCCAGCTTTACAAGCGCCTCATCGTCTTTGGGGACGGGCACGGGGCGCCGTTCAAACCCCATTTTTCCAACGCCGTTCATGACGGCAACTTTCATTTCTTTTTTCATACAATTTTCCTTTTTCGTATCAGCCTTGCCGTTGCGGATAACGGAAGATCCGCATTACGCAAACAATTCCATAACAAAATTATAATTTTACCACATATTTTCCTTTGGCGCGGAGCTTGGCATCCGCCAAAACTTCGGGCAGCTTTTCGAGGGGGATAGGCGGGCACGCCATACTTTTGACGTCTACCATGCCCTGCTCGATGAGCGCCAGCGCCCGCTGCTGCGTGTACGGATTGATGTACGACGAACGCAGCGTGAGTTCTTTGGAAAACACGTCATACGGTTTCAGCGTGACTGCGTCGTCCGGCTTTGTCAGCCCGAACA
>CALWBR010000022.1 GCA_944376145.1 uncultured Clostridia bacterium | reverse complement strand
GCCGCGACCGAAAAGCCCTCTTGCGCAACGGCAAGAGGGCTGAAAAAACGTACGCGGAAAAAGCGCCGCATCCTCTCCCCCTTAGCCGTCGGAAAAACCCTTCGGTGCAGGCTTCGATGATTTTGACTGTCTGTTATTATACTATACCGCCGCATAAAAGGCAAGCATTCCGACGCCGAAAACTACCGCCGCTTACGGCGCGGGCGGCGCATAATTTTTTTGCCGCTGCACAAACCGTTGGTATGATCAGACGGATCGTCACTCTGTCCGCCG
Source organism: uncultured Clostridia bacterium (assembly GCA_944376145.1). Classification (GTDB taxonomy): domain Bacteria; phylum Bacillota; class Clostridia; order Christensenellales; family Borkfalkiaceae; genus Borkfalkia. Next base: position 9,533 of record CALWBR010000022.1, on the reverse strand, counting down.
CGGCTGTCTGCCTGGCGGCGGCAATGCTTGTTCTCTTCAATTTTACCAATGCAAAACAGGCGGAACGGACCGCACGGTTCGCGCAAGCCGCACACGCTTGCGCCGCTTCGCCGCTGCAAGAAAGCGCTCAAAGCGCAGAAGCGCCCGCCGATACGGCAACACAAAAGCGTTTGCGGCACTGCGAATGGTTTTTCATGCGGGAGCTGCTCCGCAGCGGCATACCGCCCGCCCTGCAACTGCCCGAAGGAGACGGATTTTTATTGCTGTTTTTCCCTCTGCGAGCGAAAGACCCGCACGACGCCCGCGCACGGCGCCCGCAGCCGCCGAAGGAGGAAGAACGCCCGCAGCCGCCTGCCGCGGGAACACAGCCGAAGATCGTGGACGAAATAGAAGAAAACGCCGCAGACTGACGGTACAAAATCCGCGCCAAGGGAACCTTGGCGCGGATTTTGCATCACATACTGCTCAATACGTCTTTGTACAGCTTAAAATCCTTATCCAGATACACATCGAACACGACGCGGATGCGCTTTCCGTGTTCGAGCAGCCAATTTTTGACGGCGCCGACGGCGATCGCCGCGGCTTCGTCGTTGGGGTACCCGAAAACGCCCGTGGAGATACAGCAAAACACGACCGTTTCCAGCCCCAGTTTTTCGGCAAGATTGAGGCACGAACAATAGCAGTTGCGCAAAACGCGCCCGTCCTCTTCCGTGACGCCCAACCCGACCATCGGTCCGACCGTGTGCAGGATGTAGGCGGAAGGCAAATTGTAAGCGCGCGTAACTTTCGCGCACCCGGACGGCTCCGGTTCACCCTGCGCCCCCATGATCCGCGAACAATCCAACCGCACCTGCACGCCCGCTCGGGAATGGATGACGTTATCGATGCATTGATGGTGCGGAATGAAGCAGCCGAGCAGGGAGCTGTTCGCCGCGTTGACGATGGCATCCGCCCGAAGGCGGGTTATGTCTCCTTTCCAAAGGGCAACGCCGTCTTTATACGTAAACGCGTCCACATCGACGACCCCGCGCTCCTCCGATTCGGAGAGAAACAACCTGTCCTGCAATTCCAAAAAGCGTTCGGAAACGGGAGCAGGCGGACGCTCGTTCAAATAGCCCCAGATCAGTTCCCGCTTGACCGTATACGGGTAGCTGAACGCCGCGATGCGGTTCCGTTCTTCCAGTAAAAATGCGAGCAATTCATCGCAGATGGCGCTCTTTTCTTCCTCTCCGATGATCGCAGCCCTGCGCGGCGGACGGGAGAGGTCGATGAGCCCTTTGTACTCTTCAAACGAGAGCATAGCACTCACCTCGCGCTTTACCTTTTGCCGGCATTGAAATTGATGAGACAGCCGCTGAGAATGATCTGCTTTTCATCCGCGGTGAGCGGATCCATGCGCAACTCGATATCCTTGACCGTACCGTGCGAAATCAATTTTGCGGGGAATTTTTCCGCCCCTTCTTCAAGATAACGGGCAATGTTCTCGATGTAGATATAATCGCCGACTTTCAGGCGCAGTTTGTCCGCCAAGAACGGCAGCATGCCCCAGTTGATGAGATTGCTGCGGTAGCGCTTCGTCGCGTACTCCTGTGCGATGTTGGCTACGCCGCCGAGCACCCGCTGGCAAGACGCCGCCTGTTCGCGCGCGGAACCGTCGCCCGGTTTGACCGCCGCCACGAAGCTGCCGTAGATCGTCCCTTCCGCGGGCACGATCTCGCCCAGATCCTTGTACACGTGCTCGGGCAGTTTGTCCGTTTCCCGACGGATCTGTTCATCCGCCTTGATCGCCTTTGCCTTGCCGACGTACGCGGGATCTTTGCGCGAAAGCGCAAATTCCGCAAGCTTCATCGGGTTGGAACGGTACGAAGACGTCTCCCCCGAAGGGATCAGCTCGTCCGTAGTGGTCACGGGATCGTGCAAAACGCTTGCCGCGCGCATCAGCAAATGTTTCCCCATGGGGATCATTTCGGGCCAGTCGGCAATGTTGGGGCCGTATTTCAGTTCCTCTTCCCGCTGCGCTTTGCCTGCGCCGTGGTAGACGCGGTTTTTGTAGATCTCTGCGTCAAAGAAATATTTTTTGACTTTTTTGACGTACGAAACCTCGGTCGCAGGCGTCAAAATACCGCCGTTTGCCGCCGTTGCGGCAATGGAACGGGCGTCCATGAGCGCGACGGAGGCGAGCTGCCCCTGCGCCGGCTTGCTGCCCTCGCGGCTCTCGAAGTTGCGCGTCGTATGACGGATGGACAGCCCGTTGTTGGCGGGAACATCCCCCGCCCCGAAGCAGGGTCCGCAAAACGCCGTTTTGACGACGGCGCCCGCGTCCATCAGCCCGCCGATATAACCGTTTTCGACAAGGGCTTTGTATACGGGTTGGCTGGACGGGTACACGTTCAGCGAAAACTCGCCGCAGCCGATGCTCTTCCCCTTCAGGATCTCGTATGCTTCGGCAATGTTTTCATACATGCCGCCCGCACAGCCCGCGATGACGCCCTGGTCGACACGGATGCCTTCCGGCGTGATCTTATCCGTCAGCGTAAACTTATCGTCGCCGCGCAGCTTCCTGCCGGCTTCTTCCACCTCGGCGAGGATCTCCTTCGGGCGAGCGAGCAGCTCGCGGATGGTGAAAGCGTTGCTCGGATGGAACGGCAGCGCAATCATGGGCTCGATCGTGCTGAGGTTGATGCTGATGCCGCAGTCGTAATAGGCGGGATCGGAAGGATGCATCTCTTTAAAATCCTTCTCCCTGCCGTGCGTTTTATAATATTCGCGCGTCTTTTCATCCGTCTCCCAAATGGAAGAGAGGCAAGCGGTCTCCGTCGTCATGACGTCGATGCCGTTGCGGTAATCCATGGAGAGGTTTTTGATGCCGGGGCCGATAAACTCAAGGATCTTGTTTTTGACGAACCCGCTCTTAAACACGGCGCCGCAAAGGGCGATCGCCACGTCCTGCGGACCGACGCCCTTTTTGAGGCTGCCGCGCAGGTACACCGCGCCGATCTCGGGACGTTTGACGTCATACGTCTTGTTGAGGATCTGCTTGACGAGCTCCGGTCCCCCTTCACCGACGGCGAGCGTACCCAGCGCGCCGTAACGGGTGTGCGAATCGCTGCCGAGGATCATGCGCCCGCATTTTGCCTCCACTTCGCGCATGTACTGGTGGATGACCGCAATGTGCGGCGGAACGAAATCCGCACCGTATTTGCGTGCCGCGGAGAGCCCGAACACGTGGTCGTCTTCGTTGATGGTGCCGCCCACCGCACAGAGCGAATTGTGGCAGTTGGTGAGCACATACGGGAGCGGGAACTCCTGCAGCCCGCTCGCCTTTGCCGTCTGGATGATGCCGACGTAGGTAATGTCGTGCGAGGCGATCGCGTCGAATTTGAGCTTCAGGTTCTCTTCGTCGCCGCGGTTGTGCGCTTTGAGGACGGAATACGCCATCGTACCCTTACGCGCCTTTTCTCTCTGTTCGGACGTTTTAAACGCCTGATTTCCTTTGACAAGCGAGCCGTTCATATAATAGCAGCCGCCGCGGATCAATTTGATCATGCTCCTCTCCCGTGTGTTTTTTATTTATCACTCATTATAATACCGCAAACGGCTTTTGTCAATCGAACGAGGCAAACGGGCAAAAAAACGGGGAGGCGTAACGCCTCCCCTGCAGTTTCCCGATCAAGACCGGTCGCCGTATTCGTGATGTTTGACGCGCAAACGCGCGAACGCGCGCTGCAAAGCGATGCGGTTGAGGCGGTACTCCGCCGCGCTGCGGTTGCGGCGCACCATCTCTTCGGCGCGCTCCTTTGCCTCTTCCGCGCGGCGCTCGTCGATATCTTCCGGCCATTCCACCGCCTGAGAAAAGGCGATCGTCGCGTCCGGGCGCACCTCGATAAAGCCCTCGCTCATGAACGCCTCCCGCCGCTGTCCGTTCACCGTGATGGTAAGGATGCCCGGCTGCGTCGCAAAGACCATGGGCTGGTGCCCCGCCATGATCATGCAGTCGCCGCCGACGGACGGGATGAGGATGCTCTCCACGTCGCCCCGGAAAAAAGCCTTTTCGGGCGTGATGATCTCCAGATAGAATTTATCCGGCATGGCTGCCTCCGTTTATGCCTCCGCGTGCATCGTTTTTGCCTTTTGCTTCGCCTCGTCGATATCGCCCACGTTGAAAAAGGCGTTTTCGGGCAAGTGATCCACTTCTCCGGAAAGAATGGTCTTGAAACTTTCGATCGTCGCCTGCAAGGGCACATACCGCCCTTCCAGCCCCGTATACACTTTGGAAACGAAAAAGGGCTGCGACATGAATTTTTGGATCTTGCGGGCGCGGTATACCATGTTTTTATCCTCTTCGGAGAGTTCGTCCATACCGAGGATGGCGATGATATCCTGCAATTCCTTATAGCGCTGCAAGGCGGCGATGACGCTGTTGGCGACCTCGTAATGCTCCCTGCCCACGATCTGCGGGTCGAGGATACGCGAAGAGGATTCGAGCGGGTCGACGGCGGGATAGATGCCCGTCTCCACGACTTTGCGCGAAAGCACGGTCGTCGCGTCGAGATGCGCAAAGATCGCGGCGGGCGCAGGGTCCGTGATGTCGTCCGCCGGCACATAAACCGCCTGGATCGACGTGATCGAACCCTTGCGCGTACTGGCGATCCGTTCTTCGAGCAATCCCATCTCGGTCGCCAGCGTCGGCTGATACCCGACCGCGGAGGGCATCCGCCCCAAAAGCGCGGAAGCCTCGCTCCCCGCCTGGATATAGCGGTAAATGTTGTCGATGAACAAAAGCACGTCCTGCCGGTTCACGTCCCGGAAATATTCGGCGACGGTCAGCCCTGTAAAAGCGGCGCGCATACGGCTCCCCGGCGGCTCGTTCATTTGCCCGAACACGAGCGCGGAATTTTGGATGACGCCGGACTCGGTCATATCCGCGATCATATCGTTGCCTTCGCGCGAACGTTCGCCCACGCCCGTAAAGATGGAATAACCGCCGTGCTCTTTGGAGATGTTGTGCATCAACTCCATGATGAGCACCGTTTTGCCCACGCCCGCACCGCCGAACAGCCCGATCTTACCGCCCTTGCTGTACGGGGCGATGAGGTCGATGACTTTGATGCCCGTTTCAAAGATCTCCGTCGAAGCGCTCTGTTCATAGAACGCCGGAGGTTTGCGGTGGATATTCCAATGCGCGTCCGTCTTGATCTCGCCCTTTCCGTCGATCGGCTCGCCCAAAACGCCCATGACCCTGCCGAGCACGCCTTCCCCGACGGGAACGCAGATCTGCCCGCCCGTATCGGCAACTTCCATGCCGCGCGCCAGCCCGTCCGTCGCCGTCATGGAAATGCAGCGGACGCAACCGGGTCCGACGTGCTGCAGCACTTCGAACACGGCGCCCGTTGCGGGAGCGATCAATTTTTCATAGACGGGCGGCATTTCCCCGTCAAACAAGACGTCGACGACAGGCCCGATGACCTGCCCGATCTTTCCTTTCCTCTCCATACTGCCCTACTCCTTTTCCTGCCCGCCGTGCACGGTGTTTTCATAAAAAAACTTACCCGAAGTCAGATCCAGCAATTCAGACGTAATGGCGCCCTGGCGAAGGCGATTGTACGTAAGCCCGAGCTCGCCCAGCATTTTTTCCGCATTTTTGTTCGCGCTGGACATCGCGACCATACGCGCGGCATGTTCGCTGGAAGCGGAATGGATGAGCGCCGTATAGATCAGCCCGATCAAGTACTGCGGCACGAGCACTTCCAAGACCTCGTGCGGAGACGGATCGTAACAGATATCGCCGCTGAACGTGGTGTTGACATCCGCCCGTATCTCCTTCTCTTCGATCGGAAGCAGTTTGACCACCTCCGGCACATGATCCGCCGAAGAATACATGTGCGTGAACACGACATACACCTCGTCCATCAGGTTTTTGTCGTACAGATCGAGGATATCGCGCACGATCCCGCGCGCGTCGTGCAGCGTCGGGCTTGCCACGGCATGCGTGAACTCAAGGTCGACGGGCTGTTTTTTCGCTTCGAAAAAGGCGCGCGCCATCTGCCCGATCGTGATCACGTAATGCACGGGATAGCGCTGCATGTGTTCCCATGCAAGGTTCAAAACGTTGTTGTTGAAAGCGCCCGCCAGCCCTTTATCGCCCGCGATGACGACGTATGCCGCCCGCCCGCCGCCGCGCAGGGCGGTATATTTGTTCTGCACGTCGGCACTGTGGCGCAAAATATCTTTGACGGTATAGCGCACGGAATCAAAATACAGAGAACTGAACGCCTGCTTTTCCGTCATTTTACGCATCTTCGCGACAGAGATGAGCTCCATCGCCTTGGTGATCTGATGCGTGTCGCCAATGCTTTTGATGCGATGCCGGATCGCCGTGATATCTGCCATAGGCTATGCCTTTTCCGTCTCAGCCGTCGGCACGGGCGGCTCTTCTCCCTGCCCGTCGTCCCCGACGGTGACGTTGACGTATTTTTCCGCCGCATCCAGGATCTCCGCCCGCAGCGCATCGGGAACGGCGGCGTTCGGATTGATCTTTTCAAGCAGGGCGGCGTGGTTGGTACGCAGATAATCCAGCAGCCCCTCGTTATAGGCGACCATCTTCCTTTCCGGGATCTTATCCACAAGATCGCTGCCGGAAACGAGCAGCAGCACGATCATCTCCCGCACCGAATAATTGAGGTACTGGCGCTGCTTCAATGTGTCGGTCATCTTCATGCCGCGGGAAAGCGTTTTCTGCGTTTCGGCATCGAGATCGGAACCGAACTGCATAAAGATCGCCAATTCGCGGTACTGCGCAAGATCGACGCGCAGCTGCCCCGAGATCTGCCGGATCGCCTTGCACTGCGCGCTGCCGCCCACACGCGAAACGGAGAGCCCCACGTTCACCGCCGGGCGCACGCCGCTGTTGAACAGCTCACTCTCCAAATAGATCTGCCCATCAGTAATGGAGATGACGTTGGTCGGAATGTAGGCGGAGATATCCCCCGCGAGCGTTTCCACGATGGGAAGCGCCGTGATCGAGCCGCCGCCTTTTTCTTCTGAAAGTTTTGCCGCGCGCTCCAAAAGACGGGAATGCAGATAAAACACATCTCCGGGGTACGCTTCGCGCCCGGACGGCCGCTGCAAAAGCAAGCTCATCGTGCGGTACGCAACGGCGTGTTTGGACAGGTCGTCATAAACGATGAGCACATCCTTCCCCTGGTACATAAAATATTCCGCCAAGGCGCAGCCGCTGTACGGCGCAAGATATTGCAGAGGGACCGCATCGTCCGCCGTCGAGCAGACCACGCAAGTGTATGCCATGGCGCCTTTTTCGCGCAACGTGGAAACGGTTTTGGCAAGCGAAGACGCCTTCTGCCCGATGGAAACATAGATGCAAACGACATCCTCGCCCTTTTGGTTGAGAATGGTATCGACGGCGATCGCCGTTTTGCCCGTCTGCCTGTCCCCGATGATGAGCTCGCGCTGCCCTCTGCCGATGGGGATCATGCTGTCGATCGCCAAAATGCCCGTCTGCAGCGGTTTGTTGACTTTTCCCCTGTCCATGATGGCGGGCGCGGGGAATTCAACGGGGCGGGAGAGCGCGGACGTGAGCGCGCCCATGCCGTCGATCGCCTCGCCGAGCGGGTCGACGACCCTGCCCAAGAGCTCTTCGCCGACGCGCATATGCACCGTTTCGCCGGTGGAATAGGCAAGATCGCCGTAGCGGACCTTGTCATCCCCCGTAAAAAGAACGGCGCCGACGCAATCCTGTTCAAGATTGAGCGCCAGCGCACGATAACCGCCTTCGATCTCGAGAAGTTCGTTGTACTTCACGTCACGCAGACCGGCAATTCTGAGAACGCCGTCGCCTGAATACAGTATTCTCCCGCAGGGGCGCCGATCCGCCTCTATGCGGGTGCCCGCGACCTTTTCGCGCAGCTCTTTTCCGATTGCATTTACATCGATCATACGATCACCTCACGGTCAAACGTTCCGTTTGACCGACGCAAGCCGCCCCTTGACGGAGCCGTCATAAACCTTATCCCCGATATAGATGACGATCCCGCCGCCGATGGAGGGATCGAGCTTATACCGAAGCCCGTCGCAGCCGCGCGCCTTCACAAACTCTTCTATCTTTTGCCGTGTTTCGCCGTCCGCTTCCATGGCGAGCACCACAAGCGCCGTCTGTCCGCTTTTCATTGCTCTTTGCTCCACTCGTCGAGGCACTGCTCGATCAGCTCTTTGTTGTCCTCCGGCGTGATCGTTTTTGCAAGCACTTTTTCCGCCACGGCAACGGAAACGTCGGCGATCTGCTTTTCGATATCCGCGCGCAGTTTGCCGCGCTCTTCATCCATGGCGCGCTGTGTTTGCGAAACGAGCGTTTTGGCACGGTCGCGCGCCTCCGCGACGATCTCGTCCGCTTTTTGGTTTGCCACTTTGACGGCGCTCTCGTGGATCGCCGCCGCCTCTTTTTTCGCTTCGGAGAGCACCTTTTCGCTGCTGCTCTTCATCTGCTTGACTTCCTCGTTCAGATCGGCGTTTTCCTTTTCGATCTTTTTCACCTTCTCCTGCCGCTGTTTGATCATCTTTTTAACGGGGCGGAACAACAGGAAATACAGCCCGACCGTAAGAACGACCAGGTTAAACAGATGAAGAACGATGCTTTCCCATGTAATGCCGAGGGAAGAAAAGATATCGCCCCCCTCTTCCGCAAGCAAACTGCCTACGGCAAAACCGAAATTCATTTTTTACCTGCACCTTTGCCTAACATTTCCGCGCACCGCCGAGGCGTATACGCGGATCGCCGCTCTTACAAAAACAAGATCAAAACGCCGACAAGCAGACCGTAGATCGCCGTTGTTTCCGCAAAAGCGAGCCCCAAAAGCAACATTGTACGGATCTTACCGACCGCCTCGGGCTGGCGCGCCGTCGCTTCGACCGCTTTACCCGTAGCAATGCCCATGCCGACGCCTGCGCCCAAGCCCGTGAGCGCGGCGATGCCCGCGCCGATCAGCGCGACATCCGAAGCCAGAAGCCCTGCCAAAACTGCCAAAAGTTCCATAAAGATTTACCTCCGTTAAGTGCACAGCCGTGCCGCGCGCACCGTTTATGCGGCGCTGCCCGCGCCCTCGCCCTTCCTCTTCTTCCGAGCCCTTTTCGGAATAGGCTCGATCGCCTCCTGTACAAACGTCAGCGAAAGAGATGCGAACACATAGCTCTGTATAAAGGCATGGAAGAGCGTGAACAGCGGCGATAGGATCGCCGGCAAGATCATCGGCAAGCCGAGGAACCAGATCTCCTGCACGCAGATATAGATCAGCTCCATGATGACCATGCCGCTCAAAATGCTGCCGAACAGACGGAACGTCATCGAAACGGGCACCGCCGCATCGGTCAGAATGTTGATCGGGTTGCAATAGTGTTTGAGCCTTCTGCCCCTGTTCCTTGCAAAGCCGAGCGTATGGATAAAGAGGAACGTACACCCCGCCAGCGCAATGCCGGCAGACAGATCCGCGATTGCAGGATGCAGCCCCGTGAGCTCGATGAGC
>CALWBR010000021.1 GCA_944376145.1 uncultured Clostridia bacterium | reverse complement strand
ATAATTCCTTTCCCATGCGACCGCTGAACTGGCACTCCCCAAAAGACTATATCACAGATTTTTTAAAAGACGGCTTGTTGCATTAATTTTATCTTTATGCTGTCTCACATGTTTGACAAACCTACATGTCCGAAATTTTGTTGCGCCCGCACGTTCACTTTTTGCTGCGGACAAGAAACATCGTCGTGCCGTCCGCCTCCGTGCCGATCGCATAGCGCTTTAAGAGCGGCAGCAGCTTTTCCATCAGCTTTTTAAAGGAATTGCAGCCGAAGTTTTTCGGCACGAAGTCCGAATACTTTTGCTTCATCTCCACGGAGATCTGCGCATAATAAGCCTTCCCGTTGTTGTCGATGAGGCGGTCAATGATGTTAAAGAGGTCGCTTTTGCGCTTGTTGTCGATGAGCTCCGGCTCCGCCTTGCTATCGGCGGCGGGCGGCTGCGGCTTCGCCTTGCCGCGCCCGCGCTTTTTGGAGGGCTTTTGCTCCTCCGCCTGTTCGCCCGCATCCAAATAGATGAATTCGTTGAACGCGTTCACAAAGCTCTGGTTCACGTTGCGCGCGCCCAGCCCGATCACCGTTTTGTTGCGCTCGCGCAGTTCGCGCACGAGGCGGGTATAGTCGGAATCTCCCGCGGCGATGCAAAATACGTCCACATCCTTTTCAAAGAGGATGATGAGCGCCTGGATGATGAGCGCGATGTCGATGGTGTTTTTGCGCGGCTGCACTTCAAACTGCTGCACGGCGGTCATGGAATTGCGGTTGACTTCGTCCTTCCAGCCCTTTACGGCAGCTTTGGACCAGTCCGCAAAAATGCGCTTGACCACGATGTTGCCGTAGTTGGAAGCCTCGTCAAAGATCTGTTTGGCGTACGCAGCCGGCACGTTTTCCGCATCGATGAGCACTGCCACGTTGTTGGATTTTTCCATATCCTTCCCCTTCAACGGTTTTTTTCCATTATAAGGTTTCCGGAACGCGCTGTCAATGATTTCTCCGACGCAGCCGCCGCCCCTTTTTGCCGCCTTTTGCAAAAAATTTTAAAATTTTTTGATTTCCATAGCGAAAACGATTGAAAATTTTGCGCGTATCCGCTATACTGTTAGAGCATTGCGGGGATGTAGCTCACCCGGTAGAGCGATACGTTCGCAACGTATAGGTAGTCAGTTCGAGTCTGATCATCTCCACCAGCAAAAAAGACAGGATTTTACCTGTCTTTTTTGCTGCGTCGGGGTTGTGAAGAGGCGGACCGGCGCGGCAAAGCCGCGGCTGTTCGTGCTCGCGTAGCGCGCTTTGCGCCACAGGCGCAAGCCCTGATCATCTCCACCAGCAAAAAAGACAGGATTTTACCTGTCTTTTTTGCTGCGCCATGAGCGTTTTACGCGCCCGACCCTTTCCCGCGCGTGACGACCCTTGCGCGGACGGGGTAGGCGCCCGCCTCGCGGATCACCGCGCCGAAGCCATCCGCCACGATCTTGCCCGCGCGCGGATTTTTCACGGAGAGCACTTCGCCGCGAACAGACGCATGCACCGTGCTGCACTCGAAAGAGAGATCGCACCCCTCCATCGTGCAATCGACGAGGCGCAAATTTTTGCAATAGCACAGCGGCTGCGTGCCGATGATGCGGCAGCGCACGAGCGTGAGCCCCCGCGAATACCAGCCGAGATACTCGCCTTTGAGCACGCTGTCCTTCACGATCACGTTTTCGGCGTGCCAAAAAGCGTCCTTCGTGTCGAATTTGCAATGCGACGCCGTCATGCCTTTGACGTATTGGAACGAATACTTCCCGCGCTGTTCCACATCCGTCAAAGTGAGGGAACGCGCGCCGAAAAACATATAATCGCCCGCAAGCTCGCTCTCTTGCACGCGCACTTGCCGCGACCGCCAGCCGAACTCGGGAGAGTCCGCCTCCACGCGGGAGAGCGCCACCCCGCGGCATTCGCGCAGCGCCTTGATGCCGTTGAGCGTGCAATCCTCCACGCGCACATCCGCATCGTACCACAGCGCGGCGCGGCAAGTCGGCGTCATTTCGGACGCGGAAAGCCGCAGCCCGTGCACATGCCACAGAGGATAGCGCAGGGCAAAATAACAATTTTCCACCTGCAGCGCCCGCCCTTCCTTCATGGCGGATTCGCCGTCTTCCTCCCCTTCAAAGCGGCAGCCGCGCACGAGTGCGTCCTGCAAATGATAGAGCGCGCGCTCCTGCGGGAAGGTCTTGTTTTCAATGATCTGCCGATCTCCCTTCTTCCTCATACACAGCCTTTCCCTTCCCGCCGGGCAAGCGAACACGCGGCGCCGCAAACGCGGCGCCGCTTCATGCCCGAACAGGTATCCCGATCAGTCCGCCTTTTCGAACTGATCCTTGCCTACGCCGCAGAGCGGGCAGGTGAAATCGTCGGAAATATCTTCCCACTTGGTGCCGGGGGCAATGCCGTTATCCGGGTCGCCCGCCGTTTCGTCATACTCGTACCCGCACACGGTGCATACATATTTCGCCATCGAACGTTTCCTCCACTTTGATTTTTTCTTTTATTATAAGCGCGTTTTTCGGATTTTGCAAGCCGTTTGCGCAAATTTTTTCCTATTTGCCCGTGGAACCGAACCCGCCTTCGCCGCGGTCGGTTTCGGCAAGCTCCTCCGTTAGATCGGAAGAGCACACGTCTGA
>CALWBR010000020.1 GCA_944376145.1 uncultured Clostridia bacterium | reverse complement strand
GGTGCTCGTCTCCGATCTGGCGCGGTACGTGTGCGGCGTGTTCGGCATCATCGGGCATATCTATCCCGTCACGATGCGCTTTAAAGGAGGGAAAGGCATCGCCTCGACCCTCGGCATGTATACCTTCGCGCTCTGCTGTGAAACGGAGTATCCGTGGATGGCGGCGCTCGTGGTCGGCATCCTGCTTTTGACGCTCTTCTACATCTGGGCGAGCGAATGGGGCTCGATGGGCTCGCTGTTGGGCGTGTCTCTTTTGTCGGTCACGCAGGCGATCGTTTTTTATGTGCGCTATCGGGAGATCTTGGCGGACGGCGTGGTGATCGCGCTGTTCGGGTTGCTGCTGCTCGATTGTTTCCTCACCTGGTTCGCGCACCGCAAAAACATTTTGGCGCTTTTGGCGGGGGAAGAGCATCACACTTCCGTAAAAAAACTTTCCCACGGCAAGCGCGACGGCTGAAGGTCCTCCGCCGTTTTATTTGGTATCGTTTGTACGTTTCCCCGCAGGGCGTTTCCCTGCGGGGTTTTGCGTATCGTCCGTCATAATCGGCGGGCATGCCTCATATATTGGAGTACAGGTTACGGGGGCTCGGCTTCCGTCTATCGGAAAAAGGGATATGGAGGCTTTGTCTATGTGGAATGAGGTCTGTCAGCAGTTGTGCGCCCGCAGCGGCGGGTCGTGCAACGTTGCGCTTGTCGGCGCAGAGGAGAGCGCCGCAGCGTTTTTTACGGCAGCGGCAGGGCAGGCAGGCTGTGTGCAGGAGGGGGGAAAGGCAGTGTTTCCCTGTGCGGAGGGCTCCTTTACGTTGGTACGAAACGGCGCGCCCGAAGCGGACGCCGTGCTGTATGCGGCTGCGTCCGCGATCGGTGCGGAACAGGCGGCGGCTGCGATGGCTGCCGCGGAGGGGAAGCCGTTTGTTTTGCTTGTCACGGGCGCGGACGCGGCGGAGGCGTGCGAGCGCCTTTCCGCCGTCTGCGACGTGCCCGCTGTTGCCTGCGACCTTGCGCAGGCGGAAGATCTGTCCGCCCCGCTGCGGGAGTTATTGTTCTCCTTCCCCGCGGCGGGCGTGGACATTGACCTGCCCGATTGGATGAGCGTTCTTCCGCAGGAGAGCCGCGTCGTTGCCGCCGTGTTGGAAAAGGTGCGCGAGGTCGCCCCGAAGATCGTGCGCGTGCGCGACTTTCCGCTGCTTGCCGCCGCCTTTACGGAGGAGGTGTACTGTGCTTCGCTGGAAGCGGACCCTGTAACGGGCACGGCGCGGTGTACGCTTGCCGCGCGCGAAGGGCTGTTCCATCGCGTTCTGAGCGAGGAGTGCGGGGCGGACGTCTCCGACGATCTGCACCTGATGGCGTATATCGGCACGCTGCGTGAGGCGAAAAAATTCTACAACGTGTTTAAAAACGCGGTCGCCGCGGCAGACGCGGTCGGGTACGGCATCGCCGCCGGCGAGGCGGAAGCGGCGCTCGGCGCGCCGGAGCTGTTCCGCCGCGGGAACCGCTGCGGCGTGCGTTTGAAGGCGGATGCGCCCGCGTACCATATCATCAAGGTGGATGTGCACAGCGAGGTCACGCCCGTCTCCGGCGAAGGAGAGCGCGGCGAGCAGCTCGCCAAAGGCATGCTCGAAAGTTATGAGCGCGACCCCGACGCCCTTTGGGGAACGGATATGTTCGGCAAGACCTTCCGCCAAATGGTGCAGGAGAGCCTGCGCGAGCGCCAGGGCGGCGTTCCCGACGAAGTGCGCGCAAAGCTCCGCCGTGCCCTGACGCGCATCGTCAACGAAGGAAAGGGCGGCGTGGTGTGCATCTTGCTGTAACGGCTTTTTGATCCCGTGCAACGGAGCGGGCGGAGGATGTCCGCCCGTTTTTGCTTGCCAATTTTTTCTTGTTCGCGTATAATGGAACGAGAATCCATTGTCGCGGGGAAGGCTGTGAAACGTTATTTTCAATATCTGAGAGAATACAAGCGGCACTGCATCCTGGGTCCCATCGCCAAGTGGATCGAAGCGGTCTTGGAACTGCTCGTTCCCCTTGTGATGGCGCGCATCATCGATGTGGGTGTCAAAAACGAAGACGTTGCCTACGTCCTGTGGGGCGGGGCGGTCATGCTGGCGATGGGCGTGGTCGGGTTTTTCTGCGCCATTTTTTGCCAACGGTCCGCCTCCATCACGTCGCAGGGGTTCGGCACGAACGTGCGCAACGCGTTGTTTGCGCACATCAATACCCTTTCGGGCAGGGAGCTGGATAAGATCGGCGCAGCCTCTCTTTTGACGCGCACGGTGAACGACGTCAACCAGATGCAGAGCGCCGTCGCCATGATCATCCGCCTCGTCGTGCGCGCTCCTTTTATCGCGCTCGGCTCCGTCATTTTGTGTATGGTCATCGATTGGCAGATCGGGCTGCTCGTGTTCGCCGTCGCCGTGCTCGTGGGCGCGGTGCTCTGGATCATCATGAAAAAGAGCGTGCCGTATTACACCGCCAACCAAAAGAAGCTGGACCGGCTGACGCAGATCACGAACGAGAACCTCGAGGGTGCGCGCGTCGTGCGCGCCTTCCGCAGCCGAGACCGCGAGCGCGCCCGCTTCGATGCCGCCGCGGAGGACATGTTGGAAAATTCTCTGCACATCGGCCGCATCTCCGCCTGGCTCAACCCGCTCACGTTTGCCATCGTCAACTTCGGCGTGGCGCTCATCCTTTTGTGGAGCGGCTTCAAAGTGGACGGCGGCTTTTTGACCGACGGCGAGATCGTTGCGCTCATCAATTACATGGTGCAGATCTTAAACGCCATGATCGTCATCTCCAACCTCGTTTCGCTGTTCACGAAGGCGCATGCATCGATGAACCGCGTCAGCGAAGTGTTTGACCTGGCGCCTTCGGTGACGGACGGCGCGGGCGCGCAGCCCGACTATTCCGCGCCCGCCGTGGAGTTTTCGGGCGTGAGTTTTTCGTACGCGGGCACGGACCGTTACAGCCTGCGCGATGTAGAATTGGCGATCCCGCGCGGCGCCATGGTCGGCGTGATCGGCGGTACGGGCAGCGGCAAGTCTACCTTTGCGAACCTCATCCCGCGGCTGTACGATGCAACGGTGGGGCAGGTGCGCGTGGTCGGGCGGGATGTAAAGGAGTACACGCTCGGCGGGCTGCGGCGGGAGATCGGCGTGGTGCCGCAGAACGCGGAGCTGTTTTCGGGCACGGTGCGTAGCAACCTCGAGTGGGGCGCGCCGCATGCCTCCGATGCAGAGCTGTATGCCGCGCTCGCCGTCGCCTGTGCGGATACGTTCGTGCGCGAAAAAGGCGGGTTGGATACGCCCGTCGTGGAGGGCGGCAAAAACTTTTCGGGCGGGCAGCGCCAGCGCCTGACCATTGCCCGTGCGATCGCCGCAAAGCCGGATATCCTGATCTTGGACGACAGCTGTTCCGCGCTCGATTTCGCGACGGACGCGGCGCTGCGCGCGAACATCGCCGCGCTTTCGGGCGTGACGTGCATCCTCATTTCCCAACGCGCTTCCTCCCTTCGCAATGCCGACGAGATCTTTGTGTTGGAGGACGGAAAGGTGGTCGGGCAGGGCAGGCACGAACAGCTGCACGAGGAGTGCGCGCTGTATCGGGAGATCTGCGATTCGCAGGCGAGGGCGGAAGAATGAGCAAAAAGCAGAAAAAACAACGCGCCTCCAAAGGCGTTTCAAAACGGCTTTTATCCTGTGTGCGCCCGTATAAGGGGTACGTCGCCGTCGCGCTCGTGTGCAGCATCCTGTACGTCGGGTTCACGCTCATCGGTCCCGTGCTGTACGGGTACGCGATCGACAATATGCTCGGCGAAGGGATGGTGCGGTTTTCGTCGGTCTTTTGGATGACGGGCGGCTTTGCGCTCTCGGTGCTGCTTGCAGGGCTCTCGCAAAAGATCTTGAACAACTGCGTCAACGCGCTGTGTTATAAATTGGTGCGCGACGTGCGCCGCCGTGCCTTTGCGAGCCTGACGGAGGTGCCCGTTTCCTATGTGGACGGGCACGCGCAGGGGGACGTGATGACGCGCATCGTCAATGACGTCGACACCGTCTCCGACGGGCTGCTGCAGGGCGTGGCGCAGCTGTTCACGGGGGTCATGACCATTTTGGCGACGCTCGTGGTCATGTTCGTCATCAACTATGTGATCGCTTTGGTCGTCGTCGTGCTCACGCCGCTGTCTCTGTTCGTGGCGGCGTTCATCACCAAGCGCACGTACAAGAGCTTTTCGGTGCAGGCGCGCGTACAGGGCAGGCTCACGGCGCACGCCAAAGAGATGCTCGCCGGGCAGAAGACGGTGCTCCTGTTCGACCGCACGGCGGAGAGCTGTGCGCGCTTTAACGAGATCGACGCCGACCTCTATAAGATCGGGTGGCGCGCGCAGTTTTATTCCGCGCTGACCAACCCGAGCACGCGCGTCGTCAACGCGGTCATCACGGCGTTTGTCGGGGTGCTGGGCGCGCTGTTCTGCATCTGGAGCGACGGCGGCGTGCTGCAACTCGGCGCGCTGCAGCTCGGCGGCTTCACCGTCGGTATGCTCTCCGTGTTTTTGAGCTACGCCAATCAATACACAAAGCCGTTCAACGAAGTTTCCAACGTGGTCACCCAGCTGCAGAACGCCTTTGCCTCCGCGGCGCGCGTATTCGAAGTCATCGACCAGCCCGGCGAGGACCGCTCGGGCAGCCGGCGGCTCTCCGCCGTTCGCGGCGAAATACGCATCGAGGACGCCTCCTTCTCTTACTGCAAGGAGGATCCGCTCATCGAGCATCTGAACGTGCGGGTGCGGGCGGGCAGCAAAGTCGCCATCGTCGGACCTACGGGCTGCGGCAAAACGACGCTCATCAACCTTTTGATGCGCTTTTACGATCTGGACGGCGGCAATATTTTCATCGACGGCGTGAACGCGAAAGACATTCCGCTGGACGAATACCGCAAAATGTTCGGCATGGTGCTACAGGAGAGCTTTTTGTGCAACGAAACGGTCGCCTGGAACATCGCCTACGGCAACGAGCACGCCACCCGCGCGCAGATCGAGGCGGCGGCGAAAGCGGCGTACTGCGACTTTTTCATCCGCAACATGGAACACGGGTACGATACGGTGCTCTCGGGGAACGCGAGCGTTTCGCAGGGGGAGCGGCAGCTGCTCTGCATCGCGCGCGTCATGCTCGCCGACCCGCCTATGCTCATCTTGGACGAGGCAACGAGCAACATCGACACCATGACGGAGATGCGCATCCAAAAGGCATTCAAAAAGATCATGCGCGGGCGCACGAGCTTTATCGTGGCGCACAGGCTTTCGACCATTTTGGATGCCGACCTCATCCTGGTGATGAACGCGGGCAGCGTCATCGAGCAGGGCACCCACGCCCAGCTGATGGAAAAGCGCGGTTTTTATTACGACCTCTACAACGCGCAGTTCGCCAAATAATGTTGCG
>CALWBR010000019.1 GCA_944376145.1 uncultured Clostridia bacterium | reverse complement strand
CGCAGACCTATTTCTACGGCGACGAGCTTGCCGCTCCGGAAAATGTGCTTGTTCCCGGCTATGATTTTGTCGGCTGGCTCACCGAAGGCGGCGCCGTCACGGAAAATGCGGAGATCGCGGCGCAGCTCTCCGTCACCGTCACGCTCGCAAGCGACTTTGCTTTGCAAGCGGGCGAGGTCGTGTTCAGCGGCAATGAAACGGCGGGCTACTTCGGCGGCTATACGCTTACGGGCACGGAAGCGGAAGAATTTGCGTTCGGTATGAGCGCTACGGCGGCGGGCTATACGCAGTTCGGCTGGTGGTGCGATGCGGGCAGCGGCTGGCAGAACGTTACGACCCTTGCCGGGTTGGATGGGCAGACGGTTTGGGCGCTGTGGGTGTCCGATTTAACGGCGCAGGTCGTTTCGGCAAGCAAAAAGGATACGAGCAAGCTCTTTGCGTATAAGTATGACTACCTTGTTTCGGGTACGTATTCGGGCGGGGAAGTGTGCGGCGCGCAGAGCAAGATCATTGCCGGTGCGATCGGGTTGAAAGCGGCGTTCAATGTAAGCGGGTCAGTGCTCTACAACGGCAATAACCACGATATGAGCGTTTCCGCCGGCGGCGGGGTTTTGAATGCGACTGCCTACCTTACCAGCAATGCGTTGTACGGGAAGGGATATTCCTACGATTACTATTATAATAAGTTCAATGCGTACAGGCTCACGCTTTCGGTATCG
The DNA here is from genome assembly GCA_944376145.1 of uncultured Clostridia bacterium. Taxonomy (GTDB): domain Bacteria; phylum Bacillota; class Clostridia; order Christensenellales; family Borkfalkiaceae; genus Borkfalkia. The sequence continues at coordinate 9,014 of CALWBR010000019.1, read as the reverse complement.
TATACGTGCACGGAAACAGGCGTTTCCTTTGCTCCCTTGTCCGTGGAACTGAACGGAAACTTTTAAAACCGCGGCAAAGGTCTTGCTTTAAAAAATCTTTTTCAAAAACGCTTTACAAATGTTTCGTCGTATGGTATGATAAGCATAACAAGTTTATAAAGCAAACGCTGTGAAGCGGAACAGTACCCCGAGGCGCGGGTTTCAGAGAGCTGCCGTTTGGTGCGAGGCAGCCGAGGCGCGCGGGAGAACTCGCCGCCGAGCGGTCTGCTCGAACGGGAAACTTAGTAGAAGCAGAACGGGGCTCGCCGTTAAAAGAGAAGGGTATGCGCCGCATGCGGCAAGTATCCTGTAAAGTGCGCGCAGATCTTTGCGCGAAAAAGAGTGGTACCGCGGAACCCGTTTCCGTCTCTTACGAGGCGGAAACGGGCTTTTGTTATATTGTTTATGTAAAGAGAAAAGGAGGGCTGTTCCATGAAAAACTACCAAAAATACACAAAGCAATACTATTTGCCCCCCGTGCGCTGCATGGACTGGGCGGAAAAGGATGCGATCGACCATGCGCCCGTGTGGTGCAGCGTGGATCTGCGCGACGGCAACCAGGCGCTCATCCGCCCCATGACGCTGCGGCAGAAGGTCGAGTATTTCAAACTGCTCTTAAAAGTCGGGTTCAAGGAGATCGAGGTCGGCTTCCCCGCCGCAAGCGATACCGAATACAACTTTCTGCGCACGCTCATCGAAGAGGATCTCATTCCCGACGATGTGACCGTGCAGGTCTTGACGCAGGCGCGCGAACACATCATCCGCAAGACGTTCGAGGCGATCCGCGGCGCGAAGAACGGCCACGTGCCCGTGTACAATTCGACATCCGTTGCCCAGCGCGAGCAGGTGTTCAAAAAGGATAAGGAAGAGATCAAAAAGATCGCCGTAGAGGGGGCGAAGCTCTTAAAGCAGCTCACCGACGAAGCGGGTGCAAAATATCGCTTCGAATACAGCCCCGAAAGTTTTTCGGGCACCGAACCCGAGTACGCGCTCGAAGTATGCAACGCCGTGCTCGCCGTGTGGCAGCCGACGGCGGATCGCAAAGCGGTCATCAATATCCCCACCACAGTGGAAAACGCGATGCCGCACGTGTTTGCGCAGCAGTGCGAATACATCTCCAAGAACCTCAAATACCGTGAAAACGTGCTGCTGAGCCTGCATCCGCACAACGACCGCGGCTGCGCCGTCGCCACGGCGGAGATGGGGTTGTTGGCGGGTGCGGACAGGGTGGAGGGCACCTTGTTCGGCAACGGCGAGCGCACCGGCAACGTCGACATCGTCACCGTCGGCATGAACATGTATTCGCAGGGCGTGGATCCGCAGCTCGATTTTTCGTTCATGCCCGAGATCTGTGCCCGCTACACGGAGTACACCGAAATGGAAGTTTCGCCCCGTCAGCCGTACGGCGGCGCGCTGGTGTTTGCCGCCTTTTCCGGCAGCCATCAGGACGCGATCGCCAAGGGCATGGAGTGGCGTAAGCGGCACGATGAAAAATTCTGGACGGTGCCGTATCTGCCGCTCGACCCGCAGGACGTGGGCAGGGAATACCAGACGGACGTCATCCGTATCAACAGCCAGTCCGGCAAGGGCGGGGTCGGGTACATCCTGCATGAAAATTTCGGGATCGACCTGCCTCCCAAGTTCAAGGAGGCGATGGGGTACGCCGCCAAAGGCGTATCCGACAAGACGAACAAGGAACTCAAACCCGCCGAAGTGTTTGCGGTGTTTGAGGATGCCTTCGTCAAAAACCGCGGCGTCTTTTCGGTGCCCGAGTGCCACTTTAAACAGCTGGCGGGCGGCGGCATCGAAGCGGTCGTCACGGTCAGCGCAGACGGAAAAACGGACGTTATCTCTGCCGAGGGCAACGGCAGGCTAAACGCCGTTGCCAACGCGCTGCAAAAAAAGTTCGGGGCTTTTGACCTCACGACTTACGAGCAGGTCGCTCTTTCCGACGGCTCGGGCGCGAAGGCGCTCAGTTATGTCGGCGTCGAGCGCGGCGGAAAAACGTTCTGGGGCGCAGGGATCCATGAGGATATCATCCGCTCGTCCATCGACGCGCTCGTATCCGCGCTCAACAACTGTTTGGCATAGGGGAGGAAGGCTATGGACGCCGGGTTCTATGTGCCTGTCCGCATCATCGGCGGGGAGAATTGCGTCAGGAAGGGCGCGCAGCATTTTGCCGCTTACGGCAGGCAGGCGCTCATCGTCTGCGGCAAAAGCGCGGCGCAAAACGGCGCGCTCGACGACGTAAAAGCCGCGCTTGCGGCGAACGGGCAGGACGCCGTCGTTTACGACGGCATTCCGCAGAACCCGACCGTGGCAAGCGTATTTACGGGCGCCCGTCTCGCGCGGGAGTACAGGGCAGACTTTGTCGTTGCCATCGGCGGCGGGTCTCCCATGGATGCGGCGAAAGCGATCGCCATGCTCGCCTGCCAGGATGCGCCCGAGGGGCTGTTCGACCATAAGATCACGTCCGCCGTGCTGCCGATGATCCATATCCCCACCACGGCGGGAACGGGCAGCGAGGTCACCCCGTATGCGATCATCACCAACGACGAAAAGCAGACCAAGCAGAGCATTTCGTCGCCCGCGCTCTTTCCGCATGTCGCCTTTTTGGACGGAAAATACATGGCGACGCTCCCGCAGAGCGTGACCGTGAATACGGCGATCGACGCGATCTCGCATGCCGTTGAGGGGATGCTCTCCGTGCGCGCGGGCGGTATGAGCGACCTGTTTGCAAAGCAAGCGCTCACGCTCCTGTTCGGCGAGTACGAGAGCTTGCTTGCGGGCAGTTACACCCCGGCGAGCCGTCAAAACCTTTTGTATGGCGCGACGCTTGCGGGGATGGTCATTGCCAACACGGGCACTTCGCCCGTGCACGGCATGGGGTATTCACTGACGTATTTCCACGGGGTCCCGCACGGCAGGGCGAACGGGCTGTTGCTGCCCAATTTCCTCAAAGAGTGCGAAAAGATCTGGCAGGGAAGCACCCGCAAGATATTTGAGGCGCTCGGTATGGACGCGCAGGAGTTTGCGCAAAGGCTGAAAGCGCTGTTGGGCAGGCGTAAAAAGCTGCCGGAAGAGACGCTGCGCGATTATGCGGCGCGTGCAGCCAAAAACAAGAACATACGCAACTGCCGCGTACCGTTTACCGAAGAAAATTTGTATACGGTGCTCAAACGTTCCGTCGGGTGAGCGCCGGAGAGGGAACATGCATACGTTATCCCGTGAAGAGGAGGCGCTCCGCGCCTTTATCGGCGAAGAGAGTGAGACGTCGCTTGAAAGATTGCGCCGTTTCCGCGAACTGATGGTGCGCTACAGCTGCGCCGTCCGTGAAGTGCGCACCAAATTTGAAGTGCTCAACGAAGAGTTGACGTACCGCGCCGGTCGCAATCCGATCGAAAGCATCGTTTCGCGCATCAAGGAGCCGATGAGCATCGTCGGAAAATTGCAGCGCCTCGGGATGCCGCTCACAGTCGATGCGATCGCCGAAAGTTTGAACGACGTAGCGGGCATCCGCGTCGTGTGCTCGTTCATTGACGATATCTACCGCGTTGCCGAAATGCTCGCCAGGCAGGATGATATCACGGTCGTCGCCGTAAAAGATTATATCAAAAAGCCGAAATTGAACGGTTACCGCAGCTATCATATGATCGTGGAAGTCCCCGTCTTTTTTTCGGAGAGCACGCAGGTCATGCGCGTGGAGATCCAGCTCCGTACCGTGGCGATGGATTTTTGGGCGAGTTTGGAACACAGCATGAAGTATAAAAAAGAGAGCGCGGACCGTCCCGAGATCGCGGCGGAGCTCAAAAGCTGTGCCGAAGTCATCGCCGCAACGGATGCGCGCATGCAGAATGTGCGCCTGCGCATCGAGGCGCTTGAAAAACAGAGCGAAGCATAAAAAATACGGGCGATCGTGCCCGTATTTTTTTGTGCGTTGGTTGCTTTTGTGAAAAAAACGATATATAATGGTAGAGGAAACGGCGCGGTATCGTCTTGCCGTCGGGGCGGTGATCGGTATGAAGGGCAGTCTTGCGGGGATCTCCGCGGAGGAATTTTCTCGGCTGCAATATGCTTTGGATGTGGAAAAATGGTTGGCGAGCGAACAGGCTGGGCGCGATCTCTGCGGTTCGTTTTCATGGTGCGGCTATTGCGTGAAGGCGGAAAAGGAGCCGTGTGCCCGTGCGCAGATGCGGCAAAAATTGGATTCCGCCATGGACGAGCTCGTTTCGGAGATCGTCGAAAAGGAGGAGCGGCTGCAGCAGGCGCATTCCCGTCCGGACGGGGAAACGAGGGAGATCTTGCAAGAGGAAGCGGCGGAAGAGATCGCCGCAGAGGATCTCGGCGCGGGCTTGAGGGCGCGGGTCCTTCCCGACGGGTATGAAGAAGTCACGCGCTACCGCCGTACGTTTTTAGCGCGTTTGATCCAAAACCCTGCCGTGCAGGATGGCTATACGGAACTCAAAAACGCATTGCTCGGGTTTGCCGGCGTCAAGGCGCGGCTGTGTAAGACGGGGGAAAATTTTACCGTCGGCAGGAAGCTTTTGGCAAAATTCCGCATCACGGGCAAAACGCTGTCCGTGTACCTTGCGCTCGGCACGGAGGAGTTTGAAAACAGTAAGTATCGGTTTGAAGACGTGTCCGACAAAAAGTCCTACGCCGCGACCCCGATGCGCCTTCGCATCACGAGCGCGCGTGCCGTCCGCCATGCCAAGGAACTGCTGCGCTTGCTCATGCAGCGGAAAGAGGTTTCGGAAGTCGGCTGCATGTATACGGATTTTCATTACCCGTTCCGTTCGGATGAAGAATTGCTTGCGGAAGGGCTGATCGTGCCGTATCGGGCGCTTGTAAAGAGCAAAAATGGAACATAAAACGGGGAACGCCCGCCGACCATAGTCGGCGGGCGTTCCGTGCTCCTATCGATATTGACAAAGCATCGTGTGTTTAAAGTTTGAATACGGGTTCACCGTTCTCGAATTGTACTTCCAGCACGTGCGCGTGGCGGTCGGGGTTGTTGAGCGGGTCGCCCGAAATGTACTCGTCCGAATAATCGCGGTAGTGCAGGATGCACAGCGTCTCCCCGTTTTCTCCCGTGGTAAAGCAGTTGTGCCCGGGGCCGAAGACTTTCTTTTCGGGGTCGGTCTTGAGGACGGGGTAGCGCTTTTTCGTCCACGAGCGAGGATCCAACAGGTCGGCGTCTTCGTCTGCGCTGAGCATGCCCATGCAGTACATCTGTCCCGTTGCCGAAGCGGAGAAGGTCACAAAGATCTTTCCGTCGTGTTTGAGTACGGCGGGCGCTTCGTTGACCCAAAAGTCGACGCGCTCCCAATCGTAATCGGGGGTGGTGAGAAGCACCTGCACCGTTTTGAGCTCGTTCGGCGATTTCATTTCCGCAATATAGAGGTTGGAGATGCCGAAGCGTTTATGCACCTTTTCTGCCCAAATAAAATACCGCTTGCCCCTGTGTTCGAAGGTCGTCGCATCCAATGAAAATTCGGTAAACGAATATTGGTCGTACCCGTTGTAGATGTTGTTGTTGCTCCGATTCCTGCGGGTCGGGTTGCGGTGCGCCTTCATGGCGCCCAGCTCGTGCCAGCTGCCCTCGTAGGGATCCGCATCCGTGCATTCGAGCACATACGGGCGGATCTCCCAAATATCCTTGTCTTCCCCTGCGGCAAAATAGATATACCATTTGCCGTCGATATAGTGCAGTTCGGGCGCCCAAATGTGCGATGCCATGATCCCTTTTTCGTGCTTGTGCCAGATCTCGCGTTCGGGTGCGTCCGTCAGCCCGTTGATCGTTTTCGATTTGCGCAGGCAGATCCTGTCATAGGCGGGGTACGTCGCCGTAAAGTAGTAATACCCGTCTGTGTGCTTATAGATATAGGGGTCCGCACGCCCGCGGACGAGAGGATCGTTGTACTTAGCCATGATGTTAAACCACCTTGTTTGACATTTTTCTTCTTTCATAATTGTATCATTATCGGCGCGAGCTGTCAATGACTTTGTAAAAATTTTCCGTAATAAAATCGTGAAAAAACTTTGCGCATTGATTTGCAAGAAATCATGCTACTGTTGCAAATGCAACAGTATTTTCTTCTCCGCAATGTTACAATACAGTCATAAAGAAACTGCTTTCGGGCAGGGTCGAAAAATTTTTCAAGGAGAGGTCATTATAATGAAGAGATGCGCTGTTTGCGGCGAGATCGTCGCCGATGATGTAGAAGTTTGCCCCGTTTGCGGTGCGAAGAAGTTTGTCCCCGTTGACGACAGTAAGGATATCAAATTTGCCTGCGAGCATGAAGTCGGTGTCGCGCAGGGGCTGGATGCCGAGGTCGTAGAAGGGCTGCGTGCGCATTTTAACGGCGAATGCACGGAAGTGGGCATGTATCTTGCGATGGCGCGCGTCGCCGAGCGCGAAGGCTACCCCGAAGTTGCCGAGGCGTACAAGCGTTATGCCTATGAAGAGGCGGAGCATGCTTCCAAGTTCGCCGAGCTTTTGGGCGAGTGCATCACCACGTCCACGAAGAAGAACCTCGAGCTGCGTGTCGCTGCGGAGACGGGCGCCTGCGAAGGGAAGCTCGCCATTGCAAAGCGCGCGAAGGAGCTCGGGTACGACGCCATTCATGACACCGTGCACGAAATGGCGAAGGACGAAGCGCGCCACGGCGCCGGTTTCAACGGCTTGCTCAAGCGCTATTTCGGCAAATGATCCGTAAAATTTTGTTTTCCTGCCGCGGAGGCGTCGCTCCGCGGCAACTTTATTTTGTGCGGATGTTCGCTCGCTTATCCTTTTTCGGGCAAAAACGAAGAAAGACCGTTAAGAAGGTTGACATTCGCCCCGCCGCGTACTACAATAGGCGCGGATCGGGGAGAGGTGAGAAAGCGGGTATAGGATATGGATTTTTTATCGACGTTGCTGATCGTTGCGGTCATTGTCGTACTTGCCGTTCCGGGGTATGCGCTGCGTAAGAGCAAACTGTTCGGAGAACATGCGGCGTCCGTGCTGGCGGTGTTGCTGTTGTACATTTCGCAGCCGTCTTTGATGGTCTCGTCTCTGTTGGAGAACCGTTTTGACGCATCGATGCTCGTCAATTTTGCGTGGGTGTTCGGGTTTGCCGTCGTTTTGCAGCTGCTCGTCTATGCCGTTGCAAAGTTGATTTTTCTTCGGGCGGGGGAGCCGCCGGCAAGGCGGGTGTGCGTGGCGTCTTCGTATTTGGGCAACGTCGGTTTTATGGGCATTCCCGTGATGGAGATGCTTTTCCCCGGGCAGGGCGAGCTTGTTTTGTACGCCGTCGTCTTCAATATCGCGTTCAACGCGATGGCGTGGACGCTCGGCGTGTATGCGGTCACGGGGGAGCGCGGGGCGGTCCGTCCGTTGAAGATCCTGCTCAATCCGCCTACGGTCGCTACGATCGCAGCGCTTCCGCTCTTTTTTTGCAACGTGCAGATGCCTGCCGAAGTCCTCACCGTCTTCGGGTATCTCGGCGACATGACGCTGCCGCTCTCCATGATCATTTTGGGGATCCGCCTTGCGGACGTGCGCCTGCGCGCCTTGTTCGGGGATTGGAAGGTCTATCTTGCTTCGGCTGTTAAATTGATCGTGTCGCCGTTGCTGTCCTTGGGGGCGATCATGCTTGTCGGTCTGCTCGTTCCGCTCGATCGTTTCGTCATCGTGGCGCTCTACATCATCGCCGCCATGCCGACAGCCTCAAGCGTGCTCAACTTTGCGGAACGTTACGGCGGAGACTGTGATACGGCGGCTTGCGTCACGCTTTTATCCACCGTGCTTTGCATCGTGACCATCCCCGTGCTCATGCTGCTGTGTAACATTTTATAAAAAAGCGCCCCCGCCGAAACGGCGGGGGCGCGCGTCAGTCTTCGTCCTTATCGGTGATGGAAACATCGTAGCGAATGTTCGTGTTGTGGGAAAGGACTTCGCGGATAAAATCGCTGTACCACTCCGTGCGGACGGAGATCACGGTAAATTTTTCATTTTTAAAATACAGAACGAGTTTGTTGGTCTTGGAAAAGAGGCGGATCGATTCGATGTCTTTGATCTTATACCCCGTTTTGATCACGCCCCAGCGGAGCACGATCTCCTTTTCGTTCACAATATAAACGGAACGGATGAGCATGGCGGGGAAAATGACAAGAGCGCCGACGCCGAAGAGGAGAAGCACCGCATATTGAATGATATACGAAGCGTTGCCGAAGCCGAGCGTCGCCATGCGGTAGCCCGTAAAAGCGATCGCCGCGGCAGCCAGCAGGATCGCCGCGATCTGCAAAAGGATGATCGTTTTGGAAAACCGGAAGCGGTAAATGTGCATGTGGCAGCCCTCCCTTTTCGTGAAAATTGTATCACATCCCGCCGCAAAATGCAAGAGCCGCCGCCCCGTTTTTTGGAGAATTGTTGTTCCGCGGCGGAAAAAAATACCGTAAAAGTATCAAAAATTTGCTATATTCTATTCAATTAACTTTGGTTTGCCATTGAAATATTTTATATTTTTTCCGTTGCGATTTGCTTGAAAAAACACGGGAAAAGTAGTAGAATAACCTTGACTTTGGAAAAGGAGGGACCGGGCAGCATGGGCGATACGGCGAAGTTTCTCGCCACGGCGTTCGATACGGACGTGAACATCGATTTCAGCGGATTGAGCAAAGACATCTTCCCGAAGGGCGGCGTTTTCGGCATAAGCTGGCTGACGAACAGCGTGTTTTCGGGGTTCGTCGTCGTTGTGCTGTTGCTTGCCGTGGCGCTCGTTTTTCGCTTGACGGTCATCCGCCGCTGGAAGACGACGCCGACGGGTCCGCAAATGTTCCTCGAATGGCTGGTCAGCTTTTTCGATAAGAGCGCGGACGAAATGACGGAGCAGTACGGCGGGCTGATGGGGCCGTATACGCTGGGCGCGGCGGCATACATCTGTTTCGGCGTGCTCATCGAACTGACGGGGCTGCATCCCGCGATCGCAGAT
>CALWBR010000018.1 GCA_944376145.1 uncultured Clostridia bacterium | reverse complement strand
CCTTGACTTCGCCCGTCAGAGGGATCATGATCTCGGGAACGATGTTCCAGTCAGCATGCTTCTTCTTGACAGCGATTGCAGCCTTGATGACTGCTTTGGTCTGCATGACCGCAATCTCGGGATAGGTGACGGTAAGACGGCAGCCGCGGTGACCCATCATGGGGTTGAACTCGTGCAGGTCGGAGATGATCTGCTTGATCTGAGCAACCGTCTTGCCCTGTGCCTTTGCAAGCGCCTTGATATCAGCCTCGTCCGTGGGAACGAACTCATGAAGCGGGGGATCAAGGAAGCGGATGGTGACAGGATAGCCGCCGAGTGCCTCGAACAAACCTTCGAAGTCAGCCTGCTGCATGGGCTCGATCTTGGCAAGAGCCGCTTCGCGCTCTTCGACCGTCTCGGAGCAGATCATTTCACGGAACTTATCGATTCTGCCCTCGCCGAAGAACATGTGCTCGGTACGGCAAAGACCGATACCCTGCGCACCGAATGCAGCTGCCTGTTTTGCATCCTTGGGCGTATCAGCATTGGTACGGACGCCGAGTGCCTTGTACTTGTCGGCAAGCTCCATGATGCGCCCGAAGTAACCGCTGTTGGGATCTGCGGGAACGGTCGGGATGAGGCAATCGTAGATGGTACCGGTGGAGCCGTCCAGCGAAATGCCGTCGCCTTCTTTGAACACCTTGCCCGCGAGGGTGAACTGCTTGTTCTCTTCATCCATCTTGATGTCGCCGCAGCCGGAGACACAGCAGGTGCCCATGCCGCGCGCAACGACCGCCGCGTGGGAAGTCTGCCCGCCGCGCACCGTCAAGATGCCCTGCGCATACTTCATGCCCTCGATGTCCTCCGGGGAGGTCTCGAGACGGACGAGAACGACCTTTTCGCCCTTCTTGCCCTTTTCGACGGCGTCCTCCGCCGTGAAGACGATGGCGCCTGCCGCCGCACCAGGGGAAGCCGCGATGCCCTTGCCGACGACGTTGTTCTTATCCGCCTGCTTGAGTGCGTTGGGGTCGAACTGCGGGTGCAGGAGCATGTCGAGCGACTTCGCGTCGATCTGCATGAGCGCTTCCTGCTCGGTGATCATCCCCTCGTCGATGAGGTCGCACGCGATCTTGATCGCAGCGGCAGCGGTACGCTTGCCGTTACGGGTCTGGAGCATATAGAGCTTCTCGTTTTCGACGGTGAACTCCATATCCTGCATGTCGCGATAATGGTTTTCCAAGATCTTGCAGACTTCCTGGAACTGCTTGTACACTTCGGGGAAGACGTCTGCCATTTTGGAGATGGGCATCGGCGTGCGGACGCCCGCGACGACGTCCTCGCCCTGCGCGTTGGTGAGGAATTCGCCCATCAAGCCCTTTTCGCCGGTAGCGGGGTTACGGGTGAAGGCAACGCCCGTGCCGCAATTGTCGCCCATGTTGCCGAACGCCATCATCTGCACGTTGACCGCGGTACCCCAGCTGTACGGGATGTCATGGTCCATACGGTAGACGTTCGCACGGGGGTTATCCCACGAACGGAAGACCGCCTTGATGGCGCCGAAAAGCTGCTCTTTCGGGTCGGAAGGGAAGTCCGCGCCGATCTTTTCCTTATACTCGGCTTTGAACTGGTTGGCGAGCTCTTTCAGATCGTCCGCCGTCAGCTCGACGTCCTGCGTGACGCCCTTCTCTTCCTTCATCTTATCGATGAGCTGCTCAAAGTACTTTTTGCCGACTTCCATAACGACGTCGGAGTACATCTGAATGAAACGGCGGTAGCAGTCCCAAGCCCAACGGGGATTGCCGGACTTCGCCGAAATGGTCTCCACAACTTCTTCGTTGAGGCCGAGGTTGAGGATGGTATCCATCATGCCCGGCATGGAAGCGCGCGCACCGGAACGGACGGAAACGAGCAAAGGGTTCTCCTTGTCGCCGAACTTTTTGCCGCAGATCTGCTCCATCTTGTCGATGTACTCCATGATCTCTGCCTGGATCGAGGGATTGATCTGGCGGCCGTCCTCATAATACTGCGTGCATGCCTCGGTCGAAATGGTAAAGCCCTGCGGCACGGGAAGACCGATGTTGGTCATCTCCGCAAGGTTTGCACCCTTGCCGCCGAGGAGCTCGCGCATTTTTGCATTGCCTTCCGAAAACAGGTAGCAATACTTCTTTGCCATATACTACTTCCTCCTGATAAGATTTAAGATTTTTTAGCGGAACACTAACATCTTTATTTTAAACTATTTGCGCCCGAATTTCAAGTGAAACGGGGATTTTTTTGAAACTTTTTGCATGAATTTTGCAGCCGCGCCCGATCCGCCGCAAAAAATCGGAGCCGCCGCGGCTCAAAAAAGCCGCAGCAGCTCCTCCACCGCCGTCACGCGCGCATCCGTTTTGACGCGGAAATAGGCATACAGCAATTTAAGGGCGCGCTGCTCTCCGTCCTCCGTTGCCCGCTCTTCCTTGAACGGGGCGCCTTCGCACTTTTTTAAAACGGCGATCGTGCTCGCGCTCACCCCCGCGCCGCGCGCACAGGCGGGGCAGGTAAAACTCCCCTCCGCCGCGTCGAAGTACGCGCGCTCATCCAACGGCGCGCCGCACCCCGCGCATGCGAGCGGCGCGAGCGCATACCCCGAAAGGGCAAGCGCGCGCACAAAAAACGCGAGCAGCGCCTCCAATTCGTCTCCTTCGCACATCGCATGCAGGGCGTTGACCGCCCGCAAAAACAGCTCTTCGGTGACGATGTTTTCATACAAGAGCACGTCGCACAGCCCGCAGAGCGACGCCGCCGCATAAAATTTACGCAAATCTTCGCGCAGCGCGTAAAACCCGTCCGTATTGGCGGCGGAAACCACGGTGCGCCTTCCGCCGCGTTCGGCGAACACGTATTCGGCAAAGCAAAAAGGCTGGGCGGCAAAGCGCAGCTTCGCCCCCGTCTTGCGCACCCCTTTAGCCGCCGCGGAAACTTTGCCGTAACGCAGCGTGAAAAGGGTGAGCATCCTGTCGTGTTCGCCGTAGTCCGCCGTGCGCAGCACGAGCGCGTCCGATTTTTCTTCCATATAGCCTCGTTTGCGACAGTTTTGGTGCGTTTTTTCGAAGGCGCGGCTTTGGAAAAACGCAATCTCGGATCCGTAAAAAATCAACACCGTTTGTCGTCCCGCGCGCACCGCCCGACCGCGCGGCGGCACAGCCGCCGCAAAAGGCATGAACGGGAAAAAGCTGCGCATACTGCGTACATGAGCAAGATCATACGCAACGACGACGCGGCGGACATCGCCTGGAAATTGTTTGAAGAAACGGGCAGCCTGCACTACTATATGCTGTACAAACAGCTGAAAAAATAGGCTGCCGCACGGCAAAAAAGCCGTGTTCGCAATCAAAAAGACGCTCAGTCCTTCTCGCACAATTCGTTGTAAAAATTTTCGTAATCGGTGCGCGCCGCCCGCAAAAACGCAATGGCGGAGGAAGGATGGCTGTTCATCCTGCCCGTCAGAAGGTACGGCACCTCGTACCCCCACAGCACGCCCTGCTCACGCAGCGGCAGCATATAGTCGGTGATGAAACGCAGCACGGGCGCAAGGCGGAACTTCGGGTTTTTCAAAAACCCCAAGAGCAGTTCGGAAGCGCAGTTGCCCGCGCCCCTGCCCATGCCGTTCACCGTCATATCCAACAGCGAAGCGCCCCAGCTCGCCGCCTCGATGGTGTTGCCGAAGGCAAGCTGCTGGTTGTTGTGCGCGTGCATGCCGATGCTCTTGCCGTACGCCTCCCCTGCGGCGAGGTAGCGCTTGGTGAGCTCGGCGACCTGTTCGGGATAGAGCGAACCGTAGCTGTCGACCATGTAAATGACGTCGACGGGGCTCTGCCCGAGCATGGCGAGCGCGTCGTCGATCT
>CALWBR010000017.1 GCA_944376145.1 uncultured Clostridia bacterium | reverse complement strand
GGATCGCCGACGTTGCGCGCGCCGTCGAGCCCTTTTATACCACGCTGGAGGAAGAGGAGCGTTCCGGTATGGGGTTTACGATCATGCAAACGTTTATGACGGGGTTCAAAGTCGAGTCCTGCCTCGGTAAGGGCACGACGGTGTTTTTGAGTAAAAAGTTTGCCTCGCAAAAAATCGGCGAGGCGCAGGATGCGGCGGCGTGCCCCGTGCAAAACAAGGGGCGGGAAGGGGCGGCTTCGGGATGTTGAGCGAGGAAGAGACGCTCCGTCTCCTCCGTGCCGCCAAGGCGGGGGACGCACACGCAAAAGAGGCGCTCCTCAACGGCAACGTTTCTCTGTTAAAAAGCATCGTCCGCCGTTATTTGGGGAAGGGCGTGGAGTTCGACGATCTGTTCCAGCTCGCCGCGATGGGGCTTTTAAAGGCGATAAAGGGGTTTGACGAACGGTTCGGCGTGCGTTTTTCTACCTACGCCGTGCCCATGATCGCCGGAGAGATCAAGCGGTTCATGCGTGACGACGGCTCGGTCAAAGTGTCTCGGACGCTGAAAAGTGCGGCGAAGGCAATGTCGCGCTATGCGGAGGAGTATGCCGCCGCACACGGCTGCGCGCCGACGGTCGGGCAGCTGGCGGAGCGCTTCGGCATGGAGGAGAACGAGGCGGTGTTCGTGCTCGGTTCGTCGCGGATGCCCGTCTCCATTTACGAACAGGCAGAATACCGCGACGAGCGGATGCAGGGGTTGGTCGACCGCCTGCCTGCCGCGGACGACCAGGATGAGATGATCGAACGCCTGCAGTTGCGTGAAGCGATCGGTTCGTTGCCCGAACGTGAAAAAAAGATCATCATGCTGCGGTATTTTCGTGACATGACGCAGAGCGAGGTGGCGGCGGTGATCGGTGTTTCGCAAGTGCAGATCTCCCGCATCGAAAGCCGCGTCGTTTCCGAAATGAAAAAGAAGCTCGGTTAGCGCAAAACACAGGAAGGGCGCGTGGGATCTCCCGCGCGCTTTTTTGTAACAAGGGCGCGTAAACTTGTAAAATTCCTGTGAAAAAGCGGGAAAATACATGATTTTTCATTGCTGTACAGTTCAGTTGTTTGCATTTTTTTATGGAATGTGCTATACTTCCGTATGAATATTTGTAAAAGTGGGAGTATAGTGCGGTATGGAAGCGCAGCCCAAGCGCAAGCTGTTTTCGGCTGTTCAGCCGAGCGGCGCGGTGACGATCGGCAATTACATCGGAGCGATCAGGAATTTTGCGGCATTGCAGGATGAGTATGCGTGCCTGTATGCGGTGGCGGATCTGCATGCCATTACGGTGAAGCAGGAACCCGCCGCGCTGCGCAGGCACACGCTCGAATTGCTGGCTCTTTTTATTGCCTGCGGGGTCGATCCCGAAAAGTGCACGCTCTTTGTACAGTCGCACGTGCCCGCGCATTGCGAATTGACCTGGGTGCTCAATACGATCGCTTATCCCGGAGAACTTTCCCGCATGACGCAGTTCAAGGATAAGAGCGCGCGCCATGCGGACAATGTGAATATGGGGCTGATGGATCATCCCGTGCTCATGGCGGCGGATATTTTGCTCTACCAGGCGGCGCTCGTGCCCGTCGGGGCGGACCAAAAGCAGCATCTGGAGCTCACGCGCGATTTGGGCATTCGCTTCAACAACCGTTACGGGGCAACGTTCACGATCCCCGAGCCGTTCACGCCGAAGAGCACCGCGCGCATCATGAGCCTTGCCGATCCGACCAAAAAGATGAGCAAATCGGATGAAAACCCGAACGGGTTCGTCACGCTGGACGACGACCGCGATACGATCCTGCGCAAGTTCCAGCGCGCCGTGACGGACAGCGGCGCCGAAGTCCGTTACGACACGGAGGAAAAGCCGGGCGTTTCGAACCTGCTCTCCATCTATTGCGCCTTTACGGGCAAGACGATAGAGGGGGCGGAGCGCGACTTTGCGGGGAAAGGCTACGGGGAATTTAAACTCGCCGTCGGAGAAGTCGTTGCGGATGCGCTGGCGCCGATCCGTGCGGAACACGGCAGGCTGCTCGCCGATAAGGCTTACCTCAACGGCGTGATGAAGCGCGGAGCCGAAGCCGCCGCGCGCATCGCTTACAGAACGCTTGCAAAGGTTTACAGAAAAGTCGGGTTTTACGCGGGGGAATAACAGTTGTTCGGATATCTTCGCCCCGATCTTCCCTATCTATATATTAAAGACGGGCTGCTGTTCCGTGCCCTGTATTGCGGGTTGTGCAAAAGTGTGGGCAAAAGCTGCGGGCAGAGGGCGCGCTTTGCCCTTTCGTATGACGTTACATTTTTATCCGCCCTGTTGCACAACATTGCAGGGGAGGATGTTACCATAACCAAGCAGCGGTGCGTGCTCCATCCGTTTGCAAAGCGGCAGATGGCGGGCGACGATGCGCTCACGCGGGCGCTTGCCTGTCTGAACACATTGCTCGCCTACTATAAGGCGGCGGACGACGTGGCGGATGAAGGGCGCGGCCGTGCGCGGCGGGCTTTTTTGAAAAAGGGTCTGAAACGGGCGCGCCGCGCGCATCCCGAAGCCGAACGCATCATACGGCGGCGGCTGGAGGAGCTGCTGCGGCTCGAGCACGCTGCCTGTGCCATTCCCGAACAGGCGGCGGAGCCTTTCGGCGAAATGATTGCCGATCTTTCCGATCTGTGCCTTGCGGAGAAGGCGACGGAACATACGCGTGCGCTGTGTTACGGGATCGGCAAATGGGTGTATCTTATCGACGCGCTTGACGATTACGATAAAGACGCGAAGCGCGGTTGTTTTAACCCGTTCCGTGCCGCGTACGGCAGTGCGTCCCGTGATGAATTGCTCAAAGAGAACGGCGAAGAGCTCGACTTTATCTTTGCCGGGATCTTTGCGGGGAATGCGGAACATTTGCGCGGGATACGCTTTGCGTTTAACCACGACCTGGTCGATAACGTGATCTTGCGCGGCATGCCCGCGGCAACGCGGCGCGTGCGCTGCGGCTGCAAAGCGGCGCCCGAGCCGATCCGGCTGTAACGGCTTTGCGGAAGGAAGGAGAAAAATGAGTAAAAAAGATTATGAGCTGCTCGGCGTTTCCGAGGATGCGTCCGACGAAGAGATCGCCGCTCGCTACCGGGAACTGAAAAAGAAATATTCGGAAGAGCGCTTTTTGGAAGGAGAAGCCGGCAACGAAGCGGCGCGCATGCTCAACCGCCTCGATACCGCGTATAACGCGATCGTGACCGAGCGCGGCGAACGGCATACGACAGAGGATGCGGGTGCGGCTTACGCGCAGGTGGATGCGCACATCCGTGCCGGCAGGCTCAACGACGCACAGTCCGTATTGGACGCGTTCAACGAGCGCCCGGCGGAGTGGCATTATCTGCAATCCGCCGTCTTTTACAAAAAGAACTGGATCAACGAAAGCAAAAAGCAACTTGAGATCGCCATGCAGATGGATCCTTCCAACGAGAAGTATAAGTCTGCCTACACAAAACTTAAAGATAAGATCGAGGGCGACGCCCGCCGTGCGGAAAATCCGAATGCCGCACCGGGCGCCGGGCAGAACGCACAGGCACAGCCGGGGTACTCCGAAGAGCAGCCGCAGATGGGCGGCAGCGGGCTGTGCGAGTCCTGCGCATCCTGCTGTGTCTGCAATTTGCTCTTTAATTGCTGCCTGAATACCTGCTGCGGATGCAGGTAAGGCGTAAGATCGGTCGGCGATGCCGCCGCGGCGACTGTCATGAAGCTCAAACGTAGGTCATTTCTCATCGCGCTCTCGGGCGTCTCCTGTGCGTTGTGCGTGCTGTTCCTCACGCTCGGGAACTGGATCTCATTTTTGACGATCGCCTGTTACATGTTTGCGGCGTGCGCGCTCATGCTGCCGCTTGCGGCAGGGTCGCGCCCGGCGGCGCTGTTGGCGTTTTTCGCCGCGGTCTTGCTCGGGTTTTTGTTTGGCGGGATCTGGAACCCGTGGCGGATGTTTTTGTTTTGTCTCTTTTTCGGGCTGCATCCGCTCGCGAACAGCTTGCAGGAAAAGTGGAAGCTGCGCAGCTGGATCGCCTTTCTCATCAAAGCGGTTTGGTTCGATGTCGCTCTGTGGCTCACATGGGAGTTCGCGTACGAATATTTTTTCGACGCAAGCGTGAATTGGGTAGAGCGCATCGGGGATTGGATCTTCCTCATCATCGGTTTGGGGGGCACGCTCTTTCTGTTTTTTTATGACTGGGCGCTGCGCCGTCTGCAACGCATGCTCACGGTATATGTGACAAAGTGGAGCGGCGGCGGGCGGAAGCGCTTGCCGAAGCAGGAACGGCATGTGGAAGATGTGTTTGGGGATAGGTATCGGCAGGAGCCGCCTGTAACCCCTTCCGGGGAGACGGGGAACACGGGAGAGAAAGAAAAAAGCGAGGGTGACAAGAAAGATGGAGAGGATGGCTGATGCGTGTTTTCCGCACGCGGCTGATACGGCGATCTTTCAAAAGAATGAGGAATTCACCGGCTTTGTAGAGGGGGTCGGCAGCAACGGAGAGGGCATCGTGCGCTTTGGCGAAACGGTGTACTTTGCGCCGTTCACCGTCCCCGGAGAAAAGGTGAAGTTCAAAGCGCTCAAAGTAAAAAACAGGATCGGTTATGCCAAGGCGATCGAGATCTTGACGCCCGCCGACGAGCGTGTGCGCCCCGTTTGTGCGCAGTTCACAAAATGCGGCGGCTGCCAGTTGCAGCATTTGCGCTACGGTTGCCAGCTCAAATTGAAGAACAAGACCGTACGCGACGCGCTCCGTAAGATCGCCGGGATCGATCATCCCGTTCCGCCTACGATCAAAAGCGAAAGCCAGTTCGGCTATCGGAACAAGCTGCAGATCCCCGTCGGCGTGAACCGTGCGGGAGAAACGGTGATCGGTTTTTATGCCGAACGCAGCCATCGTATCGTGCCGGCTACCCGCTGCCCCATCCATCCGGATTGGGCAACGGAAGTGATCGCGGTCTTTGCCGAATACATACGCCGCTATAACGTGAGCGGGTATGACGAGGAGCGCAAGCGCGGCGAGCTGCGGCACATCGTCGTGCGCGAAGTGGACGGCTGTGTTATCATCACCGCCGTCACCGCCTGTGCGCGGCTTCCGCATGCGGAAGAATTGATCCGTCTTTTAGAGGAGCGTTTTAAGACCTTTTCCCTTTGGCACAACGTGAACGAAGGGGATGGAAACGGCGTTTTCGGTAAAAAAACGGAACTTTTGTACGGCGAAGGGAAGTACGGCGGGCACGAATGCGGGGTGCGTTATATGGCGGGACCGCGTACGTTCATCCAGGTCAACCGCAATGTCTGCCGCAAAGTGTACGAACGCGCCGTGCGCTATGCGGCGGAGTGCGGCGCACGGGTCGCGATCGACTGTTACAGCGGCGGCGGTATCCTGACGGCGATGCTCGCGAAGCAGGTCGGCTGTGCCTACGGCATCGAGTGTGTGGAAGAGGCGGTCGCCTGTGCCGATGAGCTGATCGCATTGAACAAGCTGGAAGATAAAATGTTCAACCGCTGCGGTACGGTGGAGCAGCTGCTGCCGCCGTTGTTGGAGGAAGTCGGGGCGGCTTCGGCGTTTCTGCTCTGCGACCCGCCGCGCAAAGGAATGGACCGCGCGACGCTTCGTACGATTCTTGCGGCAGAAGTGCCGCATATGGCGATGATCTCCTGCAATCCTTCCACAATGGCGCGAGACGTCGGAATTTTGACGGGCGCGCTCATCGAAACGGAGAAGGGCGAGCTCAAAAAAAATCCTGCCTATGTTCCGGGCGGCATGCAGGGGTATTATTCTCTCGTCAGCGTGCAGCCGTTTGATATGTTCCCGCAGACAAAACATGTCGAGACGCTGGTTCTTTTGTCCCACAAAGAACCGGACAGTCATATCAGCGTAAATATTGAGTTCGGCGAAGGGGAGGGGCAAATCTCTCTGAAAGAAGTAGAAAAACGAGCGGAAGCGCGTAAGC
>CALWBR010000016.1 GCA_944376145.1 uncultured Clostridia bacterium | reverse complement strand
AACCGACGGCGAATTCGTTGATCTTGAAACGGAAGATTTTTCCCGCAACGTAGTGCCCGAATTCGTGCACGGTGACCATGGCGAGCAGAATCAGCACGGCGAGCAGCACCGCGCCGATCGTACTCATTACGCTTGAAAAAGACAGCAGACAGTTGACCATAGACCTCCCGTTCAGCGCAGCATCGAGCGCGCGGCGGCGCGCGCCTGCCCGTCCGCCGCCTCGAGCGCGGCGTAACTCTCCGCCTCGAAAAATTCCTGCGAGGAGAGCGTGCCACTTATAATTTCCGCAATTTGCGTGTATTTTATTTGCCCTTGCAAAAAGGCGCGGACGGCAACTTCGCCCGCGGCGTTGAGCACGCAGGGCAGCGTTCCGCCTGCCTCCGCCGCGGCGAGCGCGAGCGAAAAACAGGGATAGCGCACAGGATCGACCGCCGCGAAATGCAGCGCGCCCGTCCGCAAAAGGTCGACGGACGGCGAACAGGGCAGCCGCTGCGGATAGGTGAGCGCGAGCTGGATAGGCAGCTCCATAGACGGCACCCCCAGCTGCGCGAGCACGGCGCCGTCGGCAAACTCGACCATGGAATGCACGACGCTCTCGCGATGCACGAGCACTTCGATCTGCGAAAGGCTTGCCCCGAACAGATGCATCGCCTCGATGACCTCGAAGCCCTTGTTGAGCATGGTCGCGCAGTCGATCGTGATCTTTTCGCCCATGCGCCAATTCGGGTGCGCGAGCGCCTGCGCCGCCGTGACGGACGGAAGGTCGCCCAAAGGCACGTCGCGCAGCGCCCCGCCGCTCGCCGTGAGCAGGATGCGGCGGAAAGGTCTGTTTCGGTCGAACCCCAAACACTGCCAGATCGCGGAGTGCTCGCTGTCCACGGGCAGGATGCGCGCGCCTTTTTTTGCGGCGAGCGCGTTGACGAGCGCGCCCCCCGCCACAAGGCTCTCTTTGTTGGCGAGCGCCACGTCCTTGCCCGCCTCCAAAGCGAGCAGCGTCGCCTTCAACCCCGCAAAGCCCGTCACGGCGACGAGCACGGTATCCGCTTCGGCAAACGCGCACGCCTCTTCAAACGCCGCTTCGCCTGCAGCGAAGCGGCAGCCCGCGGGGACGGACGCCGAGGCGCCCTCCTGCCGCAGCACGGCAAAGCGCGGGGCGAGCCGCGCCGCCTGTTCGGCGAGCTGAGCCCCGTCCGTATTGGCTGCCAACGCGACGACTTCGAACCGATCCGGATCGCGGAGCACGACCTCCGCCGCCTGCCTGCCGATCGAACCGGTGCAACCGATGAGCGCGATCTTTTTACGCATTCTTCCCCTCCTTACTGTATGCCCCCGCCGCCGTGCATATGCCGCACGGCGGCGGAAAAACAAAAGATACCCGCGGCGGGGTATCTTTCTCCTCTACAAAGCTGCCGTAGCGATGGGCGTAATGAACAGCGCAAACAGAATGTATACGACCATGCTCGCAAACAGCGTGCCGTCGATACGGTCGAGAATGCCGCCGTGCCCGGGAAGCAGATTGCCCATATCCTTGATGCCGAGGCGGCGTTTGATGACGCTCTCCACAAGGTCGCCGAACTCCGTCAAAAGCGAGGTGACAAGCCCCAATACCGCGAACAGGACCCAGGGCGTACCCGCCCAAGCCGCGCCGACGCCCGCATACTCGTACCCGGTGCAGACCGTATACACCCAGTACAGCAGCACGCTCGCCCCCGTACCGAACACCACGCCGCCCACCGCGCCGGAGATCGTTTTGTGCGGGCTGATGTTCGGGCAGAGTTTTTTGCCTTTGAACAGGCTGCCGACCAGGTACGCGAAGGTATCCGCCACCGGCGAGATCACAAAGATCAACAAAAGCGCCAGCATAGACGCCGTTTTCAGCTCGTTGGCAAGCAGCATCGTTGCAAGCATCGCCGTCGGGTAAATGCCGCACAGCAATGCGGAACCCGTTCCGCCCAACGTCGTGTTTTTGAAATCGACGACCAAAAGGCAGAACAGCACCACCGCAAACGCAAAGGAAAAGATGAGCACGCCGCGGTAGCCGGAGCCGTCCTGCAGCCACTCACACAGATAAAAAAGCGGCGTGAACGCGATTGCATACGCCCAGACGGTGATCCGCTGCGACAGGCTCATGCCGGCGACGTCCGAATTCTCCCGCTCCGCCGCGCTGCGGATGCCGTGCAGCATCTCGTAGGTGCCGAAGAGCGAAAAGGCGTAGACCAAAATGCCGAACAGGCGATGGTCGACCAGCCGCAGGAAGAAAAACCCGACAAGGACAGCCACATAAACGGTTCCCGTTATCAATCGTTTGCGCATAGGCTACTCCTTGCCGCCCACGTTGCCGAACCTGCGGCTGCGCGCGGCGTAATCCACCAACGCCTTTTCCAGATCGCGACGGGAAAACTCCGGCCACATTTTCGAGGAAAAATACAACTCCGCGTAAGCGGCTTGGTAGAGCAAAAAGTTGCTCAGCCGCCGCTCGTTGCCCGTGCGGATGATAAAATCGGGGTCGGGCACGCCGGCAGTCAGCAGCAGGGCGTGAAAGCTCGCATCGTCCACGAACCTGCCCAGCGCCACCGCCTTGTTGACCGCCTGCAAAACATCCTGGCGGGCGCCGTACCCGACGCAAATGTTCAAAAGCGCGGAGGTGATGCCCGCCGTTTCCGCTTCGAGCGCATGCATGCTCGCCTGCACGTCTTCGGGCAGGGCGGCAAGGTCGCCGATCACGTGGATCTTGGCGTTCAGCTCCAAAAGTTTTTCCTTTTTTTTATCAAAAAAGGTGCGGAACAGCTCATACAGCTCGTCCAACTCCGCCTGCGGGCGGGAAAGGTTTTCCGCCGAGAGCGCGAACACCGTGACGATGCGCACCCCCAAATGAAAGGCGTGCCCGCAAATGCGGAACATGTTCTGCACGCCCATTTTATGACCGTACGCGCGCGGACGCAGGCGGCGGGTCGCCCACCTGCCGTTCCCGTCCATGATGAATGCGACGTGCACGGGGAGCCTGATCGTTTTCATGCTTTAAACGGACATCAGTTCCTTTTCTTTATCGGCGGCGTGCTTTTCCACGGATTCGATGCTCTTGGCGAGCAGCTTATCCACCTGCTTTTCATACGAGGCGCACTCGTCTTCGGAGAGCTCTTTGCCCGTCTTCATTTTTTTGAGCGAATCCATCGCGTCGCGGCGGACGTTGCGCGCGGCGACCTTTGCTTCCTCGGCAAGCTGCTTGACCTGTTTGACGAGGTCGCGGCGGCGCTCCTCGGTCAAGTCGGGGAACACGAGGCGGATGACTTTGCCGTCGTTGACGGGGTTGAGCCCGATGTTCGCGGCAAGGATCGCCTTTTCGATGTTTTTGAGCATGCTCGCTTCCCACGGGCTGATCGTGAGGCACTTTGCGTCCGTCACGGCGATGTTGCCGACCTGATTGACGGGCGTCGGCGCACCGTAATAGTCCACGAGCACCTTGTCCAGCACGTGCGGGTTCGCCCTGCCCGCACGGATATTCGCAAACGACTCGCGCAGCACGCTCGCCGTCTTTTCCAACTTGTCTTCCAGCGTGAGCAACAGCTCCTCCGCCTTTTCAGCTCCTTCCATTGCAGCTTCCTCCCTATATTTTTTACCGCTCCGATGCGGCTCTATTTCGCCGAAATGAGCGTACCGATCCGCTCGCCGCAGATGGCGCGCACGATCGCGTCCTCTTCGGACAGCCCGAACACGAGCACGGGGATATCGTTATCCATGCACATCGTGATGGCGGTCGTGTCCATCGCCTTCAAGCCGCGGTTGATGACTTCCATGTGCGTGATCGCATCAATCTTTTTGGCGTCCTTGTTCTTGCGCGGATCGTCGTCGTAGACGCCGTCGATGTTTTTGGCAAGCAGCAGGATATCCGCATTCGTCTCCGCCGTACGCAGCGCCGCGCCCGTATCCGTCGAACAATACGGGTTGCCCGTACCGCAGGCGAAGATGACCACCCTGCCCAGCTCGAAGTGTCGCAGCGCCTTCCGCAGGATGAACGGCTCTGCCACGGAGACCATGTTCAGCGCCGTCTGCACCCGCACGGGCACGCCGCGCGCTTCGATCGCATCCTGCATGGCGAGGGAATTGATGACCGTTGCCAGCATCCCCATATGGTCGGCGGTGGTGCGGTCCATGTTCGTGCCCTGCCTGCCCCGCCAAAAATTGCCGCCGCCGAGCACGATGCCGATCTCCACGCCCATCTCATGTACGCGGATGAGCTGATCGACGACGCGGGCGATGATCTTTTCATCCAGCCCGAAGCCCGCCTCGCCCGCGAGCGCCTCGCCCGAGAGCTTGAGTATGATCCTCTTGTATTTCGGCTGCATTGCCGCCCCCTTTGCCGCGCCGCGGCGCATTCTAAAAAAAGGCGCACAAATGCTTTTTCAGATCCGTGCGCCTGTTTTCCTTTACTCTTTCATCTTGGCGACCTGCTTGTCGACTTCCGCCTGCAGATCTTCCTTTTTCTTTTCGATGCCCTCGCCCATTTCGTAACGGGTGAAGCGGCGGACGGTGATCTTTTCCCCGATGGATGCGATCGCCTCCGTGATGAGCTGCCCGACCGTTTTGGAAGAATCCTTTACAAACGGCTGCTCGAGCAGGCAGAACTCTTCATAATACTTTTTGATCCTGCCCTGCACCATCTTTTCGGCAATGGCTTCGGGCTTGCCCTCGTTCATCGCCTGGATCTTGAGGATCTCCTTCTCCTTATCCAGCACTTCTTCGGGGACTTCTTCCTTTGCCACATACAGCGGTTTGGACGCCGCGATCTGCAGCGCGATGTCGTGCACGAGCGCCTTGAACTGTTCGCCGCGCGCAACGAAGTCCGTTTCGCAGTTGACTTCGACGAGCACGCCGACCTTGCCGCCCATGTGGATATAGCTGTCCACAACGCCTTCGGCAGCGATCCTGCCCGCCTTTTTGGCGGCGGACGCCATGCCCTTTTCGCGCAGGATCTCGATCGCCTTATCCATATCGCCGTTCGCTTCGGTGAGCGCTTTTTTGCAATCCATCATGCCTACGCCCGTCTTTTGGCGCAGCGCGTTTACATCACTTGCGGTAATTGCCATGATCTTTGCACCTCTCTTTGACTGAATTCTCTGTATGCCTTACTCGGCTGCCTCTTCCGCGGCAGGCGCTTCGGCGGCGGGCGCTTCCGCAGCCTCCTCGGCGGGAGCCGCCTCTTCCTCGACGGGCGCCTCGGCATTGTACGCCACGCCCTGGTTCGCTTCGATGACCGCGTTGGCGATGACCGAAGAGAGCAGTTTGACCGCGCGGATCGCGTCGTCGTTGCCGGGGATCACATAGTCGATGAGGTCGGGGTCGCAGTTGGTATCCGTGATCGCGACGATCGGGATGTGCAGCTTGCGCGCTTCCTGCACGGCAATGTCTTCATCGTGCGGGTCGACGATGAACAGCGCGCCGGGAAGGGTGCGCATCTCTTTGATGCCGCCCAGGTTCGCGTTGAGCTTGCTCATCTCCTTTTTCAGACCCAAAACTTCCTTTTTGGGCAGAAGGTCGAACTCGCCGCTCTCCTCCATCTTTTCCAGACGGTTGCGCCGGTCGATACGGGAGCGGATGGTCTTGAAGTTGGTGAGCGTGCCGCCCAGCCAACGGGAGTTGATATAGAACTGCCCGCAGCGCTCCGCCTCTTCCTTGATCGCTTCCTGCGCCTGGCGCTTGGTGCCGACGAACAGGATGCTCTTGCCCGCGCGCACCGTTTCGACTACAAAACGGTACGCGTCCTCCACAAGACCCACCGTAAGCTGCAGGTCGATGATGTGGATGTCGTTCCTCGCGGCGAAGATGTACTTCTTCATCTTGGGGTTCCACTTACGCGTCTGATGCCCGAAGTGAACGCCCGCCTCGAGGAGCTGCTTCATCGTGATGACTGCCATATGAATTTCCTCCGTTTGCTCCTCCCCCGCGCGCCGTTTGCCCGCACACAACCCGCCGCTCGAAAATTTCGGCGGGAACGGAATGCGGAACGCACGAGGTGTGAATTCTACAGCTTTCCTATTTTAGCATATAGGAATGGTTTTGGCAACCGATTTTGCCTCTCTTTGCCCGCTTTTTCGCCGCAATGCGGGGAAAAAGCGCCCCGCGGCGGAAAACAAGCTCTTTCGCCGGAGCGGTCGGCTGCGCTTCTGCATCGCCTTAAAAGGGCAATGCCCGCGGGCACGCTCCGTTCCTCCTCTTTTCAAAGATCTCGCAGCGCTTTCACACGCTGCGATCTTCGGGGATCCTATTGTTTTTTGTGGTCGTGGTGCTTGCACCCGCAGCCGCAGCCCTCTTCGTAATCGGTATCCAAAGACGCCGCCTCGTCGGCATCGTCGTCCTCTTCCATGACGCGGCAGAACTCGTCAAACACCTCGTCCAGCAGTTTTTCGTCTTCGACGGGCACGAGCTCTTCCGCCCCGTCTTCGCCGACGATCTGCAAGATGGTCACCTCGTCGGTCTCCTCTTCGCCCTCCTCGGCGGACTGGAAAAAGGCGTACCAGCCGTCCTTATACTCGATGGTGCCGATGTGGTAGCACTTGTGTACTTTGCCCTCCTCGTCGATCAGCTCTACGAGGTTGACTTCCTCTTCTTCGCAATCGCATTCGTCTTCGTGCAGCTTTTCTTCCTCGTTCATGGTCTTCTCCTTTTCGATTTTATGCAGATACCCTTCCAAAATGTAAGAAGCGGCAATGCTGTCAATGCTGTTTTTGCGCTTTTCGCGGCGGACGCCGCCCGCGATGAGCACGCGCTCCGCCTCCGTGGTGGTAAAGCGCTCGTCTTCGAACACGACGGGGATCGCCGTGCTTTCGGCAAGCAGCGCGGCGAAGCGGCGCGTCTTTTCGGTCTGCGCCGAATCCGACCCGTCCGCGTTCAGCGGCAGCCCGCACACGATCCGCCCCGCGCCCATCTCTTCCGCCATGCGCGCCAGCGCGCGCGCATCCGCGGCGGCGTTCCCGGTACGGACGTACGTCTCCCCGGGGAGGGCAAAGGTGTTGAACGGGTCGCTCACGGCGACGCCGATCCTTTTATCGCCGATATCGAAGGCGATCATTCTCTTATCCATGCAGCCGCGTGCCCTACCCTTGCAAAAACTTTTTAATCAGTATACCACAAGCGCGCCGCGCCGTCCACACTTTTTTGAAAATTTCCGCCTTTCCCCGCAAGATTTGCCCGATGCACACGCCAAACACACAAAACGGCGGCGGAAAAATTCCGCCGCCTGCCGTACGCCTGTGCTCATACGCCTTCCGCTATTGCCCGTTCTCCTCCCGCTCGCACGCGGCGGGCTCCGCCCCCTCTTCCGTTCCGCAAGGGTCCGCGGCGGGCTCCTCCTGTTCGGCGGCAGGTCCCGTCTGCGGCGGCTTTTGCTTCACCGCGAGAAGGAAAAACACCATACCGAGGACGAACATGAGCGCGAGCACGCCCACGCCGACATTCTGCGCGCGGATGACCGTAAACCCGAGGTCGATCGTCTCGCCGATGCTGCCCGCGACGAGCTGCGTGATCGCGGAGACGAGCGTCGTGCCGAGGAACGCCGCGCCCTTGCCGAAGATATCGTACACACCGAAATATTCGCCCGCCTTTTTGTGCGGGATGATCTTGCCGTAGTAGGAACGCGACATCGCCTGGATGGTGCCCTGAAAGATGCCGACGCACACCGCGAGGATCCAGAACTGGTACTCGACGGAGAGGAAGATCGCGTACACGGTGATGCAGAAATACGCCGCGATGCAGATGACGATGAGCCATTCGGGCTTGACCTTGCGCGTCGCCATGCCGAAAAGGATCGCGGCGGGAAAGGCGACGACCTGCGTGACGAGCAGCGCAAGGACGAGGCTGACCTCGTTCAACCCGAGCGAATCGCCGTAGGCGACCGCCATATCGATGATCGTATACACGCCGTCGATGAAAAAGAAGAAGGCGAGGAGGAAGAAGAGGATCTTTTTGTTATGCCCGATCTCTATGAAGACCTTGCCGAGGTTCTTCGCGCCCGTGCGCACGGGGTGCCCGCCCGGCTCGACAAAATGTTTCTGCCTGTAATTTTTCCACAGCGGGAGCGAACAGCCCACCCACCAGACCGCCGTCAGCACGAACACGAGGATCATCGAAACTTCCATGGAAAGGAAGCCGAACATCGCATACAGCGCATCGACGGCGACGCAGAGCACGAAAGGCAGGCAGCTGCCGATGTAGCCCCAGGCGTAGCCGCGGGAGGAGACCTCGTCCATGCGCTCGCGCGTCGTTACGTCGATGAGCATGGAATCGTATACGACGAGGCTGAGCTGATAGGCAGACTTTGCGAGCACGAACAGCAGCAAAAACCACAGCCAGTGCCAGCAGAACCCGAGCACGACGCACCCGACCGCGCCGATGAGCAGCGAAACCGAAAAGATCTTCCTGCGCATGCCGCGGAGATCGGAGAGAGTGCCCAGCGTGGGGCCGAGAACGGCGACAAGGACGGTGGATGCGCTCGTCGCATACCCCCAATAGGCGAGGTAGTTCGTTTCGGAAACGCCCGCCTGTTCCGCCAGCGTATTGAAATAGATGGACATGAGCGCTGTGACCAACAGCGTGAACGCCGAGTTCCCCACGTCATAGAGCACCCACTTCTTTTCCATGGAATTCATTTTAAGGCTCATAATTTTTTTCCTCTTCGAGGGGAAGTACGGGGATCTCCCGCCAGTTCGCGGACGGACCGAACGTTGCGCCGAACGCGGGCGAAAGTTCTCCCTCGTCTTTCAGATAGGCAAAAAGATCGCACATAAGCGCGATGCAGCCCGCCTCCGCCCCCTTCATCAGCTTTTCGAGACGCAGATCGCTGTCCGCACAGGCGGGGATGGGCTTTTTCGCGATCATCATGCCGTGCATCTCTTTAAAGTTGCCCGAAAGGCGCAGAACGAGACGCACCAGCCCGCGCTTGGGCTGGTGCGGCGCGCGCAGCAGCCCGTTGTAAAAGAGCATGGAGGAGAGCGCCTTCTTCGCCTGTTCGGGCGTGACGCTCAGAAAGGGCGCGATGACGCGCGCGTTTTCCTCCGTCGCGAAAATATGGTCGGTCAGGCATGCCGAGAGCGGCTTTTTCCCCTCCTGTTCCAGCAGGAAACGGTCGAATTCGCTCTCGATCTCGGTATGCGTGACACGCGATACGGCGATCTTGTGCTCGATATAGCCGTGACAGGCGGAATCGAGCGCGAAGTGACAGACAAAACCGAACAGATAGGCGAGCGCCGCATCCCTGTCTGCGGCGGCGGCGTACTTCGCTTTCGCCCGTTCAAAAAATTCACGGGCGGGGCGGGCGTGCATGGCGTAACCCTTTGCGTTGACGGAGCAATTTTTAAGTACGCGGTAGTAAAAGAGCACGTCGGGACCGTGCAAGCCGATATCGTAGAGCTGCCTGTGCTTCCCGATGACGGCGGCAAACTCCTGCGGGCAGCGCCCGAGGATCTCCCTGCCGAAAACACGATGCGCATAAGTAGAGGGCATATTTCTTCCGTTCTCCTCCGATCAGTTTAGCATAAAGTTGTAATAGACGAATCACGGCGGACGCCGCACTTGTAAAAAATTTGTAACAGACTTGCAAAAAAGCGCCCCCGCTTTGGAAAATACCAAAACCGAAGGCGCTTTCTTATAAAACCAAAGGCTGCCCCGCTACCTAAGCGCTTCTCCCTCTCCGCAAGCCTCTTTCCCTGCCTGCCTCCTTGCCCGCACCATGCGCCCCGCCAAGAGCGCGGCGCCCAAAACAAACAGCGCCAGCGAAATCACCTGCGAGGGCGAGAGCGGCAGCCCGAAGAGCGAGCCGCGGTCGTCCGCGCGCAAAAATTCGATGCCGAACCGCCAGATCCCGTACAGCAAACAGTAAAAAGGCAGCGCGTCCTTCTTCAACCAGAAAAACAGGACGAAAAACAGCGCGAGCAAAAACGCCGCCTCATACAGCTGGACCGGGTGCAGCGGCACCGCGCCGCCGTAAAACTCGTACGGAGCGGAGCCTACGGGGAACACGACGCCC
>CALWBR010000015.1 GCA_944376145.1 uncultured Clostridia bacterium | reverse complement strand
TTGCGCGCGCAAAAATCACACTTTTTGCAAGCGCCCTCAATTTGCCGAAAACGTTCGGCTTTTTTGAAAAGGGGTGAATGTGCGCGATTTCTATCATACGTAGCCCTTAAATATCGCGCACAGAGGGGAAAACGCTGTCCCAACCAACGGGAGGGCAGCGGTGTCCCCTCAAATCACGGCAAATCGCAGCGCCTTTGCGCGAGATTTGCGTGAACCACGTCAGCTCAAAACTTTTTTCGTGAACTAAACCACCTTCCCCGCGAGGGAAGGCTTGTTTTCGTCCTTACTACGCCTTCCCCGCGAGGGGGGAAGGCTTGGTTGATTTCATGGCGAACGCCCCTCATCCGCCCCTTCGGGGCACCTTCCCCGCGAGGGGGAAGGCTTGTATGGTTGTTTTTTTAATAATTTCTTGCGCGCGCAAAAATCACACTTTTTGCAAGCGCCCTCAATTTGCCGAAAACGTTCGGCTTTTTTGAAAAGGGGTGAATGTGCGCGATTTCTATCATACGTAGCCCCAAACTATCGCGCACAGAGGGGAAAACGCTGCCCCGACCAACGGAAGGACAGCGGTTGCTCCCTCAACTCACGGAAAAATTTTTCATCAGCTTGAAAAATTTTTCGTGAACTACAAAAGCGCCGCTGCGGAAACTTCCGCGGCGGCGCTTTTGCTGCAAATGGTTTGGCGGCGCATTCGCGCGCCGTTTGTTTTACACCAACTCGATGATGACCTGCTCGGCGGCGTCACCGCGGCGATTCCCCAAAGAGATGATGCGGGTATACCCGCCTGCGCAATTCTTTTCATCGTTGCGCTGCGCGTACTTGGGAGCGATCTCGTTAAAGAGCTTTTCGATGAGCGGGTGCGCCACATCCTTGGTGCGCTCTTTATACGCAGATTTGCTTTCGTTGAACGCCTTGATCTCCTGCAAGTCATACAGCTTGCTCATGATCCTGCGGCGGGCGGCGAGCTTTTTCGCCCCGTCCTTTACGACGGTAACGGTCACTTCGCGCTCCTTTTTGCCCGTTTTTTCGGTAACGACTTTTTCGCTTTCGATCGTGTCGTCATAAGTATTGATAGCGGCGGTGATGATCTTTTCTACATAAGACTGCAGCTCTTTGGCGCGCGCCTTGGTCGTTTCGATCTTCCCGTACCAGAGCAAAGCGGAAGCCTGGTTGCGCAAAATGGCGATCCTCTGTTCGCTGGTCCTGCCTAATTTGCCCGGCATACTGTTAATCCTCCTTTTTTTCTAACGAAAGCCCGTAGGATTCGAGTTTGAGAATGACCTCGTCCAGCGACTTTCTGCCGAGGTTGCGCACTTTGAGCATTTCTTCCTCGGTCTTTTTGGTTAAATCTTCTACGGTGTGGATGTTCGCGCGCTTGAGGCAGTTGTAGGAACGGACGGAGAGGTCCATATCCTCGATCGCCATGGCGAGCACCTGCTGCTTGTCGTCCTCGTTTTTGACAAGGATGTCCATTCCTTTGATGGAATCGGAGAGGTTCACGAACAGCCCGATGTGATCCTGCATGATCTTGGCGGCAAGGCTGACGATCTCTTTGGCGGAGAAAGCGCCGTTCGTCCACACTTCCATGACGAGCTTGTCGTAGTCGATGCTCTGCCCGACGCGCGTGTTCTCCACATTGTAATTGACCTTTTTGACAGGCGTGTAGATCGAATCGATGGGGATGTAGCCGATGGGCTGGTTCTTGTTCGAACCTGCGCCGCGGTAGCCCCTGCCCCTGCCGATGGTCACGTCCATATCCAGCTTTGCGCCTTCATCCAGCGTGCAAATGTATTGCGACTTGTTGATGACCTCGATCTCCGCATCCTGCTCGATGTCCCCGCCGGTCACGACCGCGGGACCCTCCTTCACGATGTGGACCGTTTTTTCATAATCCTTATCCGAAGAAGCGGTCTGGATCGCGAGCGTCTTCAAATTGAGGATGATCTCGGGAACGTCCTCTTTGACGCCGGGGATGGCGGAAAATTCATGCTTCACAAGCCCGTCGGGGTAAAAACGGATGCCCTGCACCGCCGCCCCGGGGAGCGCAGAAAGCAAGATCCTGCGCAGACAGTTGCCGATCGTCAAGCCGAAGCCTTTTTCCAGCGGTTCCACGACGATCTTGGCGTAACTCTTCGCCTCGTTCTCCTCCACGTCGATCTTGGGCATATCCATTTCGATCATAGATTTTACCTCCTTGATGCGCGACGCCGATGCTTACTTGGAATACAGCTCGACGATCATGTGCTCGGCGATCTGGCTGTCGATATCTTCCCTCTTCGGCAGGGCGAGCACTTTGCCCTCGAGCTTTTCGGGATCGAACTCCAGCCACTGCGGCATGTTGCCGACTTTCATCGCCTTGATCTGTTCGAAATATTTATCCTTCTTCCTGTTTTCCTTGACGGCGATCACATCCCCCGCCTTGACGATGTACGAAGGAATGTTGACCGTTCTGCCGTTGACGGTAAAATGCGCGTGGTTCACAAGCTGCCGAGCCTGCGCGCGAGAGCCGCCCACGCCCATGCGGTAGATCACGTTGTCGAGGCGGCGCTCCAAAAGGGAGAGCATGTTCTCACCCGTGATACCCTTCATGCGGTCAGCCATCTCGTAATATTTACGGAACTGCCCTTCCTGCACGCCGTAGATACGCTTGGTCTTCTGCTTTTCACGCAGCTGCAACCCGTATTCGGAAACCTTTTTCCTGCCGGCGCCGTGCGCACCGGGGGGCGTGGGACGCTTTTCAAACGCACACTTGGAAGAATAGCACCGATCCCCTTTGAGGAACAGCTTTGCGCCTTCCCTGCGGCAGAGGCGGCATTTGGAATCTCTGTACGTAGCCATATGACTTTTTTCTCCTTAAAACTTATACTCTGCGGCGTTTGGGAGGCCTGCACCCGTTGTGCGGGATGGGCGAAACGTCTGTGATCATCGTGATCTCGAGATCTGCCGCCGCGAGCGCGCGGATCGCAGACTCTCTGCCGGCGCCGGGGCCCTTGACGTACACTTCGACCGTGCGCAGCCCGTGCTCCTTCGCCGCCTTTGCCGCGGTATCCGCAGCCATCTGCGCCGCGAACGGCGTGCCCTTCCTCGAACCTTTAAAGCCGAGGCTGCCTGCCGACGACCACGAGATCGCGTTGCCGTTCATGTCCGTAATGGTGACCAGCGTATTGTTGAACGAGGACTGGATATGCGCCTGGCCCTTGTCTACCTTTTTCAGCTCTTTGCGCCTGCGGACAGGCGCGCCTTTTTTGGTTGCTGCCATTCTTGCTTATCCTCCGATTACTTCTTCTTCTTCGCGACGGTGCGGCGCGGACCCTTGCGGGTGCGCGCGTTGCGCTTGGAGCTCTGCCCGCGGACAGGCAGCCCCTTCCTGTGGCGGATGCCGCGATAGCAGCCGATCTCCATCAGCCGCTTGATGTTCAGGTTGACTTCGCTGCGGAGTTCGCCCTCCACACGATAGTTGTGGTCGATATACTCTCTCAGTTTGGAGACGTCGTTCTCGTCAAGATCCTTGACCCGCGTATCGGGATCGATGCCCGTGGCGGCGAGGATCTTTTTGGACGTGGTGAGCCCGATCCCGTAGATATACGTCAGACCGATCTCAACACGCTTCTCTCTCGGTAAATCTACACCGGCAATACGTGCCATAAGAGTCTCTTTCCTCCGTTTGGAATTTTAAAAATTTGTATGATGTATCCCATCCGCATACCGCGCGCCGCAAAAATCGGAATGAGGCGGCTGCCTGTATGCAGAAATCGTTTTCTCGCTCTTGCTGCGGCAAAACGCTGCCGCGCTCAGCCCTGGCGCTGTTTGTGGCTCTTGTTCTTGGAACAGATGACCATGACTTTGCCGTTGCGCTTGATGACTTTGCACTTGTCGCACATGGGCTTGACAGACGGACGTACTTTCATTTTCTTTTCACTCCTTTGAAAAATCGTTCGCGCGGACCGCCGCGCGCCGCGGGGGTTGGCCCGCCCGTTAATTTTTGCTTCGCCAGGTGATCCTGCCCTTGGTGAGGTCGTACGGGCTCATTTCCAGCTTGACCGTATCGCCGGGCACGATGCGGATATAATTCATCCGCAGCTTACCGGAAATGTATGCCGTGATGACGTGCCCGTTGGAAAGCGCGACTTTGAACGTCGCGTTCGGCAACGCCTCCACTACTTTACCCTCTGTTTCGATCACATCGTCTTTGGACACGAATTCTCCCTCCGCAGATGTTTGCCTTGCGCCGCCTCTTTCAGCGCGGCGCGGATGTTGCTGTTTTCGTCTTTGCCCTGCCCGATGCGCTCCGCGATCGCGGGATAGCAACAAGGCAGCAGCCGTAAATGTTTTCCGTTCTTCTTTTTCGGGCGTTCCGCCGGATGCGAAGCGCCGTCCGCGACAAGGACGCGCGCGCCCTCGACGCCTACGATCAGGTACAGCCTGCCGCGGTCATGCCCCGCCAGGCTTTCGGCGATGCCGCCGGCTGCGGGGATACACACCTTCATGCGCGCCTCCTATATCGTGAGGATCTCGACGCCGTCTTCACGGACGACGACCGTGTTTTCGTAATGAGCGGCGGGTCTTCCGTCCGCCATGCGCGCCGTCCAGTTGTCGGCGTCCACGCATACGTCGCGTACGCCCGCGCCGATCATGGGTTCGACGCAGATCACGGTGCCTGCCCGAAGCCGCACGCCCGTTCCGCGCTTCCCGTAATTGGGAACGGAAGGGTCTTCGTGCATCTCCCTGCCGATGCCGTGCCCGACATAGGCGCGCACGACCGAAAAGCCGTTCGCCTCCGCGTGCGCCTGCACCGCCGCGCCGATATCGTACAGCGGCGTGCCCGCGCGCAGATGCTCGATGCCTTTCCAAAAACACTCCTCGGTGACGCGGAGCAGCTTTTGCTTTTCCGCATCGATCGCGCCCACCGCAAAGGTGCGGGCGCCGTCGCCGTGGAAGCCGTTTTTATAGGCGCACAGGTCGATGCTGACGATATCCCCCTCTTTGAGAACGATCTCCTCCGAAGGGATGCCGTGCACGACGACTCCGTTGACGGAAGCGCAGATGCTTGCGGGATACCCGCAATAGCCCAGGCAGGACGGTTCGGCGCCGCGTGCACGGATGTACTCGCGCGCGATCTTGTCCAGCTCCGCCGTGGAGACGCCGGGGCGCACCGCCGCGCCGACCGCCGCGAGCGTATCGCGCACGATCGCACAGGGTTCGCGCATCAGGTCGATCTCCCGTTCCGTTTTGACAAAGATCATAGCCCGCCCCGTTTATTTGTTGAGAGCCGCACAGATCCTTGCGAACACTTCGTCGATCGCGCCGACGCCGTCGATGTTGAGGAGCACGCCCTTGCGGGTGTAATAATCGATGAGCGGCTGCGTCTGTTCGGTGTACACCTTCAAACGGTTGCCGACCGTCTCCTCGTTGTCATCCTTGCGCTGGTACAGCTCGCCGCCGCAGCGCTCGCACGTCGTTTTTCCGCCGAGGAAATCGACGTGGTAGCTTTCGCCGCAGCTCTTGCAGACCCGCCTGCCGCACAGCCGCGCCATGAGCAGGGAGAGGTCGACGTCGATGTTGATGACGGCATCCACTTTGGAGAACTTATCCAGCTCTTCCGCCTGGAAAAGGTTGCGCGGGAAGCCGTCCAACAGATAGCCGCCCTTGCAGTCCGCCTCCGCGAGCCTGCCTTCGACGATCTTGCAGGTGACTTCGTCGGGAACGAGCTGCCCTTTATCCGTGTAGGATTTGGCGAGCAGACCGATCTCGGTGCCGCGCTTGATGTTATCGCGGAAAATGTCACCGGTAGAGATGTGCGGCAACCCGAATTTATCGGAAATGCGCGTTGCCTGCGTTCCTTTGCCTGCGCCCGGGGCGCCGAGAAGTACGATGTTCATAGCTCTCCTTGTGTTTGCCGCTTACGGCGAAGGTGTTTTTTGCGCGCCCGCCCCGCTCGGCGCGGGCGCATGGTGTTCCATTAAAATAAGCTCGTTTGCGCAAGCAAAACCACGCACAATTACAAATCCATGCGGATCGCGCGAAAGCGCGCTTTCCGGCGTTTCGGTGTGGAGTTGCGAGCAAGACGAGGCGCCCGAGGAAAACCCGAAGGAGTTTACTCAAACGTAAATGACCGAGGGTTGCCGCAGGGCAACAACGTATTGCGACGCAGATCCGCAGCGAAATTTTACTTTAAAAAGCCCTTGTAATTCTTCATCATCAACTGCGACTGCAGCTGTTTATCGAACTCCAACGCGACGGAGACGATGATCAAGATACCCGTGGTCGAGAAGACGCTCAGCAAGTTTTCGTCACCGGCAAAGCTGAACACCAGCGAGGGCACGAACGCGACCAACGAAAGGAAGATCGCCCCGAACAGCGTGATGCGGCGGGAGATCTTTTTGAGATAGTCCGCCGTGGGTCTGCCGGGACGGATGCCCGGGATGAACCCGCCGTTTTGCTGGATGCTCTTGGATACGTCCTCGGGGTTGAACTGGATCTGCGCGTAGAAGAAAGAGAACGCGAAGATCAGCAGGCACAAGATGAGGATGTACAGCCAGCCCAGGGTGCCCTGCCCGCCGCTGAACCACTCCACGTAGTTCTCATACGCGCTCGACTCGGAGAAGAACAGACCCATGATCAGATCGGGCAAGCTCAAGATCGCGAAAGCGAAGATGAGGGGCATGACGCCGCTGCCGGAGATCTTGATGGGGATGACGGTGGATTGCCCGCCGTACATCTTCCTGCCCTTGACCTGCTTTGCGTACTGCACGGGGATGCGACGCTCGGAGAGGTCGACCGTGACGATCAGCGCAAAGATGATGACCGCGAGCACGATGAAGATGATGATCGAGAGGATGGGCGCGAACGTGAACGTGCCGCCCTCGAACGCACTGCTGAATGTGTTGATGAGCGCCGTAGCCGCGGTGGAGATGATGCCGAGGAAGATGAGCAGCGAAATGCCGTTGCCCACACCGTAATCGGTGATGCGCTCGCCCAGCCACATGGTGAGCATCGCGCCCGCCGAATACACGACGATCATGAAGATCCAAAGCAGCCACTCCTGGTCCCAGAAGTACTGGGGCGTGAGCGCACTGTTCCCGAAGGCAAGGATGATGCCGACGGATTGGATGATTGCCAATATAAGCGTCAAAAAGCGTGTGATCTGGGCGATCTTCTTTTTGCCTTCCTCGCCCTGTTTGGACAGCCGCTCGAGCGCGGGGATGCCCACGCACAGCAGCTGCATGATGATGGACGCGTTGATGTACGGCCCGATACCGAGCGCAAACAGCGTGCCCTGGGCGAGCGAGCCGCCCGTGATGCCGTTCATCAGTTCAAGGAAGGTGTTCCCCGTGATCACATCCGTAAACGTATCGGAGTTGAGCCCCGGGACCGGAATGTAGCAGCCGATCCTGTACACGAGCAGGATGAGCAGCGTGATGAAGATCTTTTTCCGGATCTCTTTGACTTTGAAAGCGTTTTTCAGCGTTTCGAACATATCGTTCTCCTACTTAATTCCGCCGCACGCGGCGGGGATGGGGTTCAGAGGGCTTCTGCCGTGCCGCCCGCCTTTTCGATCGCCTCTTTGGCGGAAGCGGAGAACTTCGCCGCTTTAACGGTGAGCGCGACATTGAGTTCGCCGCCGCCCAAAACTTTCAGCCCCGCGTTGTCCTTGACCTGTTTGGCAAGCCCGTTCGCCATCACGAAATCGTAGTCGACGACGGTGCCGGCTTCCAAAGAAGCGAGAGCGGAAAGATTGACGATGACGTACTCCTTCCGGAACGTATTGTTGAAACCGCGTTTGGGCAAACGGCGATGGATCGGGGTCTGACCGCCTTCGAAGCCGGGGCGTACGCCGCCGCCCGAACGGGCCCACTGCCCTTTGTGACCTTTGCCGGATGTTTTGCCCAGCCCGGAGCCGATGCCCCTGCCCAACCGCTTCGCGGGCCTGTTGGCGCCGACGGCGGGCTGTATCGTATCGATTCTCATGTGCTGCTCCTTACGCCTCTTCCACCTTGACCAGGTGCGAGACTTTTTTGATCTGACCCTGCAAAGCGGGCGTATCTTCGTGGATGCGGAACGAACGGATCTTTTTCAGCCCGAGCGCCGCCACGGTGGCTTTCTGCGTTTCGGTGCTGCCGATGGTGCTCTTTACGAGCGTAACTTTTACTTTCGCCATGCTGTATCGCCTCCGTTTAACCCACGACTTCTTCCACGGCTTTGCCGCGCGCGGCTGCGACCTGCTCCGCCGTCTTGAGCTGCGCAAGCCCGTCGATGACCGCTTTGACGCAGTTGACGGGATTGTTCGTGCCGTAAGACTTGGTGCGGATGTCTTTGATGCCTGCCGCTTCCATGACCGCACGCACGGGGCCGCCGGCGATCACGCCGGTACCTTCGGAAGCGGGCATCATCAGCACATAGCCTTTGCCGAACTTGCCGTACACCTCGTGCGGGATGCTCGCCGCGACCATGGGCACGGTGATCAGGTTGCGCTTGGCTTGCGCCTGCGCCTTTTCGATCGCTTCGGGAACTTCGTTCGCCTTGCCCGAGCCTACGCCGACTTTGCCTTTGCCGTCGCCGACCACGACCAGCGCCGCAAAGCGCATGTTGCGGCCGCCCTTTACGACCTT
>CALWBR010000014.1 GCA_944376145.1 uncultured Clostridia bacterium | reverse complement strand
GGCGCCGAACGGCTGGTCATGAGCACGAAGGGGGAGTTGGATGCGGAGGAGAACGCGCTTCGCCCCAAGACCATGGCGGAATACGTCGGGCAAAGTAAGGTGAAGGAAAATCTTTCCGTCTATATCTCTTCGGCAAAAATGCGCGGAGAGCCGCTCGATCATGTGCTCTTATACGGACCTCCCGGGTTGGGCAAAACGACGCTCGCGCACATTATAGCGGGCGAGCTGGGCGTACAACTCAAGCTCACCAGCGGTCCCGCCATCGAGAGGGGCGGAGATCTTGCCGCGATCTTGACCAATCTGAACGAGGGCGACGTGCTGTTCATTGACGAGATCCATCGCCTCAATCATTCGGTGGAAGAGGTGCTGTACTCCGCCATGGAGGACTATGCGCTGGATATCATCGTCGGTAAGGGGCCTTCGGCGCGCAACATCCGCTTCACGCTCAAAAAATTCACGTTGGTCGGGGCGACGACGAAGGCGGGCATGCTCGCGTCGCCGCTGCGGGATCGCTTCGGCGTTTTGTGCCGTTTGGAAATGTATACGCCTGCCGAACTTACACAGATCGTCACCCGTTCGGCAAAGGTGTTGGGCATCGATATTGCGCGCGACGCCGCGGAGGAGATCTCCCGCCGTTCCCGCGGAACGCCGCGTATTGCGAACCGCCTTTTGAAGCGTGTGCGCGATTTTGCCGCGGTCGGGGGCAATGCGTGCGTCGGTTTGGAAGATGCGCGCTATGCGTTGAAGCGGATGGATATCGACGAGCTCGGGCTCGATGATACCGATAGGGGGCTTTTGCGGGCGCTCATCGAAAAGTTCAACGGCGGCCCCGCCGGGTTGGAGACGCTCGCGGCTACCATCAATGAAGACGCGAACACGATCGAGGACGTGTACGAACCGTATTTGCTGCAGCTCGGGTTTATCGCCCGCACGCCGCGCGGCAGGGTCTGCCTGAAAGGCGGTTACGAACACATGGGTGTGAAAATGAGCGAAAAACAACGCGTGCAGACCTCTATGTTCGACGATTGACCTATAAAACAGGCTAATTTTTGCCTGTATAGAGTACTATGTGTAACATAAACGAAGAAAAAGAGCAGACGAAGCTGCTCAAATCCGACTACAATTACGAACTCCCGGAAGAGCTCATTGCCCAGACTCCCGCCCAGCCGCGGGATTCTTCGCGTCTGCTCGTTTACGATCGGAAAACGGGTAAAAGCGAACATCGTATTTTTCGTGACATCAAAGAATATCTGCGCGCGGGGGACGTGCTCGTGGTCAACAATACAAAGGTTTTGCCGGCGCGGATGTACGGGTATACCAAAAACGGCGGAAAGGTAGAGGTGCTGCTTTTGAAGCGGCGCGATCTCGCCGAATGGGAAGTGCTTGTCCGCCCCGGCAAAAAGGCGCGTATCGGTACGGAACTCGTGGTTTCGGAGGAGCTTTCCCTCACCGTTATCGGCGTCACCGAAACGGGGGAGCGCATCGTCCGCTTTTGTTTTGACGGCGTGTTTGAAGATATTCTTTCGCGCGTGGGTAGTATGCCGCTGCCGCCGTATATCCACGAAAAGCTGAAGGATCGGAACCGCTATCAAACGGTGTATTGCAAGACGGACGGTTCGGCAGCCGCGCCGACGGCGGGGCTGCATTTTACAAACGAGCTGCTCGCCGAGATCCGCGCCATGGGGGTGCAGGTCGCGGAGGTGCTGCTGCATGTCGGGCTGGGCACCTTCCGCCCTGTTAAGGAAGAGGATCTCACGCATCACGTCATGCATTCCGAATATTATTGTGTTGGCGAAGAGGCGGCTGAAATCGTGAACGCCGCCAAAAGAGAGGGGCGCCGCGTGATCGCCGTAGGCACCACTTCCGTGCGCACGCTGGAAACGGTCGCCGACGAAAACGGCTTTCTGCATCCGTGCAGCGGCGATACGTCCATCTTTATCTATCCGCCCTACAAATTTAAGTGCGTCGACGCGCTCCTTACCAACTTTCATCTCCCCGAAAGTACGCTCATCATGCTTGTCTCCGCCTTTATGGGGCGGGAAGCGTGCCTTGCTCTGTATCGGGAGGCGGTGAGGGAGAAATATCGGTTCTTTTCCTTCGGCGACGCGATGATGATCGTATAAGCGTCGCATCTCTTTGTCGCGGTTACGGTTCCGCTCGGTCACGTACGTCTGTGTACGCTTCCTCGCGGCTTCCGCCCGCTCCTCGACCTGCTCGCTTCTGCGATCCTCATTCCTGCTTTCCCCGAGGCGCGATGATGATCGTATAAGCGTCGCATCTCTTTGTCGCGGTCACTGTGTTGTATGCGCTCGCACCTTTACGGGTCTCGGTTCGTTTGGTACGGAGCGGCGCATTTTCGGCTAAAAATAAAAATCGGCGGAAATCCAATGGCATTCTTTTCTTTTGAACTGATCAAAACCGATCCCGAAACGGGCGCGCGGGCTGGCGTACTGCACACGCCGCACGGCGATATCGAAACGCCCGTGTATATGCCCGTCGGGACGCAGGCGACCGTCAAAGGGCTCCTGCCGCGGGATGTGGAAGGGGCAGGCGCGCAGATCGTGCTTGCCAACGCCTACCATTTGTACATGCGTCCGGGGCACGAGCTTGTCAAGCGCGCGGGCGGCTTGCACAAGTTCATGAACTGGCAAAAACCCATCCTCACCGACAGCGGCGGGTTCCAGGTCTTTTCGCTCGCCAAACTCAACGACATCACCGATGAAGGCGTGCGCTTTCATTCGCACATCGACGGCAGCCTGCACTTTTTTACCCCCGAACTTGTCATGGAGATCGAAAACGCCTTGGGTGCGGATATCATCATGCAGTTTGACGAATGCAGCGAATACGGGGCGGATCGTGCGTACGCCAAGCGCGCGCTGGAGCGCACGCAGCGCTGGTTGGAACGCTGCGTTGCGGCAAACAAGCGGGAGGATCAGGCGCTCTTTCCCATCGTGCAGGGGAATTTTTATAAAGACCTGCGGTTGGAGAGCGCGGCGTTTGCGGCGCAGTACGCCAAATACGGGCTGGGGATCGGCGGGCTCTCCGTCGGCGAGCCCAAGCCGCTCATGTACGAGATGCTGGAAGCCTTGCAGCCTGTTTTGCCGGTGAACGTGCCGCGCTATCTCATGGGGGTGGGGAGTCCGGATTGCCTGATCGAGGGCGTGCTGCGCGGGGTCGACATGTTCGACTGCGTGCTCGCCACGCGCGTTGCCCGCAACGGCACGGCGCTCACTTCGCGCGGCAAGGTCGTTGTGCGGAATGCCGTTTATAAAGAGGACTTTACCCCGCTCGATCCCGAATGCGATTGCTATTGCTGCAAGCACTATACCAAGGCGTATTTGCGGCACCTGATCAACGCGGGAGAAATGCTCGGAGCAACGCTCTTGTCTTTGCACAACATCACGTTTTTGGCGAAGCTCATGCGCGGTCTGCGCGATGCGATCTTGCAGGGAGGCGTTCGCGCCTATTGTGCGGAGTTTTATGCCAAGTACGGCAAAGAAGGCGCTTCCGCATTGTGATGAACAGGAAAAAATTTTCGCTTTCGACGCTTTTATCCCGCAGACGGCAAAAAAACAGTTGCTAAAATTTTGTGAAACGGGTATTATAAAAAAGCCTGAATTATAAGGTAAATAAATTTGTGAGGTATGTGCAGATGTTGGAACAACTGCTGGAAAGTACGCCGCCCGAAACGAAAGAAAATCCTTGGCTGACATACGTTATCTTCGGCGTCATCATCTTGGCGATCATTGCCTTGTTGGTTTGGTCCTTTCTCTCCAACAAAAAGCGGAAAAAGGAGTTTGAAAACACGATCAGTGCGATCAAGCCGGGCAGCAAGGTGAAAACGATCGGCGGCATTATCGGTGAAGTTGTCGAAGTGAACGAAGAAGAGGGCACGTTCGTATTGAAGACGGGCGACGAATTCGGCAATTGCAGCTTCATGAAGTTCGATAAGCAGGCGATCTACCAGACGGATGCAAAGCCCGAACCCGCTCCCGAGGCGTCCGCGCCGCAGCCGGAAGAAGTGGCTGCGCCCGCCGAACCGTTTGAAGAAGGGGAGAACGCGCAGAAAGACGCCGCTCCTTCCGAGGAAGACGCCGCCGAAAAGGAAGATAAGTAAAACCTACC
This sequence comes from uncultured Clostridia bacterium, assembly GCA_944376145.1. Lineage (GTDB taxonomy): Bacteria > Bacillota > Clostridia > Christensenellales > Borkfalkiaceae > Borkfalkia. The sequence goes on along the minus strand of CALWBR010000014.1, from coordinate 699 downwards.
ATAGCATAAAAGCCATCGCCTCCGCATAGGAATAAGCATACGTTCCTGCGGAGGTGTTTTTTTATGCAAGGCGCTCGCAAAGAAGCGGCGGCACAGGTCGGCAAAAGCATCTGCATCGCCGTGATCGTGACTTTGGCGGCGGTGCTCGTGTTTGCGCTGCTGATCAAATTGTTTTCCATCGGTACGGGAGCGATCACCGTCGTCAACCAAGTCATCAAAGCGGCGGCGGTCTTTCTCGGCTGTTTTTTGTGTATCAAGCCGGGGCGCGCGCTGTGGAAGGGGGTGCTGAGCGGTATCGGCGCCGTTGTGCTGACGTATTTTTTGTTTGCGATCCTCGCGGGCGAGCTCGCTTTTGGGTGGCAAAACGTGCTCGACCTGTTGTTCGGCGCCGTCGTCGGTGCCGTCGGCGGGTTTGTGGCGGGCTGGGTCAAAGGCAGTTAAGGAGAAAACGCAAACATTTTCCGCGCGGAAAACGCCCAACGGCTTGCAATTTTTCTCATAATATAGTATAATGAGAAAAAAGCAGAGAAGGAGATGGCGACAATGAATAGGATCAAGACGATCGCGCGCCCCGCTGTACGTAAAGTGACGGGCTGCGGCGAATGCAGGAGCACTTGCCAGTCTGCGTGCAAAACCAGCTGCACGGTCGGCAACCAGTCTTGCGAAAGGACGGGCAGGGAAAACGATCCCGAAAAGAAT
>CALWBR010000013.1 GCA_944376145.1 uncultured Clostridia bacterium | reverse complement strand
ATATGTACCTGCTGCACCACGAGGAGATCGAGTCGCTTGCAAAGAACATCAAGGGCGTGAAACGCATCCGCTTTTTCATGACCTTCGGGCAGAGCTATCTCACGCACATGAAGTGCCTTGAAAACGTCGGTATGCTCTCCACGACGCCCGTGGAGTTTGAAGGGAAGGAGATCGTGCCCATCCAGTTCTTGAAGGCGCTGCTCCCCGATCCCGCGTCGCTCGGTCCGCGTACCGTCGGCAAAACGAACATCGGCTGCATCTTTACGGGAATGAAGGACGGAAAGCGCAAAGCGGCGTACATCTACAACGTCTGCGACCATCAGGAATGCTACCGCGAAGTGGAGTCGCAGGCGATCTCCTATACGACGGGCGTGCCCGCCATGATCGGCGCCATGATGCTCGTGACGGGCAAGTGGAACAAAAAGGGCGTGTTCACCCCCGAGGAGTTCGACCCCGATCCGTTCATGCAGGCGCTGAACGAGAACGGGCTCCCTTGGAAGGTGGTCGAAGACCCCGCTTTGGTGGATTGAATGCGCACGCCGTATTATCTCATCGACGAAAAAAAGCTGCATGAAAATCTGCGCGTCCTCGCCGATGTGAAGGAGCAGGCGGGCTGTAAGATCCTGCTTGCGCAAAAGGCGTATTCCGCCTATAAAACGTATCCGCTCATCCGGCGGTATCTGGACGGCTCGGCGGCGAGCGGGTTGTTTGAAGCGCGCCTCGGGCACGAAGAAATGGGCGGGGAGACGCACGTCTTTTCGCCCGCCTATCGTGAAGAGGAGTTTGCGCAGATCCTGCGGTATGCCGATCACATCGTGTTCAATTCCTGTGCGCAGCTCATAAAATTTGCTCCCGCCGCCAAAGCGGCGGGTAAGAGCGTGGGGTTGCGCGTCAACCCGGAGTGCTCTACGCAGGAGGGGCGCGCGATCTATGATCCCTGCGCGCCCCGTTCGCGTCTGGGGGTGACGGCGGCGCGGTTCGACCCCGCCGTTTTGCCGTTGTTGGACGGCATCCACATGCACACGCTGTGCGAGCAGAACGCCGACGCGCTGGCGGTGACCGTGCAGGCGTTGGAGGAAAAGTTCGGCGGCATCCTCGGCAAAACAAAGTGGCTCAACCTCGGCGGCGGGCATCACATCACCCGCGCCGATTACGACAGAGAGCTGCTCGTTCGTACGGTGCGTTCTTTGACGGAGCGCTACGGCGTGCAGGTCTACCTCGAGCCGGGCGAAGCGGTCGTGCTCGATGCCGGGTATTTTGTCACTTCCGTCGTCGACATCGTGAGCAACGGCATCGATATCGCCGTTTTGGATTGTTCGGCTGCCTGCCATATGCCGGACGTGCTTGAAATGCCGTACCGCCCGCCGCTGGAAGGGGCGGGGGAGCCGGGCGAAAAGGCGCATACCTACCGCCTGGCGGGCGGAAGCTGCCTCGCCGGGGACGTGATAGGGAATTACTCTTTCGACCGCCCGCTGCACGAGGGCGACGAGCTCGTCTTCGGGGATATGGCGCTGTATACCATGGTCAAAACGAACACGTTTAACGGTATGCCGCTGCCTTCGATCGCGCTGCGCCGCGAAGACGGCACGGTCGAGCTGCTGCGCTCGTTCGGTTACGAAGATTTTAAAAACAGGCTGTGATGCGGGGCGCCCGCCGGAAGATCCGGCGGGCGCCTGTTTTGGCGGCACGCAAAAAAGCGTCGGGCGGTCCCGGCGCTTTTCCTGTTTCCGTATGATAAGAGGGAGAGCTTACTCTGCGGCTTCTTCCTTCTTTTTGCGCGTCCTCTTGGGCTTTTCGGCGGGCGCTTCTTCCGCTGCGGGCACTTCCGCTGCGGGCGCCGCGGGGACCTCTTCCGCAGCTGCGGGAGCGGCTGCCGCCGCAGCCTTTGCCGCATTCAGGCGCTTTGCCAGGGCAGACTTTTTGTTCGCCGCGTTGTTCTTGTGCAGGATCCCTTTGGATGCCGCGGAATCGACTGCGGAGGCGACTTCCGGCAAAAGTTTTTCCGCTGTGTCGAAATCACCGGCGTCGATCGCCTGGTTGAACTTGCGGATCGCCGTCTTTACGGCGGATTTGATCATCTTGTTCTGCGTATTTTTCTTCTCGGTCACGGTAACGCGCTTTTTTGCTGATTTGATGTTAGGCACCTTGCTTCTCCTTGCGGGTTTGGTAAATTTGATACTTCGCTATTTTAGCATAAAAAATTTTGCTTGTAAACTGTTTTTTATGCGAAAAAAGGAATTTATTGCCTCGCCTCCCCATATATTTTTGAAAGAATTTTTTTGTCGTGGGAGAAGCGGCGGTGCGGCGGTTTACGGCGTTTTTCGACAGCGGAGTGGGCGGGCTCACGGTGATGCGCGCCTGTGCGGAGCGCTGCCCGGGGGAGCGCTTTTTGTATTTCGGCGACAACGCGAACGCCCCGTACGGCAGCCGCCCGCCGGAGGAGATCGCGCGGCTCGCTTTCGCCGCGTTCAGCCGCATGGCGCGCTATCCGCTCAAAGCCGCCGTCATCGCCTGCAATACCGTCACCGCGGTGTGCATCGACCGCCTGCGGAGGGCGTATCCGTTCCCCATCCTCGGCGTGGAGCCGGCTCTTCGCCCTGCCGCCGCAAACGGAGGAAGGGTGCTGCTGCTCGCTACCCGCGCTACGCTTGCCAGCGTGCGGGTGCGCCGGCTTATCGCGCAAACGGAAGGGGAGGTGGTCCCGTTCTGCCCGGAGCGGCTCGCGGGGGAGGTGGAGCGGCATATCTTCCGTCTTGCCTCAGCCGACGTGGAGGGCTGTCTGCGCGGGCTGCCGGGCGGCAAATTTTCCGCCGCGGTGCTCGGCTGCACCCATTATGTTTTCGTGCGCAGCCGTCTCGAAAACCTGCTCGGTTGCCCTGTTTTTGACGGAAACTTAGGGACGGCTGACCACCTTGCCAAGGTTTTGAACATATGTTCGAAAAATGAGCAAAATCATAGGAAAAATGCGGTGTTTTTTCTTGGAACGGCAAAAAAACGCAATAAAAGCGTATATTTTTCCGTTTTTTGAAACAAACATATGTTTGTATTTTTAAAAAACAGGTAAAATCCGCAAAAAAACTTTTGATTTTTTTGAAGTTTTTTAAAAAAGGTGGTTGACAGTGGTCAAAAGTGGTGCTATAATGAATCTCACAAAGTGAGTAGGAAGAAAGGGTTATGTATTCTTTCAACGGAAGGTTCAACAATCGGTTGGACGACAAAAACAGAATACGTATCCCGGCTAAGTTCAAAGCGGAACTCGGGGCGGACTACAAACTCGCTTTTGCACCGGGGGAATGCATTTACGTTCTCCCGCAGAGCGAGTACCGCAAGATCTTGGAAGGGTTTGGCGAAGTTTCCTTTTTCGATGAGAAAAAGCAGGAAGCGATCGCGGCGTTCACAGGTTCTGTGTACGACGTCACGGAGGACAATCAGGGCAGGATCCTGATCCCCGCCGAACTCAAGGAGTACGCAAAGATCGACAAGGACATCGTCATCACGGGGGCGGCGGCGTACCTGCGCATCGAGGCGGCGGAGAAATTCGCCAAGCGCAACGCGGGCATCAATATGTCCGATGTGTTCGCAAGGCTCAATGCGCTGGGGAAAAGTGAATGATCGCATTCACGCACAAACCTGTCATGCCGGAAGAGTGCATGCAGGGGCTGGCTCCCGAAGAAAGTGGTGTGTATTTTGACGGTACTGTCGGCGGAGGCGGGCATTCCTATGAGATCTTGCGGCGTAGTTCGCCGGGCGGTCGCCTGATCGCGACCGATCTGGACGAGAACGCGATCGCGGCGGCGCGGCAGCGGCTGCAGGAGTTTGCGGGGCGGTTCCGCATTTACAAAAGCAATTTCAAACGGTATGCCGAAGTGCTTGCGGATGCGGGCGTCGGCGGGCTGGACGGGGTCATGCTCGATTTGGGTGTTTCCAGCTTTCAGCTTGACGAAGCCTCGCGCGGGTTCAGTTATTTAAAGGACGCGCCGCTGGACATGCGTATGGATCCCTCCGGCGGGCTGAGCGCGGCAGACGTGGTCAACGGATACAGCGAAGAGCGGCTTGCAAAGCTGCTTTGGGAATACGGCGAAGAGCGGTTCGCCAAGCGCATCGCCGCGGCGATCGCCAAGCGGCGGACGAGCCGCCGCATCGAGAGCACGGCAGAGCTTGCCGCCATCATCGAGGCGAGCATCCCGGCAAAGTTCCGGCAAAACGGTCCGTGCGCGCGCAAGAGCTTTCAGGCGATCCGCATCGAAGTCAACGGCGAACTCGACGGGCTTGCCGAGGCGGTAAAGGGGCTCACGCTGCGCCTGAACAAAGGGGGCAGGATCTGCGTCCTCACCTTTCATTCTTTGGAAGACAGGATCGTAAAAAACGTCTTCCGCGAACTTGCGGAAGGCTGCATCTGTGACAAAAGCCTGCCCGTGTGCGTATGCGGCAGGAAGCAAGAGATAAAAATATTGACCAAAAAACCCGTGACGGCGAGCGAGCGGGAGCGCGAAGAGAACCCGCGTTCCAAAAGTGCGAAGCTGCGCATAGCCGAACGGATCCGAGAATATAGTTAAGGAGAATGCGACAATGGCAACGGCACCCGCGGTAATGGAAAGGACAATGCAAAACAGCTCCCTGAAGGCTTACGGCAAGCTGCAGGGCGGAGTGGCAAAAGAGGATATGACCGAGGAGCAGAAGGCCCTCGCTTTCAACGCGCGCATCTCCGAAAATTATCGGAAGCTCATCAATCCCGAATACGGCAAGCAGGAAGAGGCGTATGCAGAGCCCGCTCCCGCGGAACCCGCATACAGGGCGTCGTCTTCGCTGTTCGCATCGTCCGCGGCGGCAGCCGCGCCCGTATACGAGCAGCCGCGCGTGGCGGATGTGTTCCGCAGCGCGTCCGCGCTCAACACCAAAACGGTGGATTTTTCCGCCATGCCTTCCGCTCCCGTCCGTGAATTCGAGCAGGAAGCTCCTTATCGGGAATACGAAGCGGAAGCGCCGTACTACGACGAAGCGCAAGGGTATGCCGAGGACGTCGCCGACGCCGATCTGATGCCCACCGAAACGACGACGCAGTATCGCGACAACCTCTATCCCGAGGAGCGCAAAGCCGTCGCCGTCGAGGAGAAGAAAAAGGGCTTCGCGCTGACGACGCGCAACAAGTTTCTCATTGCGGTCTATTCCATCGTCGTCGTTGCGATCCTCGCACTGATCATCGTGAACACGAGCGTGCTCAACTCTTTGGACAACACGATCGCCATGCGTGAAACGGAGCTCGGCGCCATTGTCGAAGAGGCGCAGACGCTGGAGGCGGACATCAACTATTATACCGACCCTGCCACGATCATCGAGCGGGCGGAGAGCGAACTGGGCATGTACATGCCCGGGGTGTAAACGGCGTAAAAGGCGGAAGGCGCGGAAAAGCGCCGCCGCGGTACATATTTTACGAAAGAAGATCCGGCGGCAAAGCTCTTGCGGGCAGCGCGCCGGATCGGTTTTTATTTTCGGGTGCGAGGTGAAGCATATTCGGAAGCGCGCGCCGCGGTACCTTGCCGCAACGGTTTTACGAAAGAGGTTGTTTGCCATAGTGTTGGCGGCGGCCTTTCTTTTTTTGCTCATTTTTGCGCGTTTTTTCTACTTGCAGGTCATCGGCGGAGACCGTTTGCGCCGCCTGGCGCTCGACCAGTGGACGCGCGAAGTTCCCGTGGTCGCGGCGCGCGGGCTGATCACGGACAGAAACGGCGCCGTGCTCGCGGAGAACCGTACGGCATATTCGGTGTTTGTCCGCCCGAACGCCGTCAAGGAAAAGCAGCGCACCGCCGCGGTGCTTTCACAGCTTTTGGGAGAGGACCGTGCTGCGCTGTACGAACGCATTTCCTCGTCGCGCGTTTCGGAGCTGACGGTGGCGCGGCATGTCGGCAGGGAGCTCGTGCTCGCGCTGGAGGAGCAGGACTTGCCCGGCGTCTACTACGCCGAGGACGGCGTGCGCGTTTATCCCCGCGGCGAAATGCTCTCCCGCGTGATCGGGTTTACTTCGGTGGACAACGTCGGGCTCACCGGGCTGGAAAAATATTATGACGGGTATCTGGCGGGTACGGACGGGGAGATCGCCTATTTCACCGACCTTGTCGGGGCGGAAGTGGGCGGCGGGGCGACGTATGTCCCCGCGGAGGACGGCTTGACGCTGGAACTGACCATCGACGGGGAGATCCAGGCGGTCGCCGAAGCGGCGATGCAGGCGTTGTATCTGGAATATTCTCCCGTCACGGCGCAGGTCATCGTGCTCGACCCGCAGACGTTTGAAGTGCTTGCCATGGCGGAGGCGCCTTCGTACGATCTGAACGACGTCCCGCGCGACGATTCTGCGCTGCTGAACGCGCTCTCGCGCAACAACCTTGTCTCCGATATCTACGAGCCGGGCTCCACGTTCAAGATCGTGACGGCGGCGGCAAACATAGAGGAGTACTTCCGCGGGAACCCCGCCGCGTTTTCGCCGCAGCATGTTTTTGACGGCAGCCGTACGCGTACGGTGGACGGGACGACCATCCGCTGTTGGAGCGACCATAAAAACGGAAAGCATGCGGGGCAGACGCTTGCCGAAGCGCTCAACAACAGCTGCAACCCCTGTTTTACGGACATCGCGCTCGCTCTCGGAACGGAAACTTTTTACGAATATCTTTCCGCGTTCGGGTTCGGGAAGGGAACGGGGATCGATTTTTCGGGCGAGGCGCAGGGCATGCTGCTGCCCGAGGGCGCCGTACGCCTGTGCGACCTTGCCCGCATCGGGTTCGGGCAGACGGTCGCCGTCACGGCGGTGCAGCTCGCCTGCGCGGCGGCGTCTGCGGTCAACGGCGGCAGCTACATGCGCCCGCGGCTGGTCCGCAGGCTGCTCTCTTCCGACGGACGGATCGAAGAAGAATTTCCCTCCGTTCTCGTCGGGCGCACGGTCAGCGAACGCACGTCCCGCTTGTTGGCGCAGCTGTTGGAAGGGGTCGTCGCAAACGGCAGCGGCTCGCGCGCGTATATCGAGGGGTACAAAGTTGCGGGCAAAACGGGCACGGCGCAAAAGTTTGAAAACGGCGCGCTCGCGCAGGGGAAGTACGTCTCTTCCTTCCTCGGTTTTTTCCCGTCGGACGATCCGCGCTATCTCGCGCTCGTCATCGTCGACGAACCCGTCGGCGCCTATTACGGGAGCGTGGTCGCCGCGCCCGGCGCACGGGGAAGTTTTGAAGGGATCATAAAAGTCAAGGGCATCGGGCCCGTCGAATAAAGGAGCGGATTGGTTTGTTACTCAGCGATTTATTGCGTGAAACGGCGCATGTGCGTACCGTGCATTTCCGCGAAGCGGAGATCAAAGGATTGAGCATCGACAGCAAGCATGTGCTGCCCGGGGATCTGTTTTTCTGCTTTTCCGGCGGGGAACACGACGGGCATGCCTATGCGGAGGAAGCGGCGAAGGCGGGGGCGGCGGCATTGGTGGTCGAACGGGAATTGCCGCTGCCGCTGCCGCAGGTTTTGGTCGAGGACGGCCGTGCCGCCTCTTCCGCGTTTTCCGCCACATTTTACGAGCATCCGGAACGGAAATTGAAGATCGTCGGGATCACCGGTACGAACGGGAAAACGACGACCGCACATATGCTCGCCTCCGTGCTTTCGGCGGCGGGCAAAAGCTGCGGCAACATCGGTACGCTCGGCATCTACTATGCCAACAGGGAGGTCGCGCCCGAGCTGACCACGCCCGATCCGTGCTTTTTGTATAAGGTCTTTGCCGACATGCTCGCCTGCGGGGTGGAGTATGCGGTCATGGAAGTTTCGGCGCACGCCCTGCATTTCGGCAAGGTGGACGGCATCCCTTTCCAAGCGGGTATCTTTACCAATTTCACGGAAGACCATCTCGACTTTTTCGGCACAATGGAGCGGTATGCCGCCGCCAAAGAAAAGCTGTTTGCTCCCGGTCGCTGCCGGTATGCCGTTCTCAATTATGACGACGAGGAGGGGCGGCGGATCGGGCGCATGACGGAGGGCGCGTTCAGCTTTGCGCTCGAAAACCCCGCCGACGTGTTCGCCGTGAACATACAGGAGCGGTTCGACGGATGCGAATATGTGATCAATCTGTTTGACGAGCTGTACGATATCCGTCTGCATCTTGCGGGGCTGCACAACGTCTACAATTCCATGGCGGCGGCAGCGTGCGCAAAATTGCTCGGCGTCTCCACGCCCGCCATTGCGGCGGGACTGCGTTCTTTGCCGCGGGTGCGGGGCAGGTTGGAACACGTGGCGCGTGTGGGCGGGGCGGATATATTTGTGGATTTCGCGCATACTCCCGACGGGCTGGAAAAATCGCTGACGGCGCTGCGCCGTCATTGTGCGGGGCGGCTGCTGTGCGTGTTCGGCTGCGGCGGAAACCGCGACGCGCAAAAGCGCCCGCTGATGGGCGAAGTGTCGGCGCGGCGGGCGGATTTTACGGTGCTCACCTCCGATAACCCGCGCTATGAAGACCCTTTCGATATCATCCTCGAGATCGAAAAGGGCGTGCGCCGCGTCACCGACGAATACGTCATCGTCGTCGACCGCGAAAGCGCGATCGAATACGCGATCGAGCAGCTGCGCGAGGGGGATGTGCTGCTCGTTGCGGGAAAAGGGGGAGAAAATTACCAGGAGATCATGGGCGTGAAGCATATTTACAACGACGTCGCGGCGATCCGCGGGATCCTGGAGGGGCGCGCCGCGGGTGTGAAGCATGAAAACTGAACTGTTGTTGCTGCTCGTTTCGGGTGGGGTCGCCGCTTGTTTTTGCGCGCTGCTCATCCCCGTTTTGCGTCGGGCAAAGGCGGGGCAGCCCATTCTCGGCTATGTGCGCGAGCATTCCTATAAGAGCGGTACGCCCACGATGGGAGGCGTCGCGTTCATTGCGGCGGCGGCGATCGCCGCCGCCCTTTTCGGTGTCTTTGCGGACAAGCGTGCCGCCGTTGCCCTCGCGTTCGGCGTCGCCTGTACGGCGGTCGGCTTTTTGGACGACTTCATGAAATTTCACCGCCGCTGCAATCTCGGGCTGCGCGCTTACCAAAAGATCGTCTTTCAGGCGGCGATCGCTCTGCTTGCCGGGCTCTATTGCCGGTACGACGGGTTGACGCTGCTGTATATCCCGTTTACGAAGATCGCCGTGGATATCGGCGGCTGGATGATCCCGCTGGCGGCGTTCGTATTCGTTGCGGCGGCAAATTGCGTCAACCTGACGGACGGGTTGGACGGGCTTGCCGCCTCCGTCTGTTTTTGGTATTTTGCGGCGCTTGCCGCCCTGATCTTTTTTCTTTCCGGGGCGGGCAGTGTTTTGCTCTCCCGCCTGTGCCTGGCGCTTTGCGGTGCGCTCGCCGGGTACTTGCTGTTCAATACCCACCGCGCTTCCGTGTTCATGGGGGATACGGGTTCGCTCGGGCTGGGCGGGTTCGCCGCCGCCCTCGCCGTGTTCAGCGGCAACGCGCTGTATGTGGCAATACTCGGCATAATGTTCGTGCTTTCGGGAATATCCGTCATTCTGCAGGTAATATACTATAAGCGGACGGGCAGGCGGCTGTTTCGGATGGCGCCGCTGCACCATCATTTTCAGCAAAAGGGATACGGCGAGGCGAAGATCGCGTTTGCCTATTCTTTCGTTACGGCTGCGGCGGGCGTCGTGTGTCTGCTGTTCGTCCAATAACGGCGGAGCGGCAGGGTATGTATTTCAAAGAACAGAAATTTTTGGTCGCGGGTATTGCCAAGAGCGGGGCGGCGAGCGCGGCTTTTTTGCTGGACCGCGGTGCTTCGGTGGCGGTCTATGACGATCGGGCGGAGGGGAACGTCTCCCGTTCCATGGAGGAACTCGCCGCGCGCGGGGCGCGCGTCGTCGGCGAGGACGCGCTGCCGGATGCCGTTGCGCGGAGCGACGTGCTCGTGCTCAGCCCGGGGATCCCCATCGACCATGCGCTGCCCGTTGCGTTCCGAAGGGCGGGGAAGCGCATCATCGGGGAGGCGGAGCTGGGGTGCCGTTTTTTGCGCTCGCCCGTCGTCGCGGTGACGGGAACGAACGGAAAGACGACGACCGTGACCATGATCGACGCGATCCTGCGCGCGGCGGGGTACGGCAGCTTTGTCTGCGGCAACATCGGCGTGCCCGTCGTCGCCTGCGCCGACCGCTACGGTTACGACGACGTTGCGGTGATGGAGGTCTCCAGTTTTCAGCTGGAAACGCTCTCCTCCCTCCGCCCGCATGTTGCGGTGATCACCAACATCGCGGAAGATCACCTCGACCGCCACTATACCATGGAGAATTACATATTTCTCAAAGCAAAAATGCTGCGCAATATGCGCGAAAGCGAATTCGCAGTGCTCAATCGTGACGACGCCACGGTGCGCTCGTTTGCGCAGGATGCGCGCTGCGCCGTGCGCTTTTTTTCCTTGCGCGAGCGGACGGAAGGGGCATATCTCTACGAAGGCGGGCTGTATTTTGAAAACGAAAAGATCATGGACGCCGCCGCTCTTCCCTTAAAGGGAGAGCACAACATTGCCAACGCGCTCGCCGCGATCTGCGCGGCAAAGCTCATGGGCGCGGAGAGCGGCGCGATCGCGCAGGCGCTCTCTGCCATGCGCGGCGTCCGCCATCGGGTGGAGAGCCTCGGGGCTGTGAACGGGGTGGAGTACATAAACGACTCCAAGGGCACCAACGTGGATGCGACGCTCCGCGCCGTCTCCTGCATGGAAGAGGAGACGGTGCTGCTGCTCGGCGGGAAGGATAAAGGGTACGATTACGACAGGCTGTTCGCAAATTTGAAGAACGGGCGCGTCGTGCAGTTCGTGCTTTACGGCGAGAATCGGTTCAAATTGCTCAACAGCGCGGTACGGCAAAACGAATCTCGCATCACCCTGTGCGACGGGTTCGATATGGCGGTGCGCATCGGCGCCATGGCGGCAAAGCCGGGGCAGTGCGTGCTGCTCAGCCCGGCGAGCAGCAGTTTTGACGCCTTTTCGGGGTATGAAGAGCGCGGGGATCGGTTCGCCGCGTTGGTCGCAAAGATGCGGGAGGAACGGGGTGAACAGACCGAAGAGCGCCTGCGCGGCGGTTAAACGGGCGCGTCCGCTTTTGCGGCGGTCGGCGGGTGCGGTCGTTTTGCCCGTCCTCGTACTGCTCCTTGCCGCGTTCGGCGTGCTGATGGTGTATTCCGCAAGCTGCTACGTGGCAAAAACGCAGTACGGCGATGCCTTCTTTTTCATGAAGAAGCAGCTCGCTGGCTTTTTTTTGGGCGCGGCGGCGATGGCGGTCTTTTCCTTTGTGCCGTACAGGAAGCTGCTGCGGTTCAAATGGGCGGTGCTGGCGGCGTCGCTTGTTTTGCTGGCGCTCGTGTTTGTTCCGGGGCTGGGGGTCGAAAATTACGGGGCGACGCGCTGGATCGGGCTGGGTCCGGTCACGGTGCAGCCTTCGGAATTTGCCAAATACGGCTTTGCGCTGTTCGCGGCGGCATACGCGGCGGAGGATCCCGCCCGCATGCAGCGGTTTTCGGGCATGCTGCCCGTTCTGGGGGCGGGCACGGCGATCTGCGTGCTCATCCTTTTGGAACCGAACATGTCCGTCACCATGTGCGTGGGGCTCCTGATGCTTTCCATGCTCTTTTTGAGCGGAGTAAAGGTGCGGCATTTTCTCATCATCCTCGTTCCCGTCGTTCTTGCCGTGCCCGTGCTGATCGCGCTGGAACCGTACCGCTTGCAGCGGCTGTATGCCTTTCTCGATCCGTGGCAGTCGCCGCAGGGGGAGGGGTACCAGCTCATCCAGTCTCTGTATGCGCTGGGGAACGGCGGCTGGTTCGGGGTCGGGCTGTTCCGCTCCGTGCAAAAGTACCGCTATCTTCCTTTTGCGGAGTCCGACTTCATTCTTGCCGTGATCGGCGAGGAGTTCGGGTTCGTTGGCGTGGTGTCGTTGTTTTTTGTCTTCGGGCTTGTGATCTGGTTCGGCGTGCGTACGGCGGCGCGCTGCAAAGACCTGTTCGGTTTTTTGCTCGCCGCGGGGATCACCGCCGTGTATGCGATCCAGGTCATCCTGAACGCGCTCGTGGTCAGCGGGTGCGTTCCGCCGACGGGGCTTCCGCTGCCCCTGATCAGCGCAGGGAACACATCGCTCGTCGTCACCATGGCGTCTATGGGCGTATTGTGCAACATTTCGCGCGGCGGGGTCGGTTTTCGCGCGGAGAAAAAGCGGACGTGACGGCGATCCGTGCGATCGGGCGGGCAGGCTGCGGCTTGCCCGTCACTTTTTTTGCGCGGCTGCCGTATTATGGTTTTGAGAAGGTATCGGGGCGGAAGGCAACGGAAGCGGGATCGCGGCAGGGCGCGGCATGCTCGAGAAAAAGGGCATGCCCGCCTTTGCCGTTTGCAAAAGGAGTAAAAAATGGAAAAATTTGTCATAAAGGGCGGCGCGAAGCTCTTCGGGGAAGTCGGCATCCAGTCGGCGAAAAACGCGGTCCTGCCTTTGCTCGCCGCGTCCGTGCTGACGGAGGAGCGGGTAGAGATCGGGCGATGCCCGCGAATAGCCGATGTGCTGAACATGGTCGGGATCCTCGGAGAATTGGGCTGCGAAACGCACTTTGACGGAGACACCCTGTGCATCGACGGCGCCGATGCCGCCAACCACGAGATCCCCGCCGCGCTCGCCAAAGAACTGCGCTCTTCCGTCTTTATGCTCGGTTCCGTCGTTTCCCGTTTCGGCAGGGCGCGCATCGCCTATCCGGGCGGGTGCGACATCGGGCTGCGGCCCATCGATCTGCATCTGAACGGGCTGCGGCGGCTGGGCGTCTCCGTGACGGAAGACGGAGGGTATATCGATTGTACCTGTTCGCGTTTGCGCGGGGCGGAGGTGCTGCTCGATTTCCCCAGCGTCGGCGCAACGGAAAATCTTCTTCTCGCCGCCGCAAAAGCGGAGGGGACGACGGTCATCCGCAACGCCGCCAAGGAGCCGGAGATCGTCGACCTGCAAAATTTCATCAACCGCATGGGCGGGCGGATCCGCGGCGCGGGAACGGCGGTCATCGTGGTCGAAGGGGTAAAAAAGCTGCACGGCACCGAATATACGCCGATCTCGGACCGCATCGAGGCGGGAACATTCCTCATTGCGTGCGCCATGTGCGGCGGCGGCATCGCCGTAAAAAATACCGAACCCGAGAATATTGCGTCACTGTTGCATAAACTGCGTGAAATCAGTTGCAAAATCAGGGCGGAAAATGATAAAATATACATAGAGTGCGGCAAGCGGCTTTCCCCGAAGATCGTGGAAACGTCGCCGTACCCCGGGTTCCCCACCGACCTGCAGGCGCCGATGACGGCGCTCGCCTGTGTCTGCGAGGGGGCGACGGTGATCGTGGAAAATCTGTTCGAAACGCGTTTCAAGCACGTTCCCGAACTCATCCGAATGGGCGCGGATATCACGGTGCGCGGCAGGAGCGCGCTTATACGCGGCGTGCCCCGCCTTCGCGGGGCGGACGTGTTCGCCTCCGACCTTCGCGGCGGGGCGGCGCTCACGCTGGCGGCGATCTCCGCCGAAGGAGAGTCCGTCGTCACCGATCTGCGTTTTATCGACCGAGGGTACTCTTCATTCGAATACAAACTGCGCGCGTTGGGCGCGCGCATCCGCCGCGTCCGCATTTAGCGGCGCATACTATTGCAAAAGAGGAGCATTCATGCGAGCAAAAAAACTGGTCATACTCTATGCGGTCATCCTGTTTTTGGTCGTGTTTGCCATCACCTTCAACAGCGTCTGTTCCATTGCCCGGTTCGACGTTTCGTTCGAAGTGTTCAGCATGGCGGACGAGGCGCAGGCTGTTCAGCGCCGCATGGAAGAGGAGTATAACGGCAAAAGTTATCTCTTTTTCGGGGAGGAAGACGTTACGGGCATCGTGGAGGAGGAAGGGAAAGGCTACTTCGAACTGGAAGGCTTTACCAAAACGTTTCCCAATGTGATCTCCTTTCGCGTGCGGGAAAAATGCGAGCTCTTTTCGCTCGAATCGGGCGGCGTATATTACGCGGTCGATAAAGAGAATACCGTGCTCTCCAAAACCGAGGGGAGCGCCGTGAGCAATCTCGGCGGCAGCAATACGGCGGTCTACGGCATCGGTTTTGCGGATGCACAGGTGGGGCAGACGCTCCTCGTCGCCGAAGAGGATGCCGCCGCCTATGCCGCCGTGACCGAAGTATACGAGCAGATGGACGAAGTTTTGGGCGGGGCGCGTTCGAACGTGCTTTCGATCCGCTACGACAACAGCTTTGAAGGGCTTGTCGGCGGGGTGTCGTCCCTTTGCATCGAAATGCGCGAAGGCGTCATGATCTGGCTGATCGACCCGCTCGAGTCCGCGGGGGATAAGGCGCGTGCGGCGACGGAACGCTACCTTGCGTTGAGCGACGCGCAGCGCACGTACGGGTACATCACGGCGTCTTCGGAAAGCGGCTCTGCGGACTATACGGAGGAGACCCCGCCCTTCCTCGCGTGAGAAGCGCGCGAACCAATTTTTACCAACGATATTTCCCCGAAAGATTGCTTTCGGGGAACGTTTTTTTATTGACATTACAGAGATTTTATTTTATAATAGTGTTAGTACCGTGTTGGTGCGTGTGCGTATGTTCCAAAGGATAGTTCGGGGTTGTTGCAATGAATCGCAGAAGCGTAGCCGTACTGGATATCGGGTCGTCCGCCGTGACCGTTCTGATCGGGGAGCGCGGCGTCAATAATACCTTCGTTTTCAAGGGGGTACATACCGAAAAATACGACGGGTTCGCCGATGCGCGCTTTTTCGACGCGAAGGACGTGCAGCGCGCCGTCTTCAAAGCGCTTGCCGAAGCGGAGCGCGGCTGCAACGACCGCATCACCGAGCTGTACGTGGGGGTCCCGGGCGAGTTTTGCAAGGTCGTCACCCGCCGTTACAGCATCAGCTTCCAAAACAAGCGCAAAGTTGCGGCATACGACCTGAGCACCCTCTACGAACAGGGGCTGAAGGAGATCCCGGCAGGGTACTCTCTCGTTCGGCAGGCGGCGGTGTATTATGTCACGTCGGATAATCGCCGCACCATCGATCCCGTCGGTATGATCAGCGATTCCCTGGAAGGGTATCTCAGTTATTTTCTTGCCGACGAAAAGAACTTTTTGGAAGTATTCCGGAACATGCTCACCGAATACGGCGTCCGCAAGATCCGCTTTTTGCCGATCTCTTTGGCGGAAGCGCTCTACCTGATCCCTTCCGAAAAAAGGGACGAGGGGGCGATCCTGCTGGATATCGGTTACATGTCCATGACCTTTTCCGTCGTCTGCGGCAACGGCATCGTTTACCAAAGCGCCTGCTCGGCGGGCGGCGGGCATGTCGCTGCCTATGTCTACGGCGAAGGGGAGGACGGCGTCCCGTTCCATGTGTTGGAAGCTATGATGGCGAAGGTCAATCTTTCCAGCCGGGACGCGGGCGATTCGTACATCGAATACATCGACAAAGAGCATACGTATTCCTTCTCCGTGCAGGAACTGAAGGCGCGGATCAAAGAGGGGCTCGACCTTATCTGTGAAGTCATCAGCAAATGCCTGGAACTGTGTCGGGACAGGACGGCGGAGTACAAGCCGATCCTGCTCACGGGCGACGGCATCACGGGGATCCGCGGCGCGCGCGAACATCTTTCGGGGAGATTGAACAAGATCGTCGAGATCGTGTCCCCGAGCTTGCCGTATTACAACAAAGCGGCGCAGAGCTCTCTTTTGAGTTTGCTCGATATGGCTCTTCGCGACAAACGCGAAAACAGCTTTTTTCATAAATTTTTCAAAACGATCGGAGGATAATTTTCAGTATGTACAACAGTACC
The DNA here is from genome assembly GCA_944376145.1 of uncultured Clostridia bacterium. Lineage (GTDB taxonomy): Bacteria > Bacillota > Clostridia > Christensenellales > Borkfalkiaceae > Borkfalkia. Next base: position 23,965 of record CALWBR010000013.1, on the reverse strand, counting down.
TTGGACAACCTGTCCGGTGTGGCACGTATCAAAGTGATCGGCGTCGGCGGCGCGGGCTGCAACGCCGTCAACCGCATGATTGAAGCGGGCATCCAGAGCGCGAGTTATGTCGCCGTCAATACCGATAAGCAGATCCTGCTCCTCTCCAAAGCGGAGAGCAAGATCCAGATCGGCACGGCGCTGACGAAGGGGCTGGGCGCCGGCGCGGAACCCGAAGTCGGCAGGGCAGCCGCCGAAGAGAGCAAGGACGCTTTGACCGAAGCGGTGAAGGATACGGACCTTCTCTTCATCACGGCGGGCATGGGCGGCGGTACCGGAACGGGCGCGGCGCCCGTCATCGCCAAGATCGCGCGCGATCTGAAGATCCTCACGATCGCCGTCGTCACGGAGCCGTTCAATTTCGAAGGCAAAAAACGTATGGACAATACCGCGAAGGGGCTGGAAAACCTCCGCAAATATGTCGATACGCTCGTCATCATCCCGAACGACAAGATCAATTGCGTCGTTCCCAAAAACACGCCCATCGTCGAGGCGCTGCGCGTTGCGGACGAGATCCTCAAACAAGGTATCCGCGGCATTGCCGACCTCATCGTCAACCCCGCGCTCATCAACCTTGACTTTGCCGACGTGCGCACCGTTTTGAAAGATCAGGGGCTCGCGCACATGGGCGTCGGCGTCGCCAAGGGCGAAAACAGGATCGTCGAGGCTGTCCGCCTTGCGGTCAACTGCCCGCTGCTCACCACGACCATCGAAGGCGCGAAGGGCGTCATCCTCAACATTGTCGGCGGCAACGATCTGACGATGGACGAAGTGCAGACGGCGGCAACGCTCGTGCAGAGCGTGGTCGATTATTCCGCGAACATCATTTTCGGCGCCTGCATCGACAGCAACATCAACGACGAGGTGGAAGTCACCGTCATCGCGACGGGGTTCCCGATGGTCGAAAACATGTACAACCCGAAGGACGAGCGCAATGTTTCCAGCCGCAACTTCTTCGTGAACAGGGGCTTGCCCGAGTCGGATGCTCCCCAGCAGGAGCAGCCGCAGCGCCCGGCTTCCCCTTCGTATGTGCGCGCGCCCATGAACAACACGATGAACGCGCAGCAGCCCTCCGTCTACACGCAGCCTTATCAGCAGCAGCAATACGAGCGCCGTCAGGCGCAGCTTGCGCAACCGCAGCTTCGTCAGCTGCAGGAACAGTATGCGCCGCAGTCCGAGCAGCAGGAGCGTCAGCAGTATGCGCAGCGTCCCGTTCGTCCGCAGTATGAGGATGAGCAGTACGATCGGCAGCCGCAGTATGCCGCCCGTCCCGCGGCGCAGCGCCCGGCTCCGCAGCGTCCCGCTCCGCAGCCGCAGCGCCGTCCCGTGCCCGAGGACGACCGCGCCGAAAAGGAGCTGCCGACCTTTGTGCAGCGTCTTTTCAAGCGCAAGTAACGGATAAAAAACAAGATACGGGAGCGCCGTGCGGCGCCCCCGTATACGCGTATCGTTTTGGCGGTATAAAAAAGGGGATCGGTATTTCCGGTCCTCTCTTTTTTATTCTCGATAGAGAATTTCACGAATGATCCGATCGCAAAGGGAAGCTTTTAGCGGGAAAACAAAAAGAAGCGTGAAATAAGAACGTCGGAACTAAAGAAAGTCAATCAGCTTTTGCCGTCTCTTCGCTGTAAGCGGCGAGGACCCTGCTGCGCAACGCTTCGCGTGTCTCGCTGTTCAGGGGGTGGGCAATATCTTTGAATTCGCCGTCGTTGGTTTTGCGGCTGGGCATCGCGATGAAAGGTCCGTCCGGTCCTTCCAGCACTTTGATGTCGTGTACGACGAAGCATTCGTCGAACGTGACGGATGCAACCGCTTTCAACTTGCTATCTTCTTTTTTGACAAATCTGATTCGCACGTCTGAAATATTCAAATCGCTAGACCTCCTTATATGTATTACGCTCATTCGCACCTCTATTCTACTATATGTTTTGGCATTTTTCAAGAGAGTATTCAAAATTTTTTTAAAAAATTAAAAGTTTTTGGTTTTTTTGGCAAAAAAGCCAATTTTTTGGCATATAAATAGCCTGTGAACAGGTTTAACGGGCAAAAAATACACTTTATCGGCATCGGCGGGGTCAGCATGAGCGGGCTTGCGCAGTGCCTTTTCGGGCGCGGCGCCGTCGTTACGGGCAGCGATCTGGCTCCGAACGAAAACACGCTCCGGCTGGAGCGTACGGGCATTCGGGTGTTTTACGGGCATGCGGCGGAGAATATCGGGGACGCCGATGCGGTCGTCTTTTCTTCGGCGATCGGGGAGGAGAACGCGGAACTGCGCGCCGCCCGCGGTAAAGGGCTGCGCGTTTTGAGCCGCGCGGAGCTTTTGGCGGAGATCGCCGCCTGCTACGAACACGTGATCGCCGTGGCGGGCTGTCACGGAAAGACCACGGCGACGGCGATGTGCGCGCATGTGCTGGATGCCTGCGCGGGGAGCTGTTCGGCGCATATCGGCGGGGCGGACCGCGCGTACGGGAATTTTCGGGAGTGCGGCACAAAATATTTTGTGACGGAAGCGTGCGAGTATAAGGCGAATTTTTTGCGGCTGCGCCCCGAGGTCGCTCTCGTCCTGAACACGGATGCGGATCATTTGGAGAGCTACGGCGACGATGCGGCGCTGCTGGCTGCCTACCGGTCGTTTGTCGGTTCCGCCCAAACGGCGATCGTCTGCGGGGAGGACAGGATCGCCCGCGGCGTGCACGGCGCGCTTACCTTCGGGCTGCGGGAGGGGTGTGCCGTACGGGCGGAAGACGTGCGTTCCGTGCACGGCAAGTATGCTTTTACGCTCTGCGTGCGCGGCGAGCCGCGGGCGCGCGTTGCTTTGCGGGTGTACGGGAAGCACAACGTGTACAATGCGCTTGCCGCCGCGGCGGTCGCGGAACAGTTCGGGTTTCCCTCCGCTCTTGCGGCGGAGGGGCTGCAGCGGTTCAGCGGCATCGCCCGTCGGTTTGAAAAGCTCGGCAGCCTGAACGGCGCCGTTCTGATCGCCGATTACGCGCATCATCCGCGGGAGATCGCCGCCGCGCTCGCCGCCGCCCGCGAGATCTGTACGGGCAGGCTGTTTGTCGTCTTTCAGCCGCATACGTATTCGCGTACGCGTCTGCTGTTCGGGGGGTTTGTTTCCGTTTTGTCCGGAGTGGAAGATCTGGTCGTTTACAAAACGTACGCCGCCCGCGAATATTTCGATGCGGCGGGCAGCGCCTTGACCCTTGCGCAGAGTTTGCCGAACTCCCTGTATATCGAGCGGATGCGCGAGTTGGAGATCTACCTGCGCTGTTCCGTTCGCTCGGGAGACTTGGTGCTGATCCTCGGCGCGGGGGATATCTATTACGTTGCGCGGCAGCTTTTGCGGAAAAAAAGTTAAAAAGAGCGGGCGCCCTTTGTTCGGGTGCCCGCTCCGTGTCGTCGGGGCTTAAAAATCGATCGCGCGGTTTTCGGCGAGGCAGGCAAAGACGAAATCGATGAACTGCCGTGCGCGGCGAGGAGAGCGCCCGCCTTTGGCGATCGCCCAGCGTTCCGCAAGCGCGCACAGCTCTTCTTCGCCGATCGCAAGGCGCATGTCGCGCGCAAGCTGCGTCACGATGGAGAGATATTCCTTCTTGCCCGTCGAAGAGAAGCGTACGGTCAGCCCGAACCTGTCCGAAAGGGAAAGCTGTTCTTCCATGGTGTCGCTCGCGTGTACGCTGTTGTCCCTGTCCGAAAAATTCTCTTTCAAAATGTGCCTGCGGTTGGAGGTCGCCACGATCATCACGTTCGCGCTCTTTTCGTTCATGCTCCCTTCGAGGCTGGCTTTGAGCGAGGTGACTTTCTCGTCCTTTTCTTCGAGGGAAAGGTCGTCGATGAACAGCAAAAAGCGGAACGGTAGCTGCGAAAGCAGCTCTTTTACGTTGTTGATCTCGGCGAGCTGATCTTTTTGCAGCTCGACGGCGCGCAGCCCGCGGTCGGCGTATTTGTTGAGTACGGCATGTACCGTAGAGGATTTTCCGGTCCCTTTGTCGCCGTATAGCAGCATATCCGAGTAGGGAAGCCCCTTGATGAAATTGATCACGTTGTTTTCGACGGCGCGCTTTTCTTCCTCGTAGTCTTTCAGATCTTCCAAAGAGACGGAGGAGGTGTTGCGTACGGGGCGCAGCATCCCTTGCTGCAAGGTGAACGCTTTGTTGGCGATGAACATGCCGTACCCGTTCGTGCGGTAAAACGCCTCCAGGCGGGCGAGCGTTTTATCCGAAGCCCAGTCGTCGCCGAACAGCGGGTTTTCTTCTCCGCAGGCAAAAGCGGGCATATCGTCGCATTCTTCTTCAAGCTGTTCGAACGCTCTTCCCGCGCGCCGTGCCAGCGCTTGCAAGATCGCCAGATCGTGGCGGAATGCTTCGCGGATGTGCGGTGTGAGCGTGCCGGCATAGGCGCGGCGGGCAAACAAGTTGTCTTCGAACAAGATCCTGTGCGCGATATAGGCGGAAACAGAGTTTTCCGCGTCGCAGGCGAGCAGCAGCCCGTACGCGTGCGCATAGTCCTCGGGTTTTTCGTTTTCCGCCGCCGCGGCGAAGGCGGCGAGCGCCTCGTCTTCGCAGACGCCGCCCAGCAGAATGAGTTCTTCCGTTCGTATGAGTGACATGTGTCGGCTCCGTTGATAAATTTTTCCCTATTATAGCCGCTTCGGGGTAAAAAAGCAATTCCTTTGCGTGCGGAAAAACAAAAAGCCTTCCCGATAAAAAAAGGAAAAATGCCTGCATTTGCTTGACGGAATTTTTCCGCGGTACTATAATAATGCCGTTCAAAAATGAATTCGATTTTCGGAGGAAGTACGAATATGGCACAGGCAAAGATCTACTATCAGTCCGATTGCGACATCAACGTTCTCAAAAACAAGACGGTCGCCATCATCGGCTACGGCAGCCAGGGGCACGCGCACGCGCTCAACTTGAAGGAGAGCGGCGTCAAAGTCGTCGTCGGTCTGTATGAAGGCAGCAAGTCTTGGGACAAAGCCGCCAAAGCGGGGCTCACCGTCATGACGACGGAGGAAGCGGCAAAGGCTGCCGACATCATCATGATCCTCACCCCGGACGAAAAGCAGGCAAAGATCTATCGCGAAAGCATCCTGCCCGCTCTTACGGAGGGCAAGGCGCTCGCTTTTGCGCACGGCTTCAATATTCATTTCAAGCAGATCGTTCCTCCCGCCAATGTCGACGTGTTCATGATCGCGCCCAAGGCGCCCGGTCATACCGTTCGCAGCGAGTATGTGGCGGGCAAGGGCACGCCCTGCCTGGTGGCGATCTACCAGAACGCAACGGGCAAGGCGCTGGATGTCGCTCTCGCCTATGCGGCGGGCATCGGCGGCGCGCGTGCGGGCGTGTTGGAAACGACCTTTAAAACAGAGACGGAGACGGATCTGTTCGGCGAACAGGCAGTGCTCTGCGGCGGCGTGACCGCGCTGATGAAGGCGGGGTTTGAAACGCTCGTCGAGGCGGGGTACGATCCTCGCAACGCTTATTTCGAGTGCATCCATGAGATGAAGCTCATCGTCGACCTCATCTACAAGGGCGGCTTCTCGCTCATGCGTTATTCCATTTCCGATACCGCCGAGTTCGGCGATTACGAAACGGGCAAGCGCATCATTACCGAAGAGACCAAAAAGGAGATGAAAAAGGTCCTCGAAGACATCCAGGACGGCACGTTTGCCAGCAAGTGGATCGCCGAAAACAACAACGGCAGGGCGCATTTCAACGCAAAGCGCGCGATGGAAGCCTCGCATCAGCTGGAAGAAGTCGGCAAAGAGCTGCGCAAAATGTATTCCTGGAGCAACGAAAAGGAAGATATGTGACCGCCCGTAACGGGCTGAGCGCCCCCGCGCTTCCGCGCAGGGGCGCTCTTTTTATATGCGCGCGCCCGCGCGCAAATAAAAAACCTCTAAAAACACCCCTCTTTCTATTGAAAATTGTCCGCAAAAATGCTATAATGTCAGGTGATATCAACGACGGTGTATAGCCGCGTTCGCGCGGCGGGAGAACGGTTTGAACAATCTCGGCAGAGGAAATGAAGAAAAAGAAAAGAAAAATCCGAGCAAGGTCTTGACCCGCGAAACGGTCGGGATCGTGCTGGAATTGTTTGCGGTGCTTTCGCTGCTGATCTTGATCACCCGCTCGCTTATTTTCGGAAGCGTAGGGTTCGCGATCAGTTCGTTTTTGCTCGGCGTGTTCGGGTACGGCTCGTATGTTGTGATCGCCGCGTGGATCTATGGCGGCGCCGTGCTCATCACGGGTAAAAAATTTACCGTTTCCGCAAAAACGGCGGCACTGTTTTCGCTCTGCTTTCTCTTTTTTGTCTGCCTCGTGCATACCATCACGGCAGACGTTGCCGGCATAGAGTACGGCAGCTTCGGCGCATACCTTGCCGATTGTTATGCCGCAGGGGAGAACAGCTTTTTTGCCACGACGGGCGGCGGTGCGGTGATCGGCGTGCTTGTCTATCCGATCGCAAAACTGACCACGTCCATCGGCGGCTATATCATCTTTTCGCTGCTCATGCTCGGCTCGGGGTACCTGGTGTATCGTTCCGTAAAGGGGCACGGGGCGGAAAAACGCAGGGTGCGGGCGCGCCGCGAACAGGCGGAGCGCAGCATGTTCGACCGTGCCGCGGCGGATACGTCCGGGCTGTACGATCTTCCGTATGCGGAGGAGCGGCAGGAAGGCTACCCCGAAGCGATCGTGCGCGAAGTCTCTTCGCGGCAGACCGTCAGCGCCTCCAATGCGGAGCGTTCGCGGCGGCTGTACGCCATCGGCGACCCCTTTGACATGAAGACGCGGCGTGAGCTTCGGCAGGATTCCCGCAGGGAAGAGGAAGAGCGCCGCGCGCAGGAACAAATGCAGCCGCCGCAGCCGCAGCTTTCGCCGTATGCGCAGAGCCGGCAGCTGCTCTATCCCGAAGGCGGATCCGGTTCGTCGTACACGTCCAACGGCATCTTCAATGCCGACTCCTATTTTAACCGCCCGCGCAGTGCGGTGGCAGGCGCGCAGCCCGTATCGGGCGGTTTGAACACGCCGCCGCAGCCCGTTTCGCCCTCGCCCGCCGCGCCGACCGTTACGGCGCCTTCGAGCATGCGTTCTTTTGCGCAGTCCGTGCAGGCAGGCGCGACCTATTCCGAAATGTATTCGGACGGGGTGGAGGAGAACGTCTCCTACTCCTCCGTTCCGAAAAAGATCGTCACGGATACGACCGTGCAGCAGCCCGCGGCGGCGTTCCCGACGGAGCGTCGGGCAGAGCAGCCTTCGGCAAGCTTCCGCGTTGCGGCGGAGCCCGCCCGTACGGTCTCGTCTGCGGAGCCTTTCCCCGCGCCGCAGCGCAACCCGTTTTCACCGGCGGAAATGCCGCAGGTGCGCGATCTTCCGCCGCGCAGGGGCGTGACGGAGGAGCGCGCGGACGCGTCCGAACCCCGCTACGGTGCGGCGGCTGCCCGTCCCGCGGACGGCGGCGCTGAAAGCTCTTCCGTCTCCTTCGGCAGGGAAGAGCGCGCATCGGCGATCCCGCCCGTCGCTTCTTCCGACGTGTTCGGCGGAAGAGAGGAGCAGCCGCCTCTTCGCGGCAGGGAAGAGCCGCCTGTTTTGCGCAGAGAAGAGCCGCCCGTTCCCGCTCCCGAGCAGGAAGAAGGGGAAGGAACGGCGCTTCGCCGTATCCCGGAAGGGTTCGATTCCGTCGTGAACCTTTTTGACGAAGAACCGCCGGAGCCCTCTTCCGTGCCCGACGCGATGGAGAGCATCGCGCCCGTCCGCGGCAGAGAGGAGACGCCCGCTCCCGAAGAAGCGCGCCGCCCGCGCGCGGAAGCGCCTGCGCGCAAGCGGCATGTCTATGCCCGTTACAATGCGCCGCCGCTCGATCTGTTGGAGGATTACCGCAACACCGCGTTCACTCTCGATCCCGAGGAGGCGGAGTTCAACAAGCAGACGATTGTGGAGACGCTTGCAAACTTCAAAGTCCCTTCCGAGATCGTCAAGGTCACCCAAGGACCGTCCGTCACGCGGTACGATATCGTGATCCCCGGCAACATCTCCGCTTCGCGCGTGTTCAGCTGCGATCAGGACCTTGCCTTGCGGCTGCATGCCAAAGACGGCGTCAATATCCAAACGAATTACGAAAACGGCTCGATCAGCATCGAGGTGCCGAACAAGCATCGCGCCACCGTGGGGCTGAAGGAGATCATTACCGCCGATAAATTCAAACATTCCAAACCGAGCGCGCTCATGTTCGCTCTCGGCAAGGATATCGAAGGCAAAGCCATCGTCGGCGACATCGTCAAGATGAAGCACCTGCTCGTTGCGGGCGCCACGGGTTCGGGCAAGAGCATCTTTCTGCACGGGCTCATCATCAGCTTGCTGTACAAATACAGCCCCGAAGAGCTCCGTCTCATCCTCATCGACCCGAAGCAGGTCGAGTTCACCTTCTACGAAAAATTGCCGCACCTGATGATCAACGAGATCATCTGCGACCCGAACAAAACGATCAACGTTTTGAACTGGTCGATCAACGAAATGGAGCGCCGCTATACGCTCTTCCGCGAAAAGCAGAAGCAGGGCGTGCCCGTGCGCGACATCGACGACTACAACGAAAAGCGCGAGCCTGACGAAGACCGTCTGCCCAAGATCGTCATGATCATCGACGAGCTTGCCGATCTGATGACGGTCGCCAAAAAAGAGATCGAGGACAGGATCCAGCGCCTTACGCAAAAATCGCGTGCGGCGGGCATCCATCTCATCCTTGCCACGCAGCGGCCTTCCGTCAACGTCGTGACGGGCGTCATCAAAACGAACCTTCCCACCCGTGTTGCGCTGAAGCTGACGGCGGAAGTGGACTCGCGCACCATTCTCGACGAATCGGGCGCGGAAAAGCTGCTCGGCAACGGCGACATGCTCTACCGCACGGACGCGATGACGTTCCCGGAGCGTTTGCAGGGCGCGTTTGCAAAGCCCGAAGAGATGCACCGCGTCGTCTCCTATGTCAAGGAGCACAACGAAGCATACTTCGACGACAGCGTGGCAGAATATATCAACAACGACAAGAGCGGGGGCGGCGGCTTCGGCGGCGATGCCGACGACAGCGTGGAAGCGGTCTACATCGAAGCGCTGCGCTACGTCGTGGAGATCGGGCAGGCGTCCATTTCCATGATCCAGCGCCGTTGTTCGGTCGGCTACCCCAAGGCGGGCAAGATCATCGAATGGATGGAGAACATGGGTTACATCTCCGCCTTCGACGGCTCGAAGGCGCGCAAAGTACTGCTTTCCAAGGAAGAGTTCGAGAGCAAGTACGGCGATTACGGTGACTGATCGGTATGCTTGAAGAGAAAGTTTTCGGCATGATCTCGCTCGGCTGCGACAAGAACCGCGTGGATGCGGAACGCCTTTTGGGGGTGATCCGTGCGCACGGCTGCCCGATCACGGCGGACGCGGCGGAAGCGAACGTGCTCATCGTCAATACCTGCGCTTTTTTGGAGAGCGCTCGGAAGGAGGCGATCGACGCCGCTCTCGATTGCGACGCGCTGCGCGGCGGAAAGTTGGAAAAGATCGTTGTTACCGGCTGCCTTCCGCAAAAATTTATCGGAGAACTGTTCCCCGCTTTGATGGAGGGGGACGTCTTCCTCGGCTGCGGCGATGCCGACGCGCTCTTTCCCGCCTTGGAAAGATCGTACGCCGAAGGCCGCGTGAACGCCGTCGGGCAGGGGCGCGAGGCGGACGCGGGGCGCGTGCTCACGACGCCGCTGCATTATGCGTATTTGAAGATCGCCGACGGCTGCAGCAACCATTGCACCTATTGCCTGATCCCCAAGATCCGCGGCAAGTACCGTTCGTATCCCGAAGATCGGCTCGTCGCCGAAGCGGCGGAGCTGGGGGAGCTGTCCGAGCTCATCCTCGTCGCGCAGGATACGACGCGTTACGGCGAGGATCTGTACGGCGGGCGCCGTCTCGTACCGCTGCTGCGCAAGCTCACTGCCTTGGAGAACATAGCTTCCGTGCGGCTGCTGTATTGTTACCCCGAGGCGATCGACGATGCGCTCGTCGACGAACTTGCCGGAAACCCGAAGCTCGTAAAGTACCTCGATATCCCGTTGCAGCACAGTGAGGACAGGATCCTCAAACTCATGAACCGCAAGGGTACCCGTGCCGCATACGCGGCGTTGCTGCAAAAGCTGCGCGCACGCGTGCCCGGCATCGCGATCCGGTCCACGTTCATAGCGGGGTTCCCGACGGAGACGGAGGAGGAAGCGGCGGCGTTGGCTGCTTTTTTGCGGGAGCAGCGGCTGGATAATTGCGGCTTTTTTGCCTATTCGCGCGAACCCGATACGCCCGCGTACCGTTTGAAGGGGCAGATCCCGGCGCGCGAAAAACAGCGCCGCGTCAAAATGCTTTACCGCGTTCAGGAAGAAATTTCCCTGCAGCGGCAGCAAAGCCTGGTCGGTTCGACGGTGCGCGTTCTATGCGACGGCGTCGATTACGAGCGGGGCTGCTTTGTCGGGCGCGCGTATTTCAGCGCCCCCGAGATCGACGGAAACGTGTATTTCCGCGCTTCGGAAGCGGTCCAGGGCGAATGGTATGACGTAAAAATCGAGAGCGTCGACGCGTACGATCTGTTCGGCGCCACGGAGGACATGGTATGAACCTTCCCAACAAGATCACGCTCACGCGCATCGCGCTCATTCCCGTATTCATTGTCGTCTTTTTTCTCGATATGATCCCGGCGAATTATAACTATCTGATCGCGGCGGCGGTGTTTGCCGTTGCGGCGTTCACGGATTTTTTGGACGGGCACATTGCGCGGAAGCGCGGGCAGGTGACCAACCTCGGTAAATTTCTCGACCCCATTGCGGACAAGGTGCTCGTATCCACGGCATTCGTATTGATCCTCGTCCGCGGCGACGAGATCCTGCATATGCTGATCTGGCAGGATTGGGTGCTCGTCGCGGCGGGCTGCTGCGTGGCGGTCATCCTTGCGCGCGAGCTGATCGTCAGCGGGTTCCGCATGGTCGCGGCGTCTTCGGGGCTGGTGTTGGCGGCGGACAAGATCGGTAAATTCAAAACGTTCTTTCAAGACCTTGCCATCCTGTTTTTGCTCGTGGGGGCGGTCGGGTTCGGCGCGTCCGTCATCAGCAACATCTGCAACGGCATCGGGCTGGTCTGCCTTGCCGCGGCGACCGTGCTCACGGTCTGGTCCGGGGTCTCCTATATCGTGCGGAACCGTGCCGTTTTGAAAGAGAAGCAGTCATGAAAAATGCTTTGATCGCCGTCCGTGACGTTTGTACCGTACCGGACGGGACAACGTACGAGCCCGTGGCGGCGGCGCTTCTGCGCGGCGGGTTTGCGCAAGACAAGGTTTTTCTGCTCGACGAGCGCGACGGGCGCGAATTTGCCCAAACGCTGATCGAAGGAAAGAATTTTTTCGACAATGTCTTTATCGTCGTGCCGCAGGCATCCGTGCCCGCTTACACGGCGCAGGCGGCGGAGCTTTTAAAAATTTCGCCCGCCGCCGCCATGGAGGCGGCGGATAAGAATTTTTTCGTGCTACCGTTCGGCGGCGAAGGGGCGCTCGCCGTTTCGGCAGAGGTGCTGCCGCGGCTCGCCGTAAAGTTTTCCGTCCGCAGGGATACGTCCGTGCTCCGTTTCGTCGGCGCTCCGCGGGAACGCGTGGAAGCCGTCCTTGCCGAAGCGGAAAAGCAGGGCGAAGGCGCTTTTACCGTTCGTTTTACCGAAAAGTACGGGGACGGCAGGGTGGAGCTTTCCTGTGACGGGCAGACGCCGAAGGGGATCGCCGATGATGTTTTGCGCGCCTGTGTGGCGGGGTTGGATGCGTATCTCTACGCGCTGGAAGATACGCCGCTGCACGAGCGTGTGGTCGAGCTTTTAAAGTTGCGCGGCAAAAAGCTCTGCGTTGCCGAATCCTTTACGGGCGGCGGGGTGACCAAGCGCATCGTAGACGTGCCTGGCGCGAGCGCGGTGCTGCAGGAAGGCATCGTCGCGTATGCAAACGAAGCCAAGGTGCGGCGGCTGAACGTGCGGCAGGAGACGCTTGCCAAATACGGGGCGGTTTCGGACGATACGGCGTACGAGATGGCGGCGCACTTGATCGCGTCCGGAGCCTGCGATCTTTCGCTTGCGACGACGGGGATCGCGGGACCCTCGTCCGACGGGACGAACAAGCCGGTCGGTCTTTGCTATCTCGCGGTCGGTACGGCGGAATCCGTCTACGTCTACAAATATTTGTTTTCGGGAAGCAGGGAGGAGATCACGGAGCGTGCGATCAACCAGGCGCTCTTCCTCCTGTATAAAAATATCCGATGAGCTCCGGCGCACAAGCCGGCAATGAGAAGAGAAAGGAGAACAGAATGGACAACGAAAAGATGAAGGCGCTCGATCAGGTGCTCGCCCAGATCGAAAAACACTACGGCAAGGGCGCGATCATGAAGTTGGGCGACGCCGCGGGGAACACGGATATCGAAGTGATCCCCACGGGGTGCCTTTCGCTCGATCTGGCGCTCGGGGTCGGCGGGCTGCCGCGCGGCAGGATCGTAGAGATCTTCGGACCCGAATCCTCCGGTAAAACGACCGTCGCGCTGCATGCGATCGCGCAGATCCAAAAAAACGGCGGCATTGCCGCTTTTGTCGATGCGGAGCATGCGCTCGATCCGGTCTACGCCAAAAAACTCGGCGTCGATCTTGACAACTTGTACGTTTCCCAGCCGGATACGGGCGAGCAGGCGCTGGATATCGTGGATGCGCTTGTGCGCAGCGGCGCCGTCGACCTCATCGTCGTCGACTCCGTCGCCGCTCTCACGCCGAAGGCGGAGATCGAGGGCGATATGGGGGATACGCACGTCGGGCTGCAGGCGCGCCTCATGTCGCAGGCGCTGCGCAAACTGACGGGCATCATCAACAAGTCCCACGCCTGCGTCATCTTCATCAACCAGCTGCGTGAAAAAGTGGGCGTGCTGTTCGGCAACCCCGAAACGACGCCCGGCGGCAAGGCGCTCAAATTTTATGCGTCCGTTCGCATCGATGTGCGCAAAGCGGATGCGTTGAAGGACAGTGACGGGATCATGGGCAATAAGACGCGCGCCAAGATCGTCAAAAACAAACTGGCTCCTCCCTTTAAAACGGCGGAGTTCGATATCCTGTACGGCGAAGGCATTTCGCAGGAAGGCTGCATCATCGACCTCGGCTGCAATTACGGGATCATTGAAAAGAGCGGTTCCTGGTTCTCCGTCAACGGAGAAAAAGTCGCCCAGGGCAGGGAACGCATGCGCGACTGGCTCAAAAGGAACCCGGAGGCGGAGCGGCAGATCGAAGAAGAGATCCGTACCGCCTATAAGAGCGCGAAGGAAGAGCGCGCCGAAAACGACTGACGGAAGCGTAGAGTGCGATGAAGCATGGTTTTGTAAAAGTCGCCGCCGCAACGCCGCACATCCGCGTTGCCGACGTGCGTTACAACGCGGAGGAGATCATCCGCACGATCGGGCAGGCGAAAGAGCGGGGCGTGGAACTGCTCGTCTTTCCCGAGCTGTGCGTCTGCGGGTACACCTGCGGCGATCTGTTCGGGCAGGATGCGCTGCCGGATGCCGCCGCGGCGGCGCTGCAGCGCATCGCGCGTGCCACGGCAGGGGCGCAGATGCTCGTATTCGTCGGGCTCCCCGTACGGTTCCGCGGCGCGCTGTACAACTGCGCGGCTGCCCTCAACGAAGGGGAGATCCTCGCGTTTGTGCCGAAGCGGCATCTGCCCAATTATGCCGAGTTCTATGAAAAGCGCAATTTTCAGCCCTATTGCGGGGAAAATGCTTTCGTAGAGTTCGCGGGGCGCAGGGTCCCGTTCGGGCAAAAATTTCTATTCCGTTCCGCCGCCATGCAGAATTTTACGGTCGCGGCGGAGCTTTGCGAGGATCTTTGGGTCCCTTCGCCGCCCTCCGTATCGCATGCGCTTGCGGGGGCGCATATCATCGTCAACCTTTCCGCCGGCAACGAGACGGCGGGCAAGGCGGAGTACAGGCGCATGCTCGTGCGTTCGCACTCTGCCAAAACGATCTGCGGCTATGTGTATGCGGACGCGGGCGAGGGCGAGTCGACCACCGATATGGTCTTTGCCGGGCACGATATCGTCTGTGAAAACGGTACGATCCTGGAGGAGAGCGCGCTGTTCTCCTGCGGCATGACCGTCTCCGAGATCGACGTGCAGTACCTTGCGTTCGAGCGTCGCCGCATCAATACCTTTTCCGAGCTTTCCCGTGCGGACGGGTACGAGGAGATCGTTTTCCGCGCGGGCGGGGAGGGCGAATCGCTCACGCGGCTTATCGAACGGCTGCCTTTCGTTCCGCAGGAAGACGATAAGCTCGGCGAACGCGCGGAGAGCATCCTGAACATGCAGGCGATGGGGCTGAAAAAACGCATCGAGCACACCCGCGCCACATGCGCCGTTCTCGGTATTTCGGGCGGGTTGGACAGCGCGCTCGCGCTGCTCGTGACCGTGCGCGCTTTTCGGGCGCTCGGCAGGAGTCCGAAAGAGATCATCGCCGTCACGATGCCTTGCTTCGGCACGACCGAGAAGACGCGCGGCAATTCACTGCGCCTGATGGAAGAGCTGGGGGTGACGGCGCGCACCGTCGAGATCGCGGAGACTGTCCGTGCCCATTTTGCAGACATCGGGCACGAGGAGAGCGTGCACAACGCCGCGTATGAAAACGCGCAGGCGCGCATGCGGACGCTCGTTCTCATGGATATTGCCAACGACAACGGCGGGTTCGTCGTGGGAACGGGTGATCTGAGCGAGCTCGCGCTCGGTTGGGCAACGTACAACGGCGACCATATGAGCATGTACGGGGTGAACGCCTCGGTGCCGAAAACGCTTGTGCGGTATTTGGTCCGCCATGAGGCGGCGCGGCTCGGCGGCGCTGTCGAACGGACCCTTTGCGATATTCTGGATACGGAGATCAGCCCCGAACTTCTTCCGCCGGAGGAGGGGAAGATCGCGCAAAAAACGGAAGAACTCGTCGGACCTTATGAACTGCACGACTTTTACCTATGGCATGTGCTCCGCCGCGGCGAGGATCCTGCCAAAGTCTTCTTTTTGGCAAAAATTGCCTTTGCGGGCGTCTATGAGGATGCCGTGCTCAAAAAGTGGCTGAAAAATTTTTATTCCCGCTTTTTCTCGCAGCAGTTCAAACGCTCCTGTCTGCCGGACGGCGTCAAGGTCGGGTCCGTTGCGCTCTCTCCCCGCGGAGACTGGCGCATGCCCTCTGATGCTTCGCCCGCGCTGTGGGCGGAGCTGCTCGAAAAATGATAAGACGTATCCGAAAAAAGCGATACCCGCCCCGTTGTGTGCGCAAAAGTGCCGCGGGGCGGATTTTTATATTGCGGATCGCCCGATTTTTCTTCCGATAACGTTGACTTTTGCGGCGCAATCATGTATAATGAAACAGGTATGCTTATAATGGCGGGCGTATGGCGTGCCGTCGCATGGGCTGCCTGATGTTATATTTCATAGGGAGGTCTGTTATGGTCACAAACATAAGCTCCCTGTTTCTGACGGTAAGCACCGGTGTGTTCATCGGCGTCCTTATCGGCGCTATTGTAGTCGTTGGCGTCGCCGCGTTTTTCCTCGGCCGTTTTTTGTATAAACGGGTGACGGAAAAAAAGGTCGGCGAAGTCAATCAGAGAATTCAAATAATGCTTGACGAAGCGGAAAGCGAGTGTAAAGCATTAAAAAAAGAAGCTATTTTAGAGGCAAAGGAACAGGACTTAAAGCTCAGGAACGAATTCGAAAGAGAATCCAGAGAGAAGAAGGCGGAACTTGCCCGCAGCGAACAGCGTATTTTGCAGAGGGAGGACAACCTCGATAAAAAGGAAGACGCCTTGCAAAAACGCTCCGATCAGCTCGAGCAGCAGCAAAAGAATCTTGCCAAACAGGAAGGCGAGATCAAAAAGATGCAGGAAAAGGTGAACCACCAGCACGAGCTGATGGTGCAGGAACTGGAAAAAGTCGCACAGCTCACGAAGGAGGAAGCCAAAAAGATCCTCATCGAGAACATTCTCGAAGACGCGCGGCACGATGCCGCCGTCCAGGTGCGCAACATCGAGCAGGAAGCAAAGGACGAGGCGGATGCCGAAGCCAAAAAGATCATCAGCCTTGCCATCCAGCGCTGCGCCGGCGATCAGGCGTCGGAGCTGACCGTATCCGTCGTTCCGCTGCCCAATGACGACATGAAGGCGCGCATCATCGGCAGAGAAGGCAGAAACATCCGCGCGCTCGAAAACGCGACGGGCGTCGAGCTGATCATCGACGATACGCCGGAAGTCGTCATCGTTTCGGGGTTCGATCCCGTCCGCAGAGAAGTTGCGCGCATCGCGCTCGAAAAGCTCATCGGCGACGGGCGCATCCATCCCGCCAGGATCGAAGAGACGGTCGAAAAGGTGCGCAAAGAGCTCGAGATCCAGATCAAGGAAAACGGCGAAGCCGCCGCGTTCGAAGTCGGCGTGTTCGGGCTGCATCCCGAACTGATCAAGTTGCTCGGCAGGCTGCGTTACAGAACGAGCTACGGGCAAAACGTGTACAAGCACTCCATCGAAGTAGCGCAGCTCGCGGGCTTGATGGCGTCCGAACTGGGGTTGGACGTGAACCTCGCCAAACGTGCGGGCTTGCTGCACGACATCGGTAAATCGGTCGATCACGAACAGGAAGGCACGCACATCCAGATCGGCGCCGATATCGCCAAAAAGTACAAAGAGAGCGCGAACGTCATCAACGCGATCATGGCGCACCACGGCGACGTGGAGCCGAAGACGGTGGAGGCGGTGCTCGTACAGGCTGCCGATGCGATCTCCGGCGCGCGCCCCGGCGCCCGCAGGGAGACGAGCACGAATTACGTCAAACGCCTCGAACAGCTTGAAGGCATTGCCACGTCTTTCAAGGGCGTGGACAAGAGCTACGCCATTCAGGCGGGCAGGGAAGTGCGCGTGATCGTCAAACCCGAGCAGATCGACGACGCACAGGCAATGTTCCTCGCCAAAGACATCGCCAAAAAGATCGAGCAAGAGCTCGAATACCCCGGGCAGATCAAGGTCAACGTGATCCGGGAATTCCGCAGCGTCGAATATGCAAAGTAAGGCGCGGCAACAAAAAGCAAAGGGCGGGCGGCTGCTATGCAGCCGCCCGTATATTTTTTCACTGCGGCAAAAGCTGTGTTTTTCGGCAAAAGAACAGCAAAAACGGCATACGTCGCCACGCGCGCGGATTGACACGGCAGCGCCCGTCGCTTACAATATTGGTAGCGGAATGTTTTTCGGGAGGTGCGCACGATGGGGGACGCGCAAACGCTTTTGTTGGATAAACGGACGCAATCGCTTGTGGAAAATTATGTACCGAGCGAAGAGGTCTTGGACGGGCTCGTCTGTTTTTTCTCTGTCTTTGCAGACAGCACGCGGGTACGCATCCTTTCCGCGCTCGCCATCACGGAGCTGTGCGTGACGGATATCTCGCGGGTATTGGATATCAACCAGACCACCGTGTCGCACCAGCTGCGTTATTTAAAGAACCTCGGCATCGTCACGGCAACGCGGCTCGGGAAAGTTATTTTTTACAGTTTAAAAAACGAGCTCGTCAACGACGTGCTTTTAAAAGGCGTTGAATTCCTCGGGTATTGAGCGCAAAAAGGGCAACAAAGAAGTTGCTCTTTTTTATTGCAAATTCGGGCGCCGTATTGTATAATAAAAAAGAGCGGCTTCGGCTGCGTGCGGTTGTATGGACGAGATCAGGGAAAAGTTGAAACTTCTGCCGGAGAATCCCGGCGTATACGTCATGTTGGATAAAGACGGCAACGTGATCTACGTCGGCAAGGCGCGCGTGCTCAAAAACCGTGTGCGTCAGTACTTCCATTCCACGGTCAAGACGGAAAAAGTCGCGGCAATGGTCGCCTGCATCGCCGATTTTTATTACATTATCACCAAATCGGAGATCGATGCGCTCGCGCTTGAAAACAACCTGATCAAAAAATACAAGCCGAAGTACAACATCCTTTTAAAAGACGACAAAACGTACCCGTACGTGCGGGTGACCGTTTCGGAGCGATATCCCTCGTTTTCCCTCTCCCGTAAGCTGCAAAAGGGCAGCAAATACTTCGGACCGTACATGGGCGGCGTGCGCGTGAAAGACGTGCTCGAGATCGTGAACATGGCGTTCGGCGTGCGCATATGTACGACGGCGATCGGCGAAAAGCCGAAAAAGCCCTGCCTGAATTACCATTTGCACCGTTGTGCCGCGCCCTGTGCGCATTTGATCTCCGAAGAGGAGTACGGCAAACGGGTGCGGGCTGCGATGCGCTTTTTGGGGGGTGAAGAAGGGGACGTCGAAGAACGTCTGCGCGAAAAGATGGCAAAATACGCGGAGAGCGAAGAATTCGAGCTCGCGCTCGATTGCCGCAACAAGCTGGAGATGCTCTCTAAGATCGCCCTGCGCAGGATCACCGCCCTCAAACGCGACATCGACGCCGATGTCGTCGCGTACAAGAGCAACAAGTTATATGCCGCCGTCGGCGTTTTGATCATCCGCGGCGGGATCATGCAGGGGGCGCGTACCTATGCGGTGGAAAACGCCTCCGACGACGGCGAGGCGGTCGCCTCCTTCCTTGCCCAGTACTACGCGCGGCAGCAATTGCCGGAAGAGGTCGTCGTGCAGGATTTCTGCGAGTCGGAGCTGTTGGAAGGGTTTTTCCGCGAACAGTACGGCAGAAGCGTCACCGTTCTTGCGCCTAAACAGGGCGTGCGGCGGCAGCTTTTGGATATGGCGGAGAAGAATGCCGCCGAATATCTCGATAAGGTCATCGATAAGATCCGTCATCGGGAAGACATGACGGTGAATGCCTGCAAGCGCTTGCAGGAAGTTTTGGGGCTCGCGCGCTATCCTCGGCGCATGGAGTGCTATGACATCTCCAACATCAGCGGGGTGGATAAAGTCGGATCCATGGTCGTGTTTTTGGACGGCGAGCCGGACAGGAGCAGTTACCGCCGCTTCCGCATCAAAACGGTGGAGG
The DNA here is from genome assembly GCA_944376145.1 of uncultured Clostridia bacterium. Taxonomy (GTDB): domain Bacteria; phylum Bacillota; class Clostridia; order Christensenellales; family Borkfalkiaceae; genus Borkfalkia. Next base: position 4,881 of record CALWBR010000013.1, on the reverse strand, counting down.
GCGCGGACGATTTTGCGAGCCTGCAAGAGGTCCTGCGCCGCCGCCTTGCGAAGCTGGGTACGGCGGAAGAGGAGCGTTTCGCCAAGCCGGATCTTGTCGTCATCGACGGCGGCAAAGGGCAGCTTTCCGCCGTGGGCGAGGTGTTCCGCGATGCCGGGGCGGAGGACATCGCTCTGATTTCTTTGGCAAAGCGCGAAGAGGAGATCTTTTTGCCGGGCGCCAAGGAGAGCGTCCTGCTGGATAAGCGCGATTATTGCCTGCAAATGCTGCAGCGGCTGCGCGACGAGGCGCACCGTTTTGCGATCACGTATTTCCGCAACATCCACAGCAAACGTTCGCTCACGTCCGTGCTGACGCAGATCCCCGGCGTGGGAAAAGTCAAGCGCAAGGCGTTGTTGGAGGCGTTCGGCACGATCGATCGGCTCATACGGGCGGACGTGAAAGAGATCGCCGCCGTGAACGGGATCGGGGATGCTTTGGCGGAAGGGATCAAAAAGTATTTCGAGGAAGAGCTTTGATGTTGCGTTATAAGTTAGTCGCCTCCGATTTTGACGGGACGCTGCGCCATTCGGACGGAAGCGTGTCGCAAAACACAAAGGCGGCGCTCGACGAATTTACGGCGGCGGGCGGAATTTTTGCGATGTGCACGGGGCGGATGGCGTCCTCGATCCTGCCGTACGCGCGGGAGCTCGGCTTGCAGGGGTTGGCGGCGGCATACCAGGGCGGCATGATCTGTGATATCGAAAGCGGAGCCATGCTGCGCGATCTGCGCATCCCTTGGGAAGACGCGGCGGAAATGTGCCGCTTTTTGGAAGGGGAGTGCGGGCATATCCATGTATACGACGGCGATGTGTTTTATGCCAACGCCGACGACGGTTTTCTTGCCATGTATGAACGCGTTTGCCGTGTTCGCGGCGTCCGCACGCCGAGGGCGATCTCGGCGGTCGTTTCCAAGGAACGGATCGCGGCAAACAAACTTGTAGCCATGTGCGACGCGGCGGAGCGCGACCGCTTGTTTGCGCACTGCATGCAGGCGTTCGGGGAGCGGTTTTACGTCACATCCAGCATGGAGCAGATGGTCGAGATCGCGCCGAAAGGGGCAGACAAAGGCTGCGCGCTGGAATTTTTGGCGGCACATTACGGCATCCCGCTTGCCGAAACGATGGGCGTTGGCGATAATTACAACGACCTGCCGCTCATTCGGAAAGCGGGGCTCGGGGTCGCGATCGGCAACGCCGTTCCTGCTTTAAAGGAAGCGGCGGGGTTTGTGAGCGCGACCTGCGATGAAGACGGGGTCGCGTTTGCGATCCGAAAATTTGCTTTGGGGGGAGAGGAATGAACGAAGCCGAGATCATTCTCTTGGAAAATTTTTGCGCCGACCTGGAATTGGAGGTCGTCTTTGCCGGGCGCGGCAGGGTAGCGCTCACGTCGTACAGCGTCACCCGCCCCGGGCTGCAATTCGCGGGGTTTTTCAAATATTTTGACTCTTCGCGCATTCTCGTGCTCGGCAACTCCGAATACGAGTTTTTGCGCGATCTTCCGCAGGATGTGCGGCGCGAGCGCATCAAACAGCTGCTTTCGTATACCGATATTCCCTGCATCATTTTGGCGCGCGATCTGCCCGTTTTGCAGGAATTGGTGGAAGAAGCGCGTCTGACCGGCTGCCCCATCCTGCGTACCGAAAAGCTGACGACGGTCATCCTCAACGATCTGTTCTTCTACTTGAACAAGCATCTCGCGCCCATGCAGACCATGCACGGCGTTTTGGTGGACGTGTCCGGCGTCGGCATCCTGCTCACGGGGCACAGCGGCGTAGGCAAGAGCGAAACGGCAATGGAGCTGATCAAGCGCGGGCACAGGCTCGTCGCGGACGACAGCGTCATTGTCAAACGCGTTTCCGACGAATTGTACGGTTCTTCGCCGGAAACGATCCGCTATTTCATGGAACTGCGCGGCATCGGTATCATCAATATCAAAAACATGTACGGCTCGGGTTCGATCCTCGATGAAAAAAAGATCGATCTGGTCATGGAGCTGGAAAATTGGGAGGAAGGCAAAGTCTATGACCGCCTCGGGGAGGGAACGCTGTACGAAACGCTCCTCGGCGTCAAGGTCATGAAGCACGTGATCCCCGTCAAACCGGGGCGGAATCTCTCCATCATCATCGAAGTCGCCGCCCGCAACTTCCGCTTGAAGAGCATGGGTTACGACGCCGCGCAGGAATTGATCTTGCGCACGATCGGGCGGTAAATGGAAAATTTTCTGCCTCGGCAATGGTTTTGCAAAAACCTTGCCGAGGCTTTTTTGCTTTTGGGCGGGGCGCTCGTCCTTCTTGTGTCCGTGATCTTGTAATTTTTGTCATATAAACCCGTGATACTGTTGACAAACCGATGTGTCGTCGATATAATAAGAGTGTAAATGTCATACTCTTTTATGACAAGGAAACAGGTCCATGAGCAATCAAGAGAATGTAAAAGGAAAAAAACACCGTAAAATGTCCCGCAAAAAGCGGATCGTTTTTTCGGTGCTATGCGTAGTGCTCGTCATGATCGCGGGCGTTGTCATCCTCTTTTCCGTAGGAGCGAAGGGGAATACGGAGAGTACGCTGCCGAGCAACACGCTCAATATTTGCCTTACTCCGCCTACGGACGGTTCCACGCCGGAAGATTACAGCGCGACGTATAATGTCGGGTACATCATCGGCAAGCTTGCCACGCGTACCTGCTATCATACGGACAGCACGGCGGCGGTCACCGCCAATACGCTGGGCATCAACGTGCGGCAGGATATTTACGGAACGAAGGATTATAAAGATGGCGTGATGATCACGACCTCCGTCAGCATCAGCGGGAACGAGACGTTCGCGCCTTCCAAAGCGATGCAAAAATTCTTCGGGGAAAGCAGCGTCGTCGTCCGCAAAGCCGCCTCCGACCGCGCTTCCGATTGGAACGGCGCCGCTACCGAATGGGCGACGGGCGAACCGAGCGCGATCTATACCAACGAGCAGTACCTTGAAACGTACGGGCTGCCCGCCACGGAGATCTCCGATTTCATCATCAACGAGGAGACGATCCTCACCGAATCCGAAGTCACGTATGATGCGTCTACGGGGCTGTATTCGTTTACCCTCACGCTCGATCCGGAAACGTCCGTTGCCTACTATGTGAACAACATGCGCACGATGGGCAATCTTTCGACGAATCCCGAATTCCAGGGCGTCACGCTCACGTTCCGCTTCCTCGCGGATTGGACGGTCGTTTCTTTCGATATCGTAGAGGAATACGAGGCGTACGTCTCGCTGTTCACCGCGGCGACCGTCGGCAGGACGACGGTCGAATTTTCCTATGACGAAGCGGACGTCGACGTCAGCGATTACGAAGAGTATTTTATCAACTATGCGAACGCCGCCCCGATCGAGAGCGGTCCGCAGGAAATGACCGCGACCGACTATTTCACGAACGGTTTTGCTTCGGTTTTGGCGGGAAGATCCGTCTTTAAGGCGGATGTGCTCGTGGCGGGGCAGCCTGTCAGCGGCTACATTCTTTTGGATATGAGCATGGCGGAGGGCTTTGCTCTTCATGCGCTGCAAGTACAGCTCGGCGACCTTGCCATCGGGTTGGAGGGCGACGCGCTGTATCTGGACTATAAAGACTTTACCGGAAAATTGGCGCTTGCCGACGTTATGGGGCTGCTCGGTGACGGCAGTGCGGGGCTTGGCGGCATCGATACCGGCGAATTGCTCAACGCGATCGTCGGCGGTACGCTCACCAAGGGGGACGGCACGGCAGAGATCGCGAGCGTGCTCCCTCTTGCCGGGCTGGAGATCCCCGTGACCTTCGGGTTTACCGAGGAGGAAACGGAGGACGGCGTGCGGGTCGATTGGTCGTACGTGCAGGCATCTCTCACGGCGGCGGGGATCGATGTTTCGCTTACCGTGCCGCCCGCCTCCGAAGAAGAGGCTGCGTTTACGCAGATCGATACGGAAGCGGCGGTCGACGTAGCGCCGTATATAGAGGAGATCTGCGGGCTGATCGCGGAGAAGGATTACCGCGTGACGGCGGCGTACGAAAACTTGGAGCTCGGGCTTAAAGCGGAAGCGGATCTTCGCGTGACGCTTACGGACGGGCTCGCGGTGCAGGGCAGCGTCGCGGTGGAATACGCGGGGCTCGAGCTGCCGCTGAACGTGACGGTGGCGGGGGACACGGTCTACCTGTCGCTGCACGGGATCCGGCTTTCGGCGACGTACGCCGAGCTTGCGCAGGCGGTGGAAAAGATCGCGCAGCTTGCAGGGCTGGAACTTCCCGCTATCGGCGGAACGGAAACGGATATTCCGACGCTGGTGGCGAAGTTGCTGACGGTAGACTTCGGAGACGTGATCCGCGAATTGACGCTGACGGAGCGCGAGCTGGCGCTGTGCGTGAATGCGGACGGGCTGCTGTCGGCGCTGCTCGGGGAGGAGATCTCGCTGGGCGTGATCGAGGCGGCGTATACGCGCGGAGAAGGGTTTGCCGTGACCGTGATGGGCGCGGAGCTGACTTTCGCAGCCGCAAACGGCGCGGCGATCGCAGCGCCCGCGGATGAATATGTGCCGCTTTCGGTGCTGCTCGCGTTTGTCGATCCCGTGGCGGAGATCGTGGGCAGCGGCGCGGCAGGGTTCGCGCTGGAGACGGACGTGACGGTGAGCGGCGTTGTTCTGCATGTTGCCGCGGAAGGCGAAGTGCGGTTTGCGGACGGGCTTGCCCTGTACGCGACGTTGACGGCGCGCACGGAGGCGAGCAGCCCGATCGAATTGCGGCTGGCATACGCGCAGGAGCGGTTGTATGTGCTGTTCGGCGGTGCGGCGGCATACGTCACGGCGGAAGATCTCGGCGGGCTGGTCGC
>CALWBR010000012.1 GCA_944376145.1 uncultured Clostridia bacterium | reverse complement strand
CCACAAGCACGATAACGACAAGCGCATCGCGGAAGTGGTCAAGGATATGGAAAAAGAGCTGGGCAAGGGCAATAAAAAACCGGAAATATTGCCCAAGCTCGCGCAGTATGAGCTTACGCTTCTCGATTGGATCGAATCGCACAAGGGCTCGCGCGAATTTGTGGCGGTGGCGGACAAGTGCTGGCCCGCGTTCCAAACGCAGTTCGGCTTTGTGCCGTGCTAGGTAAATAGCCGTTTAACAGGCAGGGGCATTCCCGTCTCCTGCGAGGTGGATATCTACGGCGCGCTGTCCGAGTTCATCGGCACGGTGATCAGCGAAGACGCCGTGACGCTTTTGGACATCAACAACACGGTGCCGAAGGATTTGTATAAGGCGGACATCGAGGGCAAGTATCCGTATGCGCTCACCGATACCTTTATGGGCTTCCATTGCGGCAACACCTGCTCGAAAAAGCTGTGTTTCTGCGAGATGAAGTACCAGCTCATCATGGCGCGCTCCCTGCCCGAAGAGGTCACGCAGGGAACATTGGAAGGGGACATCGCCGCGGGCGACGTCACCTTCTTCCGCCTGCAGAGCACGGCGGACAGCAAGCTGCGCGCGTATGTGGCGCAGGGCGAGGTTTTGCCGGTACGTACCCATAGTTTCGGGTCTATCGGCATCTTCGCGATCCCCGAAATGAAGCGGTTTTACCGCCACGTTCTCATTGAAGGCAATTACCCGCACCACGGCGCGGTGGCGTTCGGGCATTACGGGAAGGAACTGTACGAGGTGTTCAAGTACATCGGCGTGCCCGTGGAGGAGATCGGCTACAATCAGCCTGCGAATGTCAGGTATAAGACGGAAAATCCGTTTTAAGCGCATATAAGCGTCGCAATACGTTGTCGCGCTTGCGTTTTGCTGCGGGTTACGTACGTCTGTGTACGCGCCCCTTGCAAAGCCGCGCGCTCCTTGTCTTGTTCGCTTCTCTGCGCTTAAAGCACAGGAGGTTTCAATGAATACATACATCGGCATCGACTTGGGCACGAGCGGGGCAAAGTTTCTGCTTGTCGCCGCAGACGGCAGCATTTTAGCGAAAAACACGCAAAGCTATCCCGTCTTTTACCCGCACAGCGGCTGGAGCGAACAAAATCCCGCGGATTGGTTTTCGGCGGCAATGCGCGGCTTGAACGAACTGCTCAAAGGGCAGGATAAAGCCGCCGTCAAGGGCATTTCCTTCGGCGGGCAGATGCACGGGCTTGTCGCTTTGGATAAAACGGATAAAGTCATCCGCCCCGCCATTTTGTGGAACGACGGCAGGACGGAAAAGCAGACGGCGTATCTTAATGAAGTCATCGGTAGAGAGAAGCTGTCCGCATGCACGGGCAACATCGCGTTTGCGGGGTTCACCGCGCCCAAAATTTTATGGATGAAGGAGAACGAACCCGAAAATTTTGCCCGCATCGCCAAGCTCATGCTGCCCAAAGATTACCTCGCGTACCGTTTGAGCGGCGCGTTCTGCACGGACTTTTCGGATGCGAGCGGCATGCTGCTTTTGGACGTGAAGAACCGCCGATGGTCGCAAAAAATGTGCGACGTATGCGGAATTTCCGAACAAATGCTGCCCGAGCTGCACGAGAGCTACGAGGTTGTCGGCACGCTCAAAGGGGAGATTGCCGCAGAGCTCGGGCTTTCCGCGGAGATCAAGATCGTTGCGGGCGCGGGGGATAACGCGGCTGCGGCGGTCGGCACGGGCGTGGTCGGCGAGGGCGGCTGCAACATTTCCCTCGGCACGAGCGGAACGCTGTTCGTGTCTTCCGAAAAATATAAAGAGGACAAGGGCAACGCCCTGCACAGCTTCTGCCATGCAGACGGCGGCTGGCATCTGATGGGGTGCATCCTCTCGGCGGCGTCTTGCAATGCGTGGTGGTCGGATAACGTTTTACAGACGAACGACTATGCGAAAGAGCAGGCGGGGCTGGAGGAGGAACTCGGCAAAAACGACGTGTATTTTCTGCCTTATCTGATGGGGGAGCGCAGCCCGCACAACGACGTGAACGCGCGGGGCGCGTTCATCGGGATGCGTCCCGATACGATGAGAAAGCAGATGACGCTCGCCGTTTTGGAGGGCGTAACGTTCGCCCTGCGCGATTGCTTAGAGGCGGCAAAAAAGAACGGTGTAACGGTAGGGTGTACAATGCTCTGCGGCGGCGGGGCGAAGAGCCCGCTTTGGCGCAAGATCGTTGCGAACGTGATGGGGATCCCCGTCGACATTCCGCAGACGGAGCAGGGGCCTGCCTACGGCGCGGCGATGCTTGCCATGGTCGGCTGCGGCGAGTATAAAACGGTACAGGAAGCGGCAAAGGCGATCGTGCGGGTAAAGGAAACGGTTTTGCCCGATGAAAAAATCGCCGCTCTCTATGCAAAGCGGTATAAGCATTTTATAAAGCTGTATCCCGCCTTGCAAAGTGTGTTTTGCCGATAAAAGCAGTGTGTAAACAAAAATGACCGACGGAGGAACTTCCGTCGGTCATTTTTGTTGCCGCCCCCAACAGGAAGCCCCTCGGCAAAGCGGCGCATTGCGGGCGGGCGTTTCCGCTCATTTAAAAAACAGCGCCGCAATGCTTGCCCGAACTACCGAACGTCTGTGTTTTGCAATTACCTCTTCCCACCACCAAAAAAAGCGCCCGCTTGGGCGCCTTTTGGTGGCAAAATAGATCAGGCCGAGCATGACCGCCCCGGCAATGATATTGGATCGGGTGCGTTTGTGTTTTTGTAGCAATACAAACAGATAATCGATGAGGATATAGCTATACAGCCCGTAATTGGCGC
>CALWBR010000011.1 GCA_944376145.1 uncultured Clostridia bacterium | reverse complement strand
AAGTCGCCACCGTCTGCTGCGAAAACGGGTTGTACCGCAAGGGGTACGAGGATTTTTGCCTGTTGGAAAAACACGCGGGGTACGATACGACGCTGCTCTATTTCAAAGCGGTCGCCGCGCTGCGCTGCGGCGAAACGCACGAGTGCGTCGCCGCATTGGGCAAGCTGCTCGACCTCAAACCGGGCGCTGCCGTCGCGCGCTATGCGTACCGCGAAGCAAAGCGGTACATGGAAGAGGGCGGCGCCGCGCCCGAGATCGACTTTTTCTATCGCGTGCCCGCGTCGGAGCGCGTGCGCAGGATGCACCTGCTCGCCATGCTGGCGCAGATCCCCCGCGAAGCGCTCGCCGCCTATTGCAGGGAGACGGACGTCACCGAACTTTTGGAGTGGTGCATGGACGAGGGCACGGGCCGCGAAGGCGAACTGCAATTGCTCGGTCTTTTGGTCGCCGTGCGCGCGGGGCTCGAACCCTTTTGGCGCGGCGCGTTCCTGAACACGGGCGTGGGGGAAGCGGCAAAGCTGCAGGCGCTGTGCGAGCTGTGCGGGCAGAACAAGCCTTTCGAGCTCGGGCTGTGCGTTGCGGGGGTGTACCGCGATATCGCTTTTGACAGGTTGCGCACGGGCAGGGTGCGGCACATGTCTTTCGTGCGCGCTTACGCCAAGTGCGTCGCACGGTTTGTGCCGCTCGGTTTCGGCAGTGCGGACGATTACCGCCGTTCGGCGCAAAAACTCTATGCCGCCCTCGAGGCGGCGGGGCAGCTTGCCTCCGCCAAGGAGGAGGACAGCCTTGCCTGTGCCATCTATCTCGCCGCCCGTCCGCGCGGCAAAAAATCGCGCGAGGCGGTGCGCATGTTCGGCGCAAAACCCGCCGCGGTCGCGCAGTTTTTGCGCGTTTTGCGCGGCGAAGGCGCGCTGCAGCGCGAAGCCGCCGCGGCGGATGCCGCCGCAGCGGAAGCGCAAGGGGATGAAAAACGCAACGATCCGGGAGGGAGCGATGAAACTCATTGATTTTGACGAGATCTTTAACCGCGCCATGGAGCGCGAATTGCTGGCGCATGCCGGTGAACGCACCGAAGAAGAGTGGGAGAGCGCGATCGCAAGCGCCTATGCCTCGTTCGGGAAAACGGTCCTGCGCGAGCTCGGCAAAACGCCCGTGCAGTATTTTGCGGAGATGAGCGACGGGCAGCTGGTCGAAACGTTGAAAGAATACATACTGCAGGGAGTGCCCGTTCCCGATTTTTTGAGCGAGGAGCTCGCTTCCCGCGGCGCCGTGCCCGAAGTACTCGCGCTGCTGCGCGAAACGGACGAGGAGCTCGTGCTCTATGCGCTCAATGCCATCGGCGCCGACCGCCGCGCTTTGCCCCGCTATGCCGAAATGCTGGCGGAGGAGGGGTACGACGAGCATGTCAAAGACCATCTCGCCGAGCTTTTGAAGGAGCGCGCGGACGAGGCGGTGGAGCCCATGCTCGCTTTGGCGGGTACGGAGAACGCGCCTTATGCGCTGGAAGTGCTTTCCGCCGTCAAAGCGCGCGACGAGCGCGTATACGGCGCGCTGCTTTCTGCCTTCCGCGGCGCGGGAGAGGAGGAACGGCCGCTGTATGCGGGGTATCTTGCCGCGTGCGGCGACGAGCGCGCTTTGCCCGCTCTGCTTGCCGAGATCGAGCGGGAGGATATCGGCTTTGTCGCCTTTCAGGAGCTGAAATACGCCATCGAGGCGCTGGGCGGGGAGTACGAAAAGGAGCGCGATTTTTCTTCGGACGCCGAATACAAAAAGATCATGGCGGCGACCGCCGGGGCGGACATCTTCGGCGGGCAGGGCAAAAAATCGAAAAACTGAGCGAGTTCTCCGCGTGCGGCGGAGGCATAAAACGGCGCCCCTTTGCATACAGTAATGTACCGCTTTCGGCGAGTTTGCCGCGGCGGCGGAGGAGGCGCAATGGATACCTCGTACAGGGAACTCAAATGCAAAGACGTGGTGAACGTGACGGACGGCAGGAACCTCGGCAGAACGTGTGACGTTGTGTTCGACTTCCCCGAAGGGCGCGTGTTCGGCATCGCCGTGCCGGGCAAGCGCGGTCTGCACTTTTTCCGCAAAAACGATCTGTTCATCGCTCTGCGGAGCATCGTCAAGATCGGTGCGGACGTCGTGCTCGTCGATCTTAAAGGCGTGCACCCGCCTTCGGGAAGAGGCAAGGACCCTTGTTCGCCGGGCGGGCGCAGGGATCTGAGCGAATACGAGTAAAATGCAGCCGTGCGCGGCTCTCTTTATAAGGAGAGCCGCGCACGGCTGTTTCTTTAAAAAATGATGCGGCGGGGCTGTTCGGCGTTTGACATTTTGCCGCGTTTGTTTTACAATGGCGGCGATCGAAAAACGGCGCGGGATCCCGCGCAAGGAGAACAAGATGAACGAACAGGAATTGCGCGATCTTCTCAAAGAGAACAGGACGTTCGTTCCCTCCGAGGAGAGGAATAAGCGCATCGAATACAGGCGGGCGGGCAGGAGCGGACTGGTGCTCTCCGCCGTCTCTTTGGGTATGTGGCACAACTTCGGCAGCGTCGATAATTACGAAAACATGCGCAACATGGTCTTTACCGCCTTTGACAACGGCGTGACCGTCTACGACCTTGCCAACAACTACGGTCCGATGGTCGGCAGCGCGGAGCGCAATTTCGGCAGCATCCTTTCGCGCGACCTCGCGAGCCACCGCGACGAGTTGATCGTTGCCACGAAGGCGGGTTTTCCCGCATGGAAGGGTCCTTGCGGCACGGGCGGGGGGCTCAAATATCTCACCGCCAGCCTTGACAGGAGCCTGAAAAACCTCGGGTTGGAGTACGTGGACGTGTTTTATCATCATCGCCCCGATCCCGACACGCCGTTGGAAGAGACGTGTTATGCCATGAAGCGCCTTTGCGACAGCGGCAAGACGCTGTACATAGGCGTCTCCAATTACGGCGGCGCGCGCACGGCAAAGATCTGCGCCCTGTTCAAACAGATGCAGGTGCCGTTCGTGCTCGACCAGGTGAGCTATTCCATCTTCGACCGCACCTGCGAGGCAGACGGCACGCTTGCCCTTGCCAAAGAACAGGGCTTCGCCGTCACGGCGTACAGCCCGCTGGCGCAGGGGCTGCTCTCGGGCAGGTATCTCGGCGGCGTTCCGGAAGACAGCCGCATGCAAAAGGATAAGTACCTGCGCGAAAAATTCAACGAAGACACGCTCGCAAAGATGCGCGCCCTTGCCGCCGTGGCGGAGGAGCGCGGGCAGACCATGGCGGAAATGGCGCTCTCCTGGGTGCTGCGCGATCCGGTCGTCGCCAGCGTCATCATCGGCGCGTCCCGTTCGTCGCAGATCCGCGAAAATCTGAAGCTCGACCCCGTGTTCACGGCGGAAGAACTTGCGCGCATCGATGCGATCGCACCCGCGGAGGCAAAGCAATGATCCACGACCGTATCGATCTGTATACTTATTTTTCCCGCCCGCGCGGCACGGCAAAAGCGGGCACGCTCACGCGCTATCTGCACGCGCAGATCACCGAATGGCAAGGGTTGGAAAGAGTGCGCCCCGCGCTCCTCGTGATCCCCGGCGGCGGGTATGCCATGGTCTCGCAGCGGGAGGCGGAGCCGATCGCCGTGCGCTTTTTTGAGCAGGGGTATAACGTGTTCGTGCTCGAATACGACGTCGCTCCCGTGCACTATCCCGTGCAGCTCTTGCAGGCGGGCATGGCAATGCTGTACCTGCGGCGGGAAAGCGCCGCGCTTGCGATCGACGGGCGGCACATCGCCGCGGTCGGGTTTTCCGCCGGCGGGCATCTGTGCGGCTGCATCTCCCTTTTGTGGGACGATCCCGCTCTGCGCGAAGCGTTCGGCGACGAGTGCGCAAAGATCCGCCCCGATGCTGCGCTGCTCGGCTATCCCGTGATCTCCTGCGATCCCGCCAAGGCGCACATCGATTCCTTTGCCAACTTCTGCGGCGGCATTCCTTTCGAAGCCTATTCGCTGGAAAAGCGCGTCCGTCCTTCGGCGCCGCCTTGTTTTATTTGGGCGACCACCACGGATGACGTTGTGCCCGTTGAAAATTCCTTGCGGCTGTATTCCGCCTTGCACGAGGCGGGCGTCCCCGCCGAGATGCACCTGTTTGAAAAGGGGCAGCACGGGCTCGCCACTTGCGACGAAGAGGTGTTTTCCGGTCCGTTGGAAGAACCGTATTACGCACAGGCGTCCAATTGGCTGCCGCTCGCGTTCGGTTTTTTGCGTGCGCGCGGGTTTGTTTTGCAAAACAAAGAATAAAAGATCTTTTATGAAAACAGCGGCGGACGCCCGTACGGGGCGTCCGCCGCGGTCTTTATCGGCTCTCTTCGGCGTGGGAGCGGAAGAGCGCGTCCCAGGCGGGGAATTTCCGTTTTAACGAGATGGGCGCGCCGCTCGCGTCGATGAAGCAGTGCGCGCTCTCGCCCGTGCAGCGCAAAACGCCCGTGGCGCTGTCCCGCATTTCGTAGGAAAGTTCGAACCGTACGCCCGTGTACCGCCGCAGCCGCACGCAGATCTCCACCGTTTCGGGGAACCGCGTCATCGACTTGTAGCAGCAGGAAACGGAGAGCACGGGGCTGAGGATCCCTTCCCGCTCCATCACGTCGTAACCGAGCTGCATTTGTTCGAGCATGTCTACGCGCGCCTCCTCCATCCAGCGGATATAATTGGAGTGGTGCACGATCTTCATCGTATCCGTTTCATAGTATTGCGCCTTGTGGCGATAGGGGCAAAATGCCATTGCCGTTGACCTCGCTGCGTTGTTCTTTGCAAAAGTATACCACGGGGAATGCGTCCTGTCAACGTAAAATTTTCGGAAAGGTGTTGACGTACCGCCTGCAAAGTGCTAAAATTTAAACATGGAAACCATTGTCGAACTTTCAAAAAAATACGGCATCAACGCCGAGTACGCCTCGGCGGCGGATTACCCCGTTTTCCGGCAAGGGCTGGCGGGGCTGCGCGTTCTGGTGCTTTCGGATCAGAACACCCGCCGTTTTGCCGAGCCGTTTTCCGAACGGCTGCGCCGATAGGGGATCGCCGCGGAGGATTTCATCCTGTTCGGCAGGGAACCGGTGGCGGATACGAAGACGTGTACCGCCGTGGAAATGCAAGCCAAAAAAGGGTACGGCTATGTGCTCGCTGTGGGCTCGGGCACCATCAACGATATCGCCAAATACGTTACGTTCCGCCTCGGGCTCCCCTGCGGGGTGCTCGCCACCGCCGCCAGCATGGACGGGTACACTTCGGGCGTCACGCCGCTCATCAAGCGCGGGCGCAAAGTGACCGAAAACGCCCATACGGTGCGCGATATTTTGCTCGATTTCGATATCCTGCGCTCTGCGCCGCACATCATGACGGGCGCGGGGGTCGGGGATATCTTTGCAAAATATTGCTGTCTGACGGACTGGAAGCTCTCTTCTTTGCTCACGGGCGAGGAGTGCAATGCGGATGCGATGGCGCTCATGCGGGGCGCGCTCGAAGGCTGCGTGCATTCGCTGCCCGCCATCCGCGCCGGCGGCACGGCAGGGATCAACGACCTGATGCGCGCCCTGCTCGTTTCGGGGTACGCGATGGTCATTGCGGGCAATTCGCGCCCCGCAAGCGGCGCGGAGCACCATATGTCGCATTATTTGGAAATGGATTTTCTGCGCCGCGGCAAGCCGATCCCTCTGCACGGGGTCAAGGTCGGGCTCGGCACGCTCGTTTCGCTGCATATGTATAAGCGCATTGCCGGGCTCACGGAGGAGTTTGCGGGCAAGGCGCAAGCGGCGGCGCTCGCCGTGCCGCTTCCCACGCCCGCATGGGCGGCGGAGCAGCTCGCCTCTTTCGGCTGCCCGACGCGCTTTTCCGAGATCGGCGTGCCCAAGGATGTGTTCCGCTCCATGCTGTTCAACTGCTATAAGATCCGTGACCGCTTTACGATCATGACGTTCTACCACGAACACGGTCTGATGGAAGGCGCGGCGGATGAATTGACGGATCTGTTTTATTGAGGTGGCGCCATGTTCACCGGCGTATCGACCGCAAGCCTGTTTCTGCGGGAAAAGAACGAGGACGCGCTCACGGTCTTGAACGGGCTCGGCGTGGGGAGCACGGAGATCTTTTTGACCACGTTTTCGGAGTACTCCGAAGAATTTGCAAAGCTGCTGCTTGCCCGCCGCGGGGCGCTGCATGTCCATTCCGTGCACGTTTTGAATACGCAGTTCGAGCCGCAGCTGTTTGCCGCGCATCCGCGCGCCCGTGAAGACGCCTATGCCGTCCTGCACAGGGCAATGGCTGCCGCGCAGATCTTCGGGGCGGAGAATTATACCTTTCACGCGATCACCAGGCTCAAAAAAAATTCGGCTCCCGCCGATTGCGGCAAGCTCGCTGCCGATTTTTGCGCGATCGCCTCCGTTTGTGCGCAGTACGGGGTGCGGCTCTGTTTGGAGACGGTGCATTGGGCGCTGTACAACGAACCGGGCATTTTTTCGGCGCTGCGCCGCGGTTGTCCGCAGCTGGCGGGCGTGCTGGATGTGAAGCAGGCGCGGCTGTCCTGTTACCCGTATCCCATGTACATCAAAGACATGGAAGGGGCGATCTCGCACGTGCACCTTTCCGATGTGGATGACGCGGGGCATATCTGCCTTCCCGGGCGGGGCACGTTCGATTTTGAAGAGTGCCTGCGCCGCTTGAAGGACGCGGGTTTTGGCGGGGCGCTGCTCATCGAGGTCTACCCGCAGGACTACGGCGCGTATACCGAATTGAAGCGCTCCTGCGAATTTTTGGACGAGCTCGTCTACAAGATCGGCGGATAGGCGCAAATTGCCGTGTTTTTGCCAAAAAAGAGCAAAAACACGGCTTTTTTTTCGCCGAAGTATTGACAGTCCGCGCATTTTGCTTTACAATAAAAGATGGCGGGGCGAGTGCTTCCGCCGCGATCATAAGGAAAGGAAATGGGAGGTTTTTTTATGAATTACAGGAACAAAGAATGGCGCAATTCGATGCGGCTCACGCTGGACTATAACTATATGATGAAAAAGTTCATCGGCGCCGACGGGTTTACCGATGCGGACATCACCGGCATGAAAGAGGCGGCATCGGCAGCGTTCGATTATGTGAGCGAAAACCGCGGCAAGGGCATGATGGGCTGGACGGAGCTGCCGTACAACCAGGACGCCGTTGTCGAGGACATTTTGGCGACGGCAAAACAGGTGCGCCGCAAGTTCAAATATTTCGTCGTGCTCGGCATCGGCGGCAGTGCGCTCGGTCCCATCGCCGTATTTAACGCGCTGTGCCACCTGCATTACAACGACCTGCCCGCTTCCAAGCGCAGGGGACCTAAATTTTATGTGGAAGACAACGTGGATCCCGAGCGTATGGCGGCGCTGTTGGACGTGATCGAGCCGGAAAAAACTTGCTTCAACGTGATCACAAAATCCGGCGCCACCAGCGAGACGATGACGCAGTACCTGGTCATCAACGATATCCTCACCAAAGCGCTCGGTGACAAAGCGGCGGAGAACATCATCGCCACCACCGACGAAAAGAAGGGCAACCTGATCAAGCTCGTCAAAGAATACGGCTATAAGGCGTTCGTCATTCCCGACGGCGTCGGCGGCAGGTTCTCCGAAATGTGCCCCGTCGGGCTGCTCCCCGCGGCGGTTTTGGGCATCGATATCAAGGAGATGCTCGCAGGCGCGAAGTATATGGACGGGCTGTGCTCCAAGCCCGCTCTGTCCAAAAACCCCGCCCTTGCCTGTGCCGTTTTGCAGGTCATGGCAATGAACCGCGGCAAAAACGTCGGCGTCATGATGCCGTATGCGGACAGCCTCAAGCTCATGGCAGACTGGTATTGCCAGCTCTGGGCGGAGAGCCTCGGCAAAAACGTTACGTTGGACGGCAAACCCTGCAACGTCGGGCAGACGCCCGTCAAGTCTTTGGGCGTGACCGATCAGCATTCGCAGGTGCAGCTGTATACCGAAGGTCCCTTCGATAAGGTCGTGACCTTCCTTTCCGTCAAAGATTACCGCACCGTGGTCGCGATCCCGCACGGCTGCGAGGACATTCCGGACGTTTCCTTCCTCGGCGGGCATACGATGAACGAGCTCATCCAGGCGGAGAACAAGGCGACCGCTTACGCGCTCGCGAAGGCAGGCAGGCAGAACTATACCATCGAGCTGCCCGCCGTCAATGCCTTTACGTTGGGCGAACTGATGTATTTGTTTGAGTTGCAGACGGCGTATGCGGGTGCGATGTTCAACATCGATACGTTCAACCAGCCCGGCGTCGAAGCGGGCAAGCAGGCGACGTACGCATTGCTCGGCAAGCCCGGCTATGAAGCGAAAAAGCAGGAACTTGACAGCGCTCCCGCGGCGGAGAGCAAATATATCGTGTAAAGCAAACCGGATTTGAGGCGGTGCGGCGGGCGGCGATCCAGCGCCCGCCGTGCTGTTTTTTCTTTCGTTCGTGAGCGCGCGGAAACTTGTTTTTCCGCCGTTGACAAAAGCCCGCGCGTGTTGTAAAATGAAGCCGAGGCTCTTTCTGCCGCGGAGGTGATCTATGGAGAAAGACAAGGAGCGGCGACCGCTGCGCATCGGGTTGTTCATTGACGGGTATTACCCCATGGTGGACGGCGTCGTGCACGTGGTCAACAATCTTGCGCGCAACATGACCGCGGCAGGCGAGGATGTTACGGTATTTGCGCCCGTCGCGGATAAAAAATACGACGATCGGCAGCTCCCGTACAAAGTGGTGCGCGGCCCGTCCATGCGTGTCGGGTTCATGGATTATGCGCTGCCGCTGCTCTTTTTCAGCAGAAAGTTCAAACGGGCGGTGCGGCAGGCGCGGTTGGATATCGTGCACATCCATGCGCCTTTTGTGGCGGGGCCGATCGCGCAGAAGATCGCAAAAAAGCAGGGGATCCCCGTCATCGGGACCTTTCATTCGCAATACAAAAAGGATTTCGAGCGCTATGTAAAGAGCAAATTTATAAGGAACAGGCTGCTTCGCCATATCGTAAAAGTGTTTGACCGGTGCGACCTTGTCCTCACGATGACCGAGGCGACGGAAGCAGTCGCGCGCAGCTACGGCAGCCGGGCAAAGATCGCTCTTTTGCCCGACGGCACGAACCTTTGCGAAACGCCCGCCGCCGATCGGCTTGCACAGGAAGTTGCGGCACGTTACCGCGATACGCCGCGGCAAAAGCTACTGCTCTTTGTGGGAAGGCTGTATCTTTTAAAGAATTTGTCGTTTGCCGTCGATGTATGCGCCTGCCTGCGCGATCAGGGCTTCGATTTCAAATTTCTGCTCGTCGGCTGGGGAAAGGACGAGCGCGCGCTGCGCGAACAGGTCGCGCGCTGTTCTTTGGAGGAACGCGTGATCTTTGTCGGCAGGGTAGACGGCGAGGAGGCGCTCGGGGCGTATTACAAAGCGAGCGATCTGTTGCGTTCCCTTCGACGTATGATATGGATCCGCTCGTCAAAAACGAGGCGGCGGCGTTTTCACTGCCCGGCATTTTTGCCGAAGGTTCGCCCGCGGCATGCGGCGTGGAGGATGGCGTCAACGGGTATATCGCCCCGCTTACGGCGGAGGCGTTTGCCGAACGCATCCTTGCCCTCTTTGCTGACGAGGCGGCGTATTCTGCCGTGTGCGCGAACGCGCGGCAGTCGTTGTATCGTTCTTGGGATGCGATCGCGCGGGAGCATCTGCGCCTGTATCGCGAACAAATTTTACGGAGAGAGAATACGAATGAAAGGTACAAGGGAGAAGGCCGCGAGCGTATCCGCCGCGGCAGGGCGTCGCACGGGTAAAACGGGGCGCGCCTGCGTCTGTGCCGGGAGGGCTGCGGCGTGAGCGTGGAACGGAAAAAGCGTGTGCTGATCTTGACCGTTACGTCGGGCAACGGGCACAACGCCTGCGCCAAGGCGATGGAGCAGCAGCTTGCGGCGGCGGGCGCGGAGGTCAAAGTCATCGATTATTTGAAGGCGTGGTCGAGGCCGTACACGGTCTGGACGGTGGATAAAGGCTACAGTTTGTCGGTGGCATACGCGCTGCGGACGTACAATTATTCCTTTCGGCGTCTCAAACGCCGCCCGCCGGAGCGTCGGTTCGCGCCCGGGTTCGCACAGCGCGTTTCCCGTTTCGGGGCGCTGAGCCTGCTGCGGGAGATCCGTGCGTTCCGCCCGGACGCCATCTATTGCACGCACTTTTACCCGGCTATTGCGATCACCGATCTGCGGCTGTGCTGCGAGATCCCCGCAAAGGTGTACAGCAGCGGTTTTGATTTTACGATGTGTCCCTTTTGGGAGGGCTGCATCGGGGTCGACTACGTCAATCTGCCTTCCGAGGATTTTGCCGAAGAATGTTTGCGGCTCGGGTTCCGCAGGGAGCAGTTTCTCTTTTACGGTATCCCCGTGCATGCGAAGTTTCTTGCCGAGTCGGATAAAGCATCCGCCCGACGCAGCCTGGGGCTGAAGGAGAACACCTTCACCGTCATGATCATGTTCGGCGGTGGGCAGTGGAGCGGCGGGTACAAGATCTTCCGCCAGGTGCTGCGCGCCGTACAGGGAGCGGCTGCGCCCGTACAGGTGATCATGCTCAACGGCCGCAACGAGGAGGACCGCAAGCGGATCGAGCGCGAGTGCGCCCGCGGGGCGTACGGCGATACGAAGGTCGTCAGCGTCGGGTTTACGGATAAAGTGGATCTGTATATGTCCGCGGCGGATGCGATCGTCACGAAGCTCGGCGGGACGGGCGCAACGGAATGCATCGATAAATTGCTTCCCATCGTGGCGGCAACGAAGCTGCTGCCCCAGCAGGAGGCGGAGAACGCCGTATACCTTCGTCAGCGCGGCGCCGTGCTGACGTACGAAACGGAGGAGGAGTTGCGCGCCCGGTTGCAACGGTTGATGACGGATCCCGTATTTTATGAGGGCGTGCGGGATGCGCAGCGCGCGCTGCGCAAAGGCGGCGTCATCCGCCTGGCGGAGCATATCCTTTCCTGCCCGGAAGCGGTGTACGCCGAACGGGAACCCGATTACAAACAAGTAAAAAGCCGCCTTGCCGCGGCGGTGCGCGAAGCGGCGCGCGACGGGCGCACGGAGCTCCGCAAAAAGCGCAAAGAACAAAAAAAGCAGAACAAAGAATAAAAAGAGGCGGGGCAGCCGCGTTTGTACGCGGCTGCCCCGCTTTTCGGTTTTAGGTCTCAAACGTTGAAGCGGAAGAGTACCACGTCGCCGTCTTTGATGACGTAATCCTTCCCTTCGGAGCGCACTTTGCCCTTTTCTTTGGCGGCGTTGTAATTGCCGCAATCCAAAAGGGTCTCCCAATCCACGACCTCAGCGCGGATGAACCCCCGTTCGAAATCGGAGTGGATCTTTCCCGCCGCCTGCGGCGCCTTCGTTCCCTTTACGATCGTCCAGGCGCGCGTCTCTTTTTCACCCGCCGTCAGGTAGCTGATCAGCCCTAAAAGCGAATAGGATTTTTTGATAAGACGGTCCAGCCCGCTCTCTTTCACGCCCAGCTCTTCGAGGAACATCTGCGCTTCGTCGGGCGGCAGCTGTGAAAGCTCTTCTTCCGTCTTCGCGCAGATCACGAGCACTTCGCTGCCTTCTTCGGCGGCGAACGTCTCCACCGCCTGCACCAAGGGCAGCTCCGCGTCCGCTTTGCCCATATCCTTTTCCGCAATGTTCGCGGCATAGATCACGGGCTTTGCGGTGAGCAAAAACAGCCCGTCCAGCTGTTCGCGCTCCTCTTCGGCAAGCGGCATCGTGCGCGCGCACTGCTCACGGGAGAGGTGTTCCAGCACCCGCTGTAAAAATTCTGCCTCCGCAAGGAACTTTTTGTCGCCGCCCTTGGCGGAATTTTTGGCGCGGTCCAGCCGCTTTTGCACCGTTTCGATGTCCGCGAGGATGAGCTCCAAATTGATGGTCTTGATGTCGCGCACAGGGTCGACCGTGTTTTCCACGTGCGTGACGTTTTCGTCTTCAAAACAGCGCACAACATGCACGATCGCATCCGTCTCGCGGATATGCGACAAAAATTTGTTGCCCAGCCCTTCGCCTTTGGAAGCGCCTTTGACCAGCCCCGCGATGTCCACGAATTCGACGACGGCAGGGGTGATCTTTTTGCTGTCGTACAGGGCGGCGAGCTTTTGCAGCCGCTCGTCCGGCACGGCAACGACGCCTACATTGGGTTCGATGGTGCAAAAGGGATAATTCGCCGCTTCCGCGCCCGCATGCGTGATCGCGTTGAAGAGGGTGGATTTGCCCACGTTGGGCAAGCCGACTACGCCTAATTTCATATCGTTGCGCTCCTTGTTTATACCCGATGTCGTTCATCGCCTATTATAATACAAAACTGTGCGTTTGGCAAAATAAAAGGCGGGGCAAAACGCGAAAAAGTTGTCAAAGCGCGCAAAATGTGGTACACTTGACGCGAATACGCAAACAAGAGGCAATTATGGATTTCAAAAAACATATCGCGTCGAAGATCAAGGCGGAAGGCTTGAGCGAGCAAGAGATATACGAACTGCTCGCCGTTCCGCCCGATACGGCGATGGGGGATTTTGCGCTTCCCTGCTTCCGCCTCGCCAAGGCATGGCGCAAAGCGCCCGCACGCATTGCCGAGGAACTTGCCGCGGCATACCCGTGCGACGAGATCGTCTGTGCGGCGAACGCGCTCAACGGGTACGTGAATTTTAAGATCGACCGCGCCTTTTGGGCGAGGCAGACGCTCGGGCGCATCCTCGCCGAGCGCGAACGCTACGGCGCTTCGGAGGAGGGGAAGGGGAAAACGGTCTGCATCGACTATTCTTCCGTCAACATCGCAAAGCCCTTCCATATCGGGCACCTCTCAACCACGGTGCTCGGCTCCGCGCTCTATAAACTGCACAAGTTTTTGGGATATACGCCCGTCGGCATCAACCATTTGGGTGACTACGGCACGCAGTTCGGCAAACTCATCTGCGCCTACCTTCGCTGGGGCAGCAAAGAATTGCTCGAACAGGGCGGGCTGCGCGCGCTCAACGAGCTGTACGTGCGCTTTCATGCGGAGGCGGAACAAGACGAGAGCCTCAACGACGATGCGCGCGCCTACTTTAAAAAGATCGAAGACGGCGACCCGCAGGCGGTGGAGCTGTTTGAAATGTTCAATGCGCTCACCTTGAAAGAAGTGGGCAGGATCTACGAGCTGTTGGACGTGCACTTCGACAGCTGGGCGGGCGAGAGCTTTTACAACGATAAGATGCAGCCCGTCATCGACGAGCTAAGCGCCAAGGGGCTGTTGGTGGAGAGCGAGGGCGCAAAAGTCGTCGACCTCTCCGCTTACGATATGCCGCCCTGCATCATCCTGCGTTCGGACGGTGCTTCTTTGTACGCCACGCGCGACATCGCTGCCGCCGTCTACCGCAAAAACACCTACGATTTTTATAAGTGCCTGTATGTGGTCGCCTATCAGCAAAACCTGCATTTCAAGCAGGTGTTCAAGGTGCTCGAACTCATGGGCAAGGATTGGGCGAAAGATCTCGTGCACGTTGCGTACGGCATGGTGTCTTTGGAAGACGGCGCCATGTCCACCCGCAAAGGCAAGGTCGTATACCTGGAAGACGTGATCGCAAAATGCATCGAAAAGTCGCTCGCCATCATCACTGAAAAGAACCCTTCCCTCGAAAACAAGGAGGAGATCGCCAAGACCGTCGGCGTGGGCGCGGTCATCTTCGGCGCGCTGTACAACAACAAGATCAAGGATATCACCTTCTCGTACGATAAGGTCTTGAATTTTGAAGGGGAGACCTCCTGCTACGTGCAATATACTTGCGCCCGTGCCAACAGCGTGCTCGAAAAAGGCGGCGCGGCAGGGGAACTCTCCGTTCCGCAAGAGCTTGCCGTGCAGGAGTTCGAGCTGGTCAAAAAACTTGCCGAATTCCCCGAAGTGCTGCAAAGCGCGTTGGAAAAGTACGAGCCCTGCTTTATCGCCCGCTACCTCGTCGATCTTGCCCAGCTTTATAACAAATTTTATTTCGATTGCTCCATTTTGAATGCCGAGCCTTCCGTGCGCGCCTTCCGTCTTTCCCTCACCGAATGCGTGCTCCTCACGTTGAAAAACGGGTTGGGGATTTTGGGGATCGGGGTCCCTGCCAAAATGTAGTTTCGCTTCGCATACGCGGCGCAATACGTTGCCTCGCAACAACTCTCATACAGTAGGAAAATGTATGCTCAAAGCAGTTTTATTTGATCTGGACGGAACGGTGTTGGATACGCTGCCCGACTTGAACGCCTGCATGAACGAGGCGCTCAAACGGTTCGGTTGCCCGCCCGTGACGATGGAACAGAGCCGCGCGTTCGTCGGGCACGGCGGCAAGCAATACGCAGCCATGGCGCTCCCTCCCGAAAAAAAGCAGGAGGTAGACGCCTTTTACGCGCTGTACAAGGCGGTGCACGTGCAATGGGACAATGTGCGCACCAAACCTTTCCCGCAGGAAGGAGAGTGCCTTGCCGCGCTCAAAGCGGCGGGGCTGCGCCTTGCCGTCGTCACCAACAAATCGCAAGGGGCGGCGGACGTACTCAAAGATACGCTTTTAAAAGATTACGGCTTTGCCGCGATCCTCGGCAACCGCGAGGGCGTGCCTGTAAAGCCGGACCCCGCCACGACGTTTGAAGCGCTGCGCCTTTTGGGCGTTTCGCCTGCGGAGGCGGTGTTCGTTGGCGACGGCGATACCGATGTGCAGACGGCAAAAAACGCGGGCATGCGCTGCATTTCCGTGCTGTGGGGGTATCGCTCGCGCGAGCAGCTTTTGGAGGCGGGCGCCACCGAATTTGCGGAGAGTTTTTCGCAGCTGCAAAAAATGCTTTTATCGATGTAACGGAACGCCCTCTTCCGCGGAATGCGGAAGAGGGCGGCGCTTTGCGGCGCGTTTTTTATTTGGCTTCTTCCCCGTGCAAACGCTGTGCGGAACGGATGAGCGCCGTTTCCGCGCCGTCCCAGGGGATGTTCGCATTGCGGTAATCGTGTTTGGAGCAAAATTTGTATAAGTCTTCCAGCAGTTTGTTGATCGCTTCCTTTTGCAGCTTTCCGAGGGTGTAGATATAATCTTTTTGGCTGCCGTGCGCGTGTTGGGAGTGGGCGAGCAGCGCGCCGTAGTGTTCGAGGCAGAAGCCGTTCGTTGCGAGCAGTACGTCTTTGAATTTCGGTTCGCCGTGGTACATTTCGGCGATCGTCTTATAGTAACGGACCATGCTGTCTTCCACGCTGTCGCAGATGACGCAGGTCTTTCCGCAGTGCAAAAAGAATTCCGCCTGTTTGCGCGCGGTTTTCGGGTTGTCGGTGATCTCCAGTTTCCCTTTGAGCGTGGTGATGCGCGTGATGTGCTGCAGCGCGAGGGAAAGTTTGTTTTTGCGCGCGAGCATCATCTGCGTATGATGGGCGCAGAAGCCGCGCTCGTTCACCTTTTTGCGCTGGTCGTCTTCCATCACGGCGTCGTTGAGGTATTGTTCGGTCAGCCGGTTTTCGAGGATGTTCCGGATGCGGCAGAGCGGGCATTCGCACCCCGGTTTGAATTCTTGATAAATGAGCATGTTGCCGATATGGTAGTGCATGGTTTCCCCCTTACGGACGTCCTTTTTATCTATTATAGCGGAAAACGGCGAAAAAGCAAAGCGATTTTTGAAAACGGCGGCAAAACGGGGGCGCGGGGCGGATTTTTGCGTTTTTGCTTGCGCCCGCCGCCGAATTGTGATAAAATAAAGAAGAATCCATGAAAGAGAGGGGAGAAATGAACTGTCTCTTTCTCTATAATCCTGTCAGCGGCAGGGGTAAACTTGAAAAACTGGAAGGGGAGATCGTGCGTACCCTCGGGGAAAAGTTCGGGCAAGTGGATGTGTACGCGACGCACGCCCCGGGGGAAATGACGCGTATCGTGCGCGAGCGCGCCGCAAGGTATACCGCCATTGTTTTTGCCGGCGGAGACGGCACCTTCAACGAGGTCCTGCAAGGGGTATGCGAATCGGGCGCGGATCCGCAGCTCGGCTATATCCCGGGCGGCACGGTGAACGACGTCGCCCATTCTCTGCGCATCCCGCGCGATCCGAAAAAGGCACTCGCCCTCATTTGCGGCGGGCATACCGAAAAGGTGGATTGCCTGCGCGTCAACGATCGGTACGCAATGTATGTGGCGGCGGCGGGGGCGTTCACGCGGGCAACGTATACCACGCCGCAGCAAAAAAAGAGCCGTTGGGGCAGGATCGCATACGGCATAGAAGGCTTGCGTCGGAACATGCGTTTTCCCGTTTTCCCTATGCGTGTGCGCGCGGAGGGGCGGGAACTTGCTTCGCATACCGTGCTTGTCCTGTTCCTCAACGGGCGCAGCGTCGCGGGGATGCGGTGCAACCGCCGCGGAAGCATGCAAGACGGCGTTGCGGAATGTGCGCTTGTGCGGCAAAAGCCGCATCCGAAGTTTTTTGCCAAAGCGCGCGCGCTGTTCACGATCGCGCGTCTGTTTTTGTGGGGGTATTGCCGCAGCGGCAAAAACGTGCTCCGCGTTTCCGCTTCGCATTTCGAAGTGGAAACGGACGAGAGCGTCGTTTGGAATTTTGACGGCGAGCGCGGCGTTACGGGACCGGTCACGGTAGATGTATTGCCGGGGCGCGTCCGTGTGTTCGTTCCGTCTCGCAAACAGTGAATCTTGCCGCCGTCGGCGGCTTTTTTTGTGCACGGCGGCGTGCATTGTTTGACAATTTCGCAAAAAGAGTATATGATGGGATAACGATGAGTGACGCATGACCTTGGCGTGTTTTTACGGGCGCGGCAAGCGCTGCGCTACCGTTTGCGAATGGGAGGAAGGTATGGAACTGAACCGAAAAGCGGTCGTTTTTATCCCGGACGGCACAGAGGAGGGGGCGGCGCTTGCCCGCACGACCCACCTTGCCGTATCGGCGCACCAGGACGACATTGAGTTTATGGCGTATGCGCCCATCGCGGAATGCTTCGGCAAGCAGGACCGATGGTTCACGGGAGTGGTCGTGACCGACGGCGCGGGCAGCCCGCGCAGCGGTTTGTATGCCGATTGTTCGGATGAGGATATGAAGGCGATCCGCATCGTCGAACAGGAGAAGGCGGCGTTCGTGGGCGGATATTCCGCCCAGCTGCTGCTTGCGCACCCGTCTTCCGCCGTCAAAAGCAAGGAAGACGGCGAAGGCGTCGTCGAAGAGCTCGTCTCCGTTTTCCGTGCGGCGCGGCCGCGGTACGTCTATACGCACAACCTTGCGGACAAGCACGAAACGCATGTGGCGACGGCATTGAAAGTGATCAAGGCGCTGCGCGCCTTGTCCGCGGAGGAGCGCCCCGAAAAGGTGTACGGGTGCGAGGTCTGGCGCGATCTTGATTGGATGTGCGACGAAGAGAAGGTATTCATGGACTGCGGGCCGCATCCGAATCTGATGCGGAGCCTTTCGGCGGTGTTCGACAGTCAGATCATCGGCGGCAAGCGGTATGACTTAGCGGCGGAGGGCAGGCGGCTCGCAAACGCCACGTTTTCGGCGAGCCATGCGTGCGACACGTACACCGCGCTCAATTATGCGATGGATCTGACCCCGCTCATGGACGAAAAGACGGATATTGCCGCGTATATCACGGGCTACATCGAGCGGTTCAGGCAAGCGGTCGAGCAGACGATGCGAAAGTTTTTATAGGGGATAAACAATGAAGATCATAATTACCAAAGATTACGAGGAACTGTCCGCCAAAGCTGCGGAAGTGATGCTGCAAGTCGTTAAACAGGACCCGCAAGCGGTGTTGGGGCTTGCCACGGGTACGACGCCGCTGGGGCTGTACGCCAAAATGCTCGCCGATCATAAGGAGAACGGCACGGATTATTCGCGCATCCGCACGGCGAATCTGGACGAGTACAAGGGCTTGCCGAAAGATCACGAGCAGAGCTATGCGTATTTCATGAAAAAGAACCTGTTTGACGGATTGGGCATCCGACCCGAACAGACGAACATTGAAAACGGTATGGCGAAGGACGCGCAAGAGGAGTGCGCGCGGTATGACGCGCTTCTTGAACGGCTCCCGCGGGATATCCAGCTGTTGGGGCTTGGCAGCAACGGGCACATCGCGTTCAACGAACCGGGAACGCCGTTCGGGAGCGGCACGCACGTCGTCACCCTTGCCGAAAGTACGGTAAAGGACAACGCTCGCCTCTTTAAGGACATCGCCGAAGTGCCGCGGCAGGCGTTCACGATGGGCATCCGGCAGATCATGCAGGCGAAAAAGATCTTGATCCTTGCAAGCGGCGCGAACAAGGCGGATGCGGTCTATAAAATGGCGAAAGGGGAGGTAACGGAACAAGTTCCCGCGTCCGTGTTGCAGTTGCATCCCGATTGTACGCTCATCGCAGATGAGGCGGCGGCATGCCGTCTGTAACAAAACAGACCGATGCCAGTTTGCTTTTTTCTTCTTTTAAAAAGCCGAAAAAGGACGGTGCAGCGCCGTCCTTTTTTCATGTGTAAATTTGCGGATAACGTTGCGGGGAAGTGTGCTGCCGCCTGTCCGCCTCGGCATAAAAAAAGACAAGCTCGGACGCTTGCCTTCTTTTCCCTATGAAAAAAGCACGGGTGTACCGTGCTCTTTTATTTGATAAGTTCTACTTTTGCTATCTCATGCAAAAATATTTCATACATGTTCCCGTCCTCCGCCTTCAAGTCAATACTCGGCGGATCTGGCTCATTATCCAATTCTGAATTATACCAGTCATATACACCTTTCAAGACAGTACCATCGGAACAAGTAATTTTAATATTTTTTTCGTAAAATGGATCCAATTCTTCAAATGTCATTTTTCGCTCTCCTTTTTCGGAACAATGTGTACTCCGTTGCTCGAATAATGAACTTTAAAAGTGTGCGTTTTATGTATCTCTTTTGTTTTTCGGTCTACAACATACCCAGTCAGCTCATGCATTTTAACATTTTCTTTGTTACTTGGCTTCCCATTTTTTTGAATTTCCACCATTCCGGTTCCAGCATATTTCTTTACAGCTTTTTGTATTTGCTCGACCGTTGTTCCTTGCGCGAAATAGCTGCGCCCCTCTATATAGTTGTTATGCCCGATAAAATGCTTCCCCTGCTTGTCGGCTTCCACCTGTATCGGCTGCCGCCCTTCTCGGATCGCCTTTTTGAGCAAAACGGCATAATATTTCTCTGCATTATTATACCGCAATTCTTGAAATTCCGCAAGGTTTTTCGGCAAATTTTCGCTGCCTCTGCCCGTCTTGCCGGGCGGCATAGGCATTGCGCTCCTTCACGGAACGTGTATCCGTCTTCGGGATGCGCGAACGGCGGATCTCTTCCGCGATCTTGTCTGCCGTCATGGGGCACAGGCTGAGCAGATCGGCGATTTTTCGGCGGCGAGGCAAAAAAATTTGCGGCGCTTTCAAAAAACGATTTAAAATTATTCAACGTTGTGCTATAATAAAAAAAACGATCCTTGGCGGACAATAAACATGACGGAAAAGAGACTTCCCCCGCCGCGTGCGGCAGGGGTGTTGTTGCATATCTCTTCCCTCCCGGGGAAATACGGGATCGGGACGTTGGGCAAAGAAGCGCGGCAGTTTGCCGACTTTCTGCATGCGGCGGGCATGCGGTATTGGCAGGTCTTGCCGCTCGTGCAGACGGGGTACGGAGATTCTCCCTATCAATCCGTGTTCAGCGCATCGGGGAACCCGTATTTTATCGATCTTGCAACGTTGGCGGCAGAAGGGCTGCTCAAAAAGCGGGAACTTACCGCCTGTGCGGATCGAGGAGACCGCGTCGACTACGGCGCCCTGTATGCGCGCAAATTTGTGCTTTTGCGGCGGGCGTTTGCCCGTTTCGATGTGCAAACGGAAGCGTTTTGCGCCTTCGTACGCGAGGGCACGTTCCACGATTATGCCCTGTTCATGGCGCTCAAATCGGCGCAGGGCAACCAAAGTTTTGACCGCTGGGAAAAGAAGTATAAATTCCGCGACCCCGCCGCGCTGCAAGAATTTTTGCAAAAAAACAGGGAGGAATATCTCTTTTGGCAGTTCGTGCAGTATGAATTCTTCCGCCAGTGGCAAGCTTTAAAAGAGTACGTCAACGCGCTCGGCATCAAGATCGTCGGGGATATCCCGCTGTATGTTGCATACGATTCGGCGGATGTTTGGGCTGCGCCGCATTTGTTCAAGCTTAAAAATAACCGCGCCTGCCGCAAGGTGGCGGGCGTGCCGCCCGATTACTTTTCGGCAACGGGGCAGCTGTGGGGCAACCCCGTATACGATTGGAAGGCGCACGCGGCGGAAGGGTATGCCTGGTGGATCCGCCGCATCCGCCGTGCGTTCACGCTCTACGATGTGGTGCGCGTCGATCATTTCCGCGGGTTCGACCGATATTACGAGATCCCGGCGGGCAGTGCGAACGCGATCGGCGGCAGATGGCGCAAGGGCCCCGGCATGGCGCTGTTCGAAGCGGCGGAGAAGGCGCTGGGCAAGCTCGATTTTATCGCCGAGGACCTCGGTACCATCGACGCGGGCGTGCGGCGGCTCATCAAAAAGAGCGGGTACCCGTCCATGAAGGTGCTGGAATTTGCCTTTGACGGGGACCCGAACAACGCCTACCTCCCCAAAAACATCGGGGAAAATTCGGTCACATATTCGGGCACGCACGACAATGATACGTTGGTCGGGTATCTCTCGTCTTTGCAAGAATGGGAATACGCGCGGCTGGTCGGCATCTTAAAGCCGCTGTTAAAGCAGGCGGGCATCGGCGCAAGACCCGCGGGGGTGAAAAGCACGGCGCGCGCCATCGGGCTTTTGGCGTTTTCGGTGCGGTCGCGCCTTGCCGTGTTGCCCATGCAGGACGTGCTTTTGACGGGCAGCGAAACGCGTATGAACACGCCCTCCACAGGCAGCGGGAACTGGCAGTATCGTCTTCGCCGCATTCCTGCCTCTTCGGTGGCGGCGGCGCTCCGCACGGCGGCAGAGAAAGCCGGCAGGGCATGACGGCAAACAGGGTAACATAGGAGTTTTTGTATGGAAAGAGGGTTGCTCACGCCTTTAAAAAATTTGCGTAGGCAAGTATTCGTGGAAGTGGCGCGCATGGCGTTTGAAACGGATGCCGAAAAACTGAAAGATGCGGTCGAGGCGATCCCGTATACGGTCACCCCGGGCGACAGACCGAAATACCGTGAGAGCATCTGGCGGGAACGCGCGATCTGCTCGGAGCGCGTTCGGCTCGCCATGGGGCTTTCGCTCCGCCCGGAGGATGTGCCCGTACACCTGACCAGCGGCATGCGCGCCAGCGATATCGCGGATAAGTATTACGAGCCGCCGCTCATGCAGGTCATTCCTTCGGCGTGCGCGGCGTGTTCGCCGAACAAATATCGGGTCACGGACAATTGCCGCGGCTGTGTGGCGCACCCCTGTACGGCGGTCTGCCCCAAACAGTGCATCACGCTGCAAGACGGCAGGGCGGTCATCGACCAAAACGCCTGCATCAAGTGCGGCAAGTGCAAGAGCGTCTGCCCGTATGACGCGATCGCCCATCACACCCGTCCCTGTGCAGAGGCGTGCGGCGTCAAAGCGATCGAATCGGACGAGCTCGGCAGGGCGAAGATCGTGACGGAGCGCTGCGTTTCCTGCGGGATGTGCATGGTGAATTGTCCCTTCGGCGCGATCGCGGATAAGTCGCAGATCTTCCAACTCATCCGCGCGCTGCGCCGCGGCGACAAGATCATTGCCGAAGTCGCCCCC
Organism: uncultured Clostridia bacterium; assembly: GCA_944376145.1. Taxonomy (GTDB): domain Bacteria; phylum Bacillota; class Clostridia; order Christensenellales; family Borkfalkiaceae; genus Borkfalkia. Next base: position 1,419 of record CALWBR010000011.1, on the reverse strand, counting down.
GCCTATGTGGGGCAGTTCGGCGAAAAGGTGACCCCCGCCAAGTTCAAAGCGGCGCTCGAACGGCTCGGGTTTGCCGACGTATACGAAGTCGCCCTCGGCGCCGACATGGGCGCGGCGGTCGAGGCGCATCACTACGCCGAAGAAGTCGCCACGGGCAAGCAGCCGTACATGTTCACCTCTTGCTGCCCCGCCTGGGCGATGCTCATCAAACATTACTTTCCCGAAACGGCGGATAAACTTTCGCGCACGCTCACGCCGATGGTCGCCACGGCGCGCACCATCAAGCAAAAGTACCCCGATCACCGCGTCGTCTTTATCGGACCTTGCGCGGCGAAAAAGCTGGAGGCGTCTCGCCGGACCATCCGCAGCGATGTAGACTTCGTGCTCACCTTTGAGGAGCTCTCCGCCGTGTTCGAGGCGCGCGGCATCGATCCGCAGACGATCGAGAGCGGCGAGGATATGAACGACGCGACGGGCGCGGGGCGCGGCTATGCCTGTGCGGGCGGCGTCGCGGGCGCGATCGAAAAGTGCATCCGCGCCTATTATCCCGATACGCCTTTGCAGATCGAGCACGTCGAGGGGCTGGAGGACTGCCGCAAGATGCTGCTCCTTGCCAAGATGGGCAAGAAGAACGGCTGCCTTATCGAGGGCATGGCTTGCCCCGGCGGCTGCGTTGCGGGCGCGGGGACGAATATCCCCATTGCCAAGGCGGCGTCGCTCGTCAAAAAGACGGTGGAATCTTCCGCCGAGGCAGTGCCGCCTAAGCAGCTTGCCGAGATCCGTTTGGAATGATCCGCCCGCGGGGCGGAAAGAGAGGCGGCGGAACGCAACGCGTTCCGCCGCCTCGGTCTTTTTTGTTGTTTAATGCAGGCGGATCGCCGTGCGGCGCACGTTTCCCGCCAAAATGTCCGCGATCGAGTACTTGCCGTTGGCGATGTATACGGTCGTGCCCTGCAATGCCGCTTCCTTCACATAGCCGAGCTTTGCGCGTGCGCCGTTCGCGCCTTTGCGCGAAGCGCCGTCGCAGTGCGTCTGCGCCTCTTCGATGTTTTGTTCCAATTCGTAAGCGTCCTTCCCGCCGATCTCTTCGATGAGCGTCGAAGGGTCGTTCGGGTCGGCGTAAATGCCGTCCGCGCTGGTCAGGATGAGCAGCGTCTTAGCGTGCACGAGGCAGGCGACCTGCGCCGCCGTCTCGTCGTTGTCGTAATATTCGTGCACGTTGGGGTTGGCGCGCGAGAGCGCGGCGAGCTCCATGCGGCGGCTCTCCGCCGAGGAGAGCGGGTCGTTGTAGTTGATGATGGGGATGGCGTTTTGTTCGCGGCAGCGCAGCAGCAGACGCAAAAGGTGTTCTCTGCGCGCGGCGTCGTTGAAGTGGTTGTGCTCAACGAGGATCTGCCGCACCGAGTATTTGCTGTCAAC
>CALWBR010000010.1 GCA_944376145.1 uncultured Clostridia bacterium | reverse complement strand
TATAGCCCAAAGCAGGCTTGCCCCAAGGGGTCATCGGGCCTGCATGGCCGACAGGGCTCTTGCCCTCGCCGCCGCCGTGCGGGTGATCGTTCGGGTTCATGACCGAGCCGCGGACGGTCGGGCGCACGCCCATGTGGCGCGTTTTGCCCGCTTTGCCGACGTTCACGATCTCGTGTTCGACGTTGCCGACCTGCCCGATCGTGGCGCGGCACGCCAACGGGACGAGCCGCATTTCGCCGCTGGGCATCTTCAGCGTGGCGTACTTGCCTTCCTTCGCCATGAGCTGCGCGGCAATGCCCGCCGCCCTTGCGACCTGCCCGCCCTTGCCGGGCTTGAGCTCGATGTTGTGCACCATCGTGCCGACGGGGATGTTTTCAAAGGGGAGGCAATTCCCCGCCTTGATATCCGCCGCGGCGCCGCTCATCACCGTGTCGCCGACGTTGAGCCCGATGGGCGCGAGGATGTACCTCTTTTCGCCGTCCGCATACTGCAAAAGCGCGATGTTCGCACTGCGGTTGGGATCGTACTGGATGCTCTTGACTTTGGCGGGCACGCCGTCCTTGTTGCGTTTGAAATCGATGATGCGGTATTTTTTGCGGTTGCCGCCGCCGATGTGGCGGACGGTGATCTTACCGGTGTTGTTCCTGCCGCCGCTCTTGCGCATATCCTCGATGAGGGAACGCTCGGGCTTGGTCTCCGTGATCTCCGTATACGCGGAGACGGTCATGAAGCGCCTGCCCGCGGACGTAGGTTTATATCTCTTGATAGCCATATTTCCTTTCCTCCGTTAGCCTTAAGACAGCGACGCGAAGAATTCGATGGGCTTGCTGTCTTCTTTCAGCTGCACGATGGCTTTTTTATAGGAGGGGGTCATGCCCTCGTTCCTGCCCATTCTCTTCCATTTGCCGCGCACATTGCACGTGTTCACGCTCTTTACCTGGACCCCGAAGAGCTGCTCGACCGCGATGCGGATCTCCGTTTTGTTTGCGCTCTTCGCCACCTTGAAGGTGTACTTTTTATCGGCGATGCCGTCGTAGCCTTTTTCGGTGAGGATGGGTTTGATGATGATGTCTTCCGCTCTCATTACGCTCCGTAGACCTCCTCGATTTTCTCGACCGCACCCTTGGTGAGCACGATCTTCGCGTTTGCGACCACCGCATAGGTGTTGATCTGCGCCACGGGCAGGGTGGAAAGTTTGGGGATGTTCCTGCTGGCGCGGATGACGCCCGCGTCATCCGTATCCATCACGATGAGCGTGCGCTTATCCAGCTTGAGCGCTTCTTGGAAGCGCACCATCTCCTTCGTTTTGGCTTCCTTGACTTCGAGCTTATCCACAACGATCAGCTCGCCGTCCGCCACCTTTTTGGAGAGCGCCGAGAACAGAGCGCCGCGGCGCGCCGTCACGTTCATCTTTTTGGAGAAATCGCGGCTCTTGGGTGCGAACACGACGCCGCCCTTCGTCCACTGCGGTGCGCGGATGGAACCCTGGCGGGCACGCCCCGTGCCCTTCTGCCTCCACGGCTTTGCGCCGCCGCCGCGCACTTCCGTACGGGTGAGCGTGCTCTTGGTGCCCTGCCGCTCGTTTGCAAGGCGGGTCACCACTGCCTGATGGATGAGGGGCTCGTTGTATTCCGCGTTGAAGATCTTGTCCGAAAGCTGCATTTCGCCCGCTTCGGTACCGTCCATTTTATATACCTTTACGCTTGGCATGTTCTTCTCTCCTTATTTCGCCTTGACGCTGTCACGCACCGTCACGATGCTGCCCTTGGGGCCGGGGATGGCGCCTTTGATGAGCAGCGCATTGCGCGCCGCGTCTACCCGCACGACTTCGAGGTTCTGCACGGTGACGCGCTCATGGCCGTACTGACCGGGCATGTGCTTTTGCTTGAACACGCGGCTGGGGGTGCTGTTCGCGCCCATGGAACCGACCTCGCGGTGTACGGGACCCACGCCGTGCGTCTCTTTCAGGCGGCGCTGGTTCCAGCGCTTGATGACGCCCGAAAACCCGTGGCCTTTGGAGGTCCCGACCACGTCTACATGCTCGCCCGCCTTAAAAGTATCCGCCGTGACGGTCTTGCCCACTTCGTAGGAAGCGGCGTTCTCCACGCGGAATTCGCGCAGCACCTTCTGCGGGGCGACGCCCGCCTTTTTGAACTGCCCGAGCTGCGGCTTGTTCAAACGCTTTTCGCTCGTTTCGTCAAACCCGAGCTTGACGGCGCTGTAGCCGTCCTTCTCGATCGTCTTGATCTGCACGACGGGGCAAGGACCCGCTTCCACGACGGTGACGGGGATCACTTTCCCTTCCGGCGTGAAGATCTGCGTCATGCCGACTTTCCTGCCGATGATTGCTTTATTCATAGATAAAGTTCACTCCTTTTTTTATAATGTGGATACCTTGACTTCACAAAGTATCGCTTTGGCTGAATTTTGTGCGCGCCGTATGTTACAGCTTGATCTTGATATCGACGCCGGCGGGAAGATGCACGCTGTCGAGCAGCTTCGCGTTGGGGCTATAGATATCGATGATGCGCTTATGCGTGCGGATCTCGAACTGCTCGCGGCTGTCCTTATACTTGTGCGGGGAACGGAGGATCGTGACGATCTCCTTCTCCGTGGGCAGCGGGATGGGCCCGCTGATCTTGGCGCCCGCCTTCTGCATCGTCTCCACGATGCGCTGCGCCGCAAGATCCACCAATTCGTGGTCGTATGCCGCAAGTTTGATCCTGATCTTCTGACTTACCATTTTTACCTCGTTTCCTCCGTTTTTTATACTAACTTTGTGACAACTGTGCCGTGTGTGTCGAAGCCTTCCGGAAAAAGAAAAACCATTCGATATAAAATTGAATGGCTGCAGCTTCGGTTAGTCGCAGAGGTCGAGCCTCCACATTTGTCGGCATAAATTATCTTCGTTCCGCCGCGCCGACGTGCTGTTGTTTACCGCGCGCGACAAAACGATTGAAGTAACTTTATGCCTCAACCCTATAACACAGCTTAGGTATATTACCACACGGCGCCGCTCTACGTCAAGCAAAATGAACAATAAAATTTTTCTTTTTCGGATTTTTTTGGGCGAACGCGCACCTTTTTTGCCGAAAAGCAGCCGCCCCGCACAGCCGTACGGCTGCGCGGGGCGGCACCTGACGCGGTCAACGGCCCGCGTAAAGCTGTCTGTCCAAAGCACGGATCTTGCGCTTGATGGGGAACGCCCAGAAGATGGAGAGCAGCCACAGCAGCACATAGCAGCCGCCGCTCACCCACGCCATGGTGGAGATCATGCCCAAGACAGCGGCGATCTCCCCGCCGAGCACCGCCCCCAATACGAGGGGCGCGACGCCGAAGATCAGGCAGGGCAGCAGCCCGAAGATCTTGACATACCACATGAGGAAGCGCTTGTTCCGCGCGAAAATGTGAAAGAACGCGAACAGCAGCAGCACGAACCAGACGAACGCAAAGAAGATGACGGCGGCGGCGATCGCCAAAAAGACGTTATGTAGCAGCTGCGTCTGCTCCTCGTCGAGCAGATCTTCGCCGCTGCGTTCGAGCAGCCCGCCGAACAGCTCGGAATAGGAGGTATACACCTTCCCCGAATTCCCCGTGCCCTCCGAAGAGGCACTGCCGCCGGTCTGCTGTTCACCCGCAGCGTCGGGGGAAAGGACTTCTTCCGCACGGGCGGAACGCAGCAGCCCTTCGAGCGCGTCGCTCTGATCGTCGTCCAAATACTCGTCGGCGAGGTCGAGCGCGGTGGAGATCGCCACGCAGACGAACGCCTCGGTGGAGAATTTTCCGTCCGGCGTGTTGGCGATGGTCTTATCGTACTGTTCCCGGATAAAGTCGCGCACTTCTTCCAAGGCGGACTCGGAGATCGCATCTTCGCCGACCTGGGCACGCACTTCGTTCACGATGGAGTCGATCGCGGTATCCACTTCCTCTTCGGTCTGCGCTTCGCCCAGCGAGGAGAAGGAATCAATGACGGGCTGCACGTCCACGTCGAGCTCTTCCAGCCCCAGCTCGCTGCTCGCCGCGCCCACGACGACCGCCAAGTTTGCCGCCAGCGTATCCGAAGAGGGGGCGATCATCGCGCCGACCTGATCGAGCAAAACGTCCTCGGGTGCCTCGGAAAAACCGAGCTCGAGCAGATCCATCCCGCTGAGGGAGAGATCGAGCTTGACGCCGCGGAGTGCGTCTTCGAGGGAAACGCTGTCCTGCCAGCTCTCTCCTTCCGCACTGCCGGAGCCGCTCCCCTCCCCTTCTTCGAGCCCGAACGCGGACACGATGCGGGAAGCGTCGTCCACCTTGACGGTGAGCAGCGGCAAAAACAGCAAAGAAACGATCGCCACGATGCACAGCAGCACGACGACGATGTTGAACGGAATGAGTTTGCGCTGCTTGCGCGCGATCTCCTGCCGCAGCGCGGCAGAATTGTCCTGCGGGGGATAGGGCATCGGGTACCCCGCCGGCGGAACCGGGTAGCCCGCGGGCTGCTGCGGATACCCCGCGGGAGGAACGTTGTTATACGAATTGTCCATTTTTTCCATCCTCACTGATCCTGTTTTCGGGACGGGAACAGCCTCGCTGCTTCGCCCCGCACGCGTTTCTTATTTTACAAGATAGACGGGCTCCCTGTCAAATCTTTTCCCGTTTCGGGACACAGAAAATCCCCGCCTAAAATGTGGAAAAAGCGCCCACATGTAAAAAAGCGCCCGCGGAACGGTTCCGCGGGCGCTTTGCTCTTGCGTAAAACGCGCGTTACTGCATAACGGCTTCGCCGCCGGCTTCCTTGATGCGGGCAACGATCTTTTCCGCCTCGTCCTTGGGAGCGCCCTCTTTGATGGTGCCCAGGCTCTCGACGAGCTGCTTCGCTTCGGCAAGGCCGAGAGACGTGAACTCGCGGACGGCTTTGATGACGTCGATCTTCTTCTCGCCGAAGCTCTTGAGAACGACGTTGAACTCCGTCTTCTCCTCTTCCGCGGGAGCGGCAGCGCCTGCAGCGGGAGCCGCAGCGACCGCAACGGGAGCAGCGGCGCTGACGCCGAACTCCTCTTCCAATGCCTTCACGAGCTCGTTGAGCTCGACGACCGTCATACCTTTGATCTCTTCGATAAACTTAGCAACATCTGCCATTTTTGATTTCCTCCGAAAAATTTTTATTTTGTATTTGCCGCACAAAATGAGGCGGGCGCGGCGCCGCCGTTCCTGCCCCGCAAGGAGGCAAGTGCCGTTTTACGCACCCTTCTTTTCCGCGATGGCGTTGAGCGCCACGACTACGCCGCGCAAAAGCTGGGTGAGTACGCCTGCAAAGTTTGCGAGCGGCGCCTGCATGGAGCCGAGCATCTTTGCAATGAGTTCCTCGCGCGAGGGCATGGACGCCAGCGCGGTGACGCCCTTCGCGTCTACATACGCATTGTCCACATACGCGCATTTGAGAACGAGTTTTTCGGGCATGTCCTTCACGGCGGCGGTCAAAATTTTGGCTGCCGTGATCTCGTCCGCCGCAAAAGCGGTGGCGGTCGGCCCGTTCAGCGCCTCGTCGAACGCGTTGACGCCGAGTTCGTTGAACGCCTTGCGCAGCAGCGTGTTTTTGTACACTTTGTACTCTGCGCCGGCGGCACGGAACTTATTGCGCAGCTCCGATACCTCCGCGACGGTCAACCCCTTGTAATCAACGAAAACGACGGACTTGGCGTCGGAGATCTTCTGTTTGATCTCTTCCACGATCTGTTTTTTCGCTTCTAAATTGGCTGACAACTGGTTTACCTCCTTTTGAGAATGCGACGGCGCGGCTGCGCCGCCATACAAAAAGCCCTTCTGCCGCAGGGCAGAAGGGCATGACGGCGCATAAATGCGCACATTTGCCTTTTCACCTTCTACCTGAGCGGGCGGTACATACCATTGAACCTTGCGGTGCCTGCCTTCTGCGGTAAAATTCATTTTCGGCGACAGTATACCCGAATCACGGGGAAATGTCAAGCGAAATGAGGGCGCTTAGCGAAAATTGCGATTTTGGCTAAGCGCAATCGAATCATTTAAACATTCATTCGCGCAAGCAAAACCACGCTTTTGCGTTAGCTCACCCCTGTTAGTGCGTAAGCGCTGTTGCAGGAAAGGTGAAGCCGCACGATTTCTATAATGGTGTGCCCTGTATCATCGTGCGGCGAGGAAAACCTCCGCGGTCAGCGGCAAATGCCGCGTGCCCGTGGGGTTGTCCTCAAAATCGCAGGATTTCGCAGCCGTCAGCTCGGCGAGAAATCCGCGAGCCTTTTTTTACAGCTTCGCGTAATTGACCTTCACGCCGGGACCCATCGTGCTGGAGAGGGAGACGCTTTTGATGTACTGCCCCTTCGCAGCGGCGGGCTTGGCGCGGACGATCGCGTCCATGAGCGCGTTGAAGTTTTCGCCGAGCTTTTCCTTCCCGAAGCTCTTTTTGCCGATCGGGCAGTGGATGATCGCCGTCTTATCGAGGCGATACTCCACTTTACCGGCTTTGACTTCGGCGATCGCTTTGGCGACGTCCATCGTGACCGTACCGGACTTCGGGTTCGGCATGAGGCCCTTCGGGCCGAGCAGCTTACCGATGCGCCCGACGACGCCCATCATATCGGGCGTGGTGATCACGACATCGAAATCGAACCAGTTTTCGGACTGGATCTTCTGCACCATCTCTTCGGCGCCGACATAATCAGCCCCGGCTGCTGCGGCGGCATCGGCACGCTCGCCCTTGGCGATGACCAAGACCTTTTTGGTCTTGCCCGTGCCGTTGGGCAGAACGAGCACGCCGCGGACCTGCTGGTCAGCCTGGCGGGGATCCACGCCCAAACGGACGTGCAGCTCGATCGTTTCATCGAATTTGGCGCGCGCCGTATCGATGACCAGCCCCATTGCCTCGTCTGCGTCGTATAATTTGCTGCGGTCGTACGCCTTTACGCTTTCGGCGTACCTCTTCCCGTTTTTCATGATTTTACCTCCTTGTGGTGCATGCGAGAAACAACTCTCTCCCACATTCTCCTTTACTCTTCGACGGTGACGCCCATGCTGCGGGCGGTGCCCTTGACCATGCTCATCGCGCTTTCGAGCGAAGTCGTGTTGAGATCGGGCAGTTTGAGCTTCGCGATCTCCTCCACCTGCGCCTTGGTCAATTTGGCGACTTTATCGCGGTTGGGACGGGCGCTGCCGCTCTCGAGCTTGCAAGCCTGCTTGATAAGCACGGGCACGGGCGGCGTCTTCAAAATGAAGGTAAACGACC
>CALWBR010000009.1 GCA_944376145.1 uncultured Clostridia bacterium | reverse complement strand
GGCGACCCAAAGAGCGGTGTTTTCGCCCATCGTGGCTGCAAACTCATAGATATAGGAATAATTCAGATCGAGATCGAACGAAGTTTCCTCGTTCAACGTGGAGTTGATCGCCGCCGCAACAGACTGCGCCGCCTCACGCGTGGTGTAATTGCCCGTGATGTAGATCGTGTTCTGATCCATCTCTTCGGCGACGGAGACCGCGATGATCTGATCCATGCCGATGTAGATACGGAGCGTGCCCGACGTCGAACCGGACTCCGAATCGGAGACCATGCCCGCCGTAAGCTCCGCAAACTTTTCACGCCCTTCGGACGTAAAGCTGAGAGTGACGGAATAACCGCTGTCCCCCGCGGAAACAACGCCCGCCCCGGAGACAAGGTCTGCTCCCCAGACCTCTGCCCTGCGCTCCGCGTTGACGGAAGCGATCTCGGTATCGGTGATGTGCAGATCTCCCGAATAGGAGAGCTGGGTGAACATGCTGTCCGATGCGCCCGCCGTATACGGGACGGTCACGCGGATGGTATAGTCGTTCTCCCGCGCCACGGAACTGTTCACGAAGCCCATTTCTTCAAAGCGGGCGGTCAGCGCCGCGAACGCCCTGTCGAATTCCGCCGCAAACTCTTCCGTTGCCTGCTTTGCGTCGGCATCGTAGATCTCTTCGGAAAGATAGATGCCCTTGTACTGTACATATTCGCTCTGCGTCTCTTCGTCTTCGATCTCATATTCGCTCGCGGACAGCACGCCCTCCGGATAATAGACGGTGGTATACCCGCCGCCGAGGTCTGTGCCGAGGTCCACGTTGGAAAGCAGCGATTTGAAATTGTCTACGCCGACGGGGAACGACGGGGTGAAGCCGATAAACAACAGCGCCGCGAGTACGACGGTGATGATCACGATCAGCAACACCGATTTGCCTTTGCCCATTGCCTACTCCTTTTTCTTAACTCCTGTGCGCCGCCCGCAGCGCGGGCGCGGATCCCGCAACAAGTTTTCCGTACGGATCACACAGCAGAAATATACCCGATAATTATAATAGAATTTTGAAGGTTAGTCAAGTGTAAACAGCGGATTTTTTCCGATTTTACCCGATTATCATAAATTCTCCGCACCCGCCCTCGCGCCTTTCTTCCGCCGAACGCGCGGGCAAGCCCGAAAACGCGACGGCGGCGGGCGCTTTTTGCGCCCGCCGCCACGGCATTCTATTTATATAATGTATCAGCTTATATAATGTATCAGCGCGCGGTCCCCGCATACCCGTTCGGGTTCTTGCTCTGCCAGTTCCACTGGTCGCGGCACATCTCTTCGATGCCGAACTCCGCCTTCCACCCCAGCTCCTTTTCCGCCTTGGACGAATCGGCATAACAAGCGGCGATATCGCCCGCACGGCGCGGGCAGATCTGATACGGGAGCTGCCTGCCGCAAGCCTTTTCAAAGGCGTGGATCATATCGAGCACACTGTACCCTACCCCCGTGCCGAGGTTGTAAACGTGCACGCCCGCCTCTCTGCAGCCCTCGATGGCGGCAATATGCCCGCGCGCCAGGTCGACAACGTGGATATAGTCGCGCACGCCCGTGCCGTCCTTGGTGGCGTAATCGTTGCCGAACACATTGATCTTTTGGAGCTTGCCGCTCGCCACCTGCGCCACGTACGGCATGAGGTTGTTGGGGATCCCCTTCGGGTCCTCCCCGATCAGCCCGCTCGCATGCGCGCCGACGGGGTTGAAATAGCGAAGCAGAATGACGTTCCATTCGTTATCCGCTTTCCAAAGATCGGTGAGCATGATCTCCTGGAAAAACTTGCTCGTCCCGTAAGGGTTCGTGGTCCCGCCGACTTTGCAGTCTTCGGTGAGGGGCAGTTTTTCGGGCGTGCCGTATACCGTCGCCGAAGAGGAAAACACGATCTTTTTAACGTTGTGCGCGCGCATCGTCTCCAACAAGACGAGCGTGCCGTAGAGATTGTTGTCGTAATATTCGAGCGGCTTTTGGCAGCTTTCGCCCACCGCCTTCAGCCCCGCGAAGTGGATGACCGCATCGAAGCGATCTTCCGCAAAGATCTTTTCCATCGCCGCACGGTCGCGGATGTCCGCATCGTAAAACTTTACCGCCTTCCCCGTGATCGTCTGCACGCGGCGCAGCGATTCCTCGCTGGAATTGGAAAGATTATCCACCACCGTGACGCCGTACCCGCGCTCCAACAGTTCGACAAGCGTATGGCTGCCGATAAAACCCGCGCCGCCTGTAACGAGAATGTTTTCCATGTTTCCTTTCTCCTTCTTGCTTTATAATTTTTGAACGGTCACGCCGTCCTCGACGCCGGTATCGTAAAAACTTGCGTCATAGCCGACCGCCGCCCTGTAAGCAGCCCCGACTTTGGCTTTGAACGTCTCCGCGCACTCTTTTTTGACAAGACTGATCGTACAGCCGCCGAACCCCGCGCCGATCATGCGCGAGCCGATGCAGCCTTCCTGCTCCCGCGCCGCATAGGCGAGCGCGTCCGGCTCTTTGCCCGTCACTTCGTAGAGCTTGGAGAGGCTGTCGTGCGAGGCGTTGATGAGCCGCCCAAGCGTTTCGATGTCGCCCTTTTTGAGCGCCGACGCGGCTTCCTGCACCCTTGCGCACTCATAGACGACGTGCTCGGCGCGGTCGCGGATCTTCCCCTCCAAAACATGCTCGGCGGCGGTAAACATTTCCGGGGTGACTTCGGCGAGGCAGGTCACGTTTTTATAGACCGTTTGCAGCTTTTTGAGCGCTTCCTCCACTTCGGCACGGCGTTCGTTGTACTTGCTCTCCACCAGCGCGTGCGGCTTGTTGCAGTTGGCGACGATGAGCTCGTACCCGCCCAACTCCAAAGGAACATACTCGTACTCCAACGTTTTGCAATCCAGCAAAATGGCTTTGTCCTTTTTGCCCATCGCCGAAGCAAATTGATCCATGATACCGCAGTTCACGCCGCAATATTCGTTTTCCGCCTTCTGCGAAAGGACCGCCAGCTCTTTCAAGTCATACGGCGTTCCCGTCAGCTCGCAGAGGGTGACCGCGGTGGCGACTTCGATGGCGGCGGAAGAAGAGAGCCCGCTCCCGAACGGCACCGTGCAGCTGTAATAGAGGTCGCACCCGACGAGCGGAACGCCCTTTTGCTGCAAGACGTACGCCACGCCCGCCTGGTATTTGCCCCACTTGATGTGTTTGTAGTCCGCGATGCGCGCGATCTGCAGCGGCGCATTCTCGCACAGGTCATCCGCATACACGTTGATGACGTCCGACCCGTTGAGGCGGGCATAGACCGTACAGTTCAAATTCAATGCCGCAGGGAACACCTTGCCGCCGCAATAATCCACATGTTCGCCGATGAGATTGATGCGCCCCGCCGCGCTCACGCGCAGCTGCGGCTGCGCATCGAAAACGCGCCGAAACCCTTCCAAGCGCTGCTGTTCCAAACCTTCCATGATCAGACCTCCTCCAAGCCGAGCGTTTGCATAAACTTCGCAAAGCCCTGCCTGCCGTTTTCATCCTCTTTGAAGACCGCCGTGTTGCCGAGGATCCCCGCGCAGACGCGGTCTACATACCCGCGCACGCGCACCGACGCCTCCTCCCTGTTTGCCGCCTTCCCCTCCCCGACGAGCTGCGCCACCATATCCCGATGGATGTACAGGTCGTTTGCGGGGTCGGCGAGCGCGACGGGATCATACGCCGCTTCGCCGCAGAGGATCGCCTCGATCTCGCCCAGCTGGCGTTTGAGGCGGGGCGGCAAAATGAACAGCCCCATCGCCTCGATCAGCCCGATCCCCTCGCTCTTGATGTTCAGATACTCGGGATGCACGTGGAAAATGCCGTCCGGGTACCGCTCGTCGGTGCGGTTGTTGCGAAGGATAAGCGTGAAAACATATGTATCCCCGACCTTGCGGCAGATGGGCGAGCTCGCGTTGTGCGGCGTATCCCCCGTATGGCTCAAAATATCGCACGCGGGGCAGTCAAAGTTCTTCCACTCCTCGATGACCTTCGCCGCAAAGGCAGCCACTTCCGCACGGCTCTTGCCCGAAAATTGCACGGCGCTGTTGTACCAATCCAAAATGCCGATGGAAAGCCCGGGGAAAGCGTCGCTTTTATACGCCTGACGGATCTTTGCGTGATGCATGGGCATCAGATGCTTGCCGCCCTGGAAATGCTCGTGGTTCAAGATCGAACCGCCGATGATGGGCAGCGACGCGTTGCTGCCGATGAAGTAATTGGGCAGGCGGTCCACAAAATCCAAAAGTTTGACGGGCGTGCGCACCCCCACGTTCATGGGCACGTGATCCTCGTTGATGGCGATGCAGTGCTCGTCGTAATAGGCGTACGGCGAATATTGAAGAAACCACTTTTCGCCGCCGAGCGTCATTTTCACCGTGCGGATGTTGCGCCGCGGCGGATGCGTCGCCGTGCCGGCAAAGCCTTCGTTCTCTTTGCACAAGGCGCAGGCGGGATATTTTTCCCCCTTCGGCGCATGCAGCAGCTTGGCGATGTCTTTATTGTTCTTTTCGGGTTTGGAGAGATTGATCGTGATCTCCAGCCCGTTCCTGCCGTCATCGTATTCCCATTTCAGGTTGCGGGCGATCGCCGAAGCGCGCACGTACCCGTTTTTGACGCTCAGATCGTACAGATAATCGCACGCCGCCTGCGCGCCCTGCTCCTGCTCGATGCGCGCGAATTCATCGTTGACCGCAGAAGGGAGCGGCGAAAGCACGCCGAAGATATCCACCCAAAAGCGCTCCTCTTCCCCTTCCGCACACAGCCCGTTGGCAAGAGCGTAAGAGGCGACCTCTTCCGCAAGCTCGTCCGGGCTGTCGGGCACCGCGTACCCCTCTTCAAGGCTGCCCGGCGCGGGCAAGCGCAGCAACGTCAGCAATGCATTGCGCGCATAGACTTCGTCTTCCTCGCGCAGATGCAGATGCGCCCGCGCATAGGCGAGCAATTTTTCCGTCAAGACCTTCCCTTCCGTATTCATCCATACCCTCCGTACTTGGCTGAGCGAACGTTCACCGCCATAGTGCGATTATACCAAAACGGCGCGGCGATTGCAAGTGATTTGTGAAATAAAATATCACCCTTCCCTTTGCAAGATCCATACAACACACGGCGGTCGGCGCGCCTTGAACAAGGCGCGCCGACCGCCGAACATTGCAACGTGTCATAATGCTTTGGGAAGCGGAGCTTCCTGCTCGGTTTTTGCCTGCCGCGGCGCAAGCTCCTGCTTGAAAAAGCCGAACATCCGCGTAGGGACCAGCACCGCGAGAACCGCCGCGCAGACCCCGACGTTGACGGCAAACACGATCGTTTGGAAAGCGAGCCTGCCGCCCAGCCATACCCAAAACACCGTTTTGACCGTTCCCTGCCAAATAAACAAATAGACATACCAATAATTCACGAGCGAATTGAGGAAGCACGTAACGAGCACATACGAGACGACAAAGAAAATGCATGCCTTCAAAAAGACGCCTTTTTTGCCGTACAGCGGCAGCTTACGCGCCACCCCCGCCAAAACGCCGATCAGCCCGAGCGTCAACCCGAACAGCCAATACACATCCTGCGGGACGAGCAAAAAGCCGATCGCATCCCCCAAAAAGCCCGTGAGGAAACCGGGCAGCGGTCCGAGCAAGAAGCCCGCGAAAAAGCAGACGAAGTAAGTAAACGTGATCCTGTTCGACGCCGTGACGTTGATCTCGATCAAAGAGTTCGTGACCACGCCGAGCGCAATAAAAACGGCAATGTATGCGATTTTTTTTGCGGAAGAGAGGGACAGGAAGTACTTGGAAAACAACCAACCGAAAACTTTAGCCGACATAGAAAAAACCTCCGGAAACGATCCTGCGAGGTCCGTGGAAAAAGGGCGCGCAAACGCGCTCGTCTTGCAACGGACGCGCCTCGGCACCGCAGGGGAATCTCCCCTTTCGTTTGCGAACAACGTCCCGTTTCGCAACACTTAACGCGCCTCGGCTACTCTGCATTTGTAAAGACATTGTACACCCATTCTTCAAAAATTGCAAGCGTTTCGCCCCCGTATCCTGCGCAAAAGCCGCCCGCCGCATAATTTTCCGATACGGGTAACATACTTTCGGCATGGGACTGATCGCTCTGAGAACGGCGCTCATCTTTTTGGCGCTCTTTATCGTCATGCGGCTGATGGGGAAGCGGCAGATCGGAGAAATGCAACCCTTTGAACTGGTCATCACGCTGCTGATCTCCGAACTTGCGTGCATCCCCATGGCGGATACTTCCATCCCGCTGCTGTACGGCGTGTTTTCGGTCCTGACGATCTTTCTGCTGCATCAGCTCATGCTGCTTTTGGACCTGAAAGTGCGGCCGCTCAAACGGGCGATCGGCGGCAAGCCCTCGCTGGTCATCAATAAAAACGGCATCGACATCACGGAGCTGGAGCGCAACCATCTGGACGTGAGCGACCTGATCGGCTCGATGCGTGCGGCGGGATATTTTTCCTTAGACGAAGTGGACTACGCGCTGTATGAAGCGAACGGGCAGTTCACCGCCATGCCGCGCGAAGGTGCGGAAACGGAAAAAAAGGGATCGATCCCCGTGCTCATCCTCGACGACGGCAAATACGAAAAACACAACCTGACGCTGACGCACACAAGCGAAGCGTTTTTTGACGAGGTACTGCAAAAGCAGGGCATAAAAAAGCGGAAACGCGTGTTCGTGCTGACCGTCGACGGAACGGGAAAGGTCTATTTACAGACGCGCGGGGAAAAATTCCGCACCTTCCGCGTAGCGCTGCCGGAGGGCTGTACATGGTAAAGATGCTGCTCTCCGCCGTCCTCTCGCTCGCGCTTTTGGTCGGCGCGGCGATATGGGAAACGGCATACCTGAACGCGGAATTCGGCGAAGTACGCGCCGCGCTCGGCACGCTCGAAGCCAAAACGCGGGACGAGAGCGCCCTGCCCGACGACGCACGCGCACTGCAGCGGCTTTGGGAGGAAAAGAAAAAAAAACTGCACGCCGTCATCCCGCACGGCGACATCGCCTACATCGATTATTGGCTGGGCGAAGCCGAAGGCTGCATCCAAGCGCGGCTGTATGAAGACGCCCTCGCCAAGATCGAAGTTCTGCTCGTGATCTGCCGCCAGCTGCCGCAGACCTATGCGCTGACCTTTGAAAATATTTTCTGAACACAGACCATTATGCAACGCATAGTACTCTGAAAACAAACAAAACCACGGCATTAAACCGTGGTTTTGTTTGTTCAGTCTTTATACAATACACCTTACCGCACATAGGTCCGGCGCAATATCCTATAAAGCAGCCCCTCGGCGCACATCCTCGCTTTACTGTTCCGCGCCCAGGATCTTTTTCAAAAACTGCCCCGTAAAGCTGTTTTCACACTGCGCCACCTGCTCGGGGGTGCCTTCGCAGACGATCGTACCGCCGCCGTCGCCCCCTTCGGGACCGAGGTCGACGATATGATCCGCGATCTTGATCACGTCGAGATTGTGTTCGATGACGATGACGGTATTCCCCGCCCCGCGCAGCCGCTGCAAGATCCTGATCAGCTTTTCCACGTCGTAGCTGTGCAGCCCCGTGGTCGGTTCGTCGAGGATATAACACGTTTTACCCGTAGAGCGCTTGGAAAGCTCGGTCGCCAATTTTACGCGCTGCGCTTCGCCGCCCGAAAGGGTGGTCGCGCTCTGCCCGAGTTTGATATACCCCAAGCCCACGTCGTTGATCGTCTTCAATTTGTTATAGACGGAGGGAACGGGTTTAAAGAACTCGCATGCCTCTTCGATGGTCATCTCCAACACTTCGGAAATGTTCTTGCCCTTATAGCGGACCTCCAACGTTTCCCGATTGTAGCGTTTGCCGCCGCACACCTCGCAAGGGACAAAAATATCCGGCAAAAAGTGCATCTCGATCTTGATGATGCCGTCGCCGTAGCAGTGCTCGCACCGCCCGCCCGAAACATTGAAGGAAAACCTGCCCGCCTTGTACCCGCGTTCGCGCGCGTCGGGCGTGGCGGCGAACAGCTCGCGGATCATGGTGAACACGCCCGTATACGTGGCGGGATTGGAGCGTGGCGTTCTGCCGATGGGAGACTGGTCGATGGCGATCACCTTGTCGAAATGCTCCAGCCCCTCGCAGCCGCCGCACCTACCGAGCGACAGATGCGCGCCGTTGAGCGCGTTCGCAAGGCAGGGATAGACGATCTCGTTGACGAGCGAACTTTTGCCCGAACCCGAAACGCCCGTCACCGCCGTGATCAGCCCGACGGGGAAACGCACGCCGATCCCCTTCAGA
Source organism: uncultured Clostridia bacterium (assembly GCA_944376145.1). Classification (GTDB taxonomy): domain Bacteria; phylum Bacillota; class Clostridia; order Christensenellales; family Borkfalkiaceae; genus Borkfalkia. The sequence goes on along the minus strand of CALWBR010000009.1, from coordinate 966 downwards.
TTGTTCTGCCTGCACCCGCGCACGGTCAGCCAGCGCCCGTCCGGCTGTTGGCGCACGGGCGGGATCTCGATCTTCCGCCGCCCCGCCAAAAAGTCGCCCGTGACGGAGCGCGGCTCCGCCATGATCTCTTCCGCCGTGCCGCAGGCAACGACCTCGCCGCCGTGTACGCCCGCCTTCGGACCGATGTCCACGATGTAATCGGCGGCGCGCATCGTATCTTCATCGTGTTCGACGACGATGAGCGTATTGCCGAGGTCGCGCAGGTCTTTGAGCGTGTTCAAAAGTTTTTCGTTGTCGCGTTGGTGCAGACCGATGCTCGGCTCGTCCAAAATGTACAAGACGCCCGTCAATCCGCTGCCGATCTGCGTGGCAAGGCGGATGCGCTGCGCCTCCCCGCCCGAAAGCGTCCCCGCGCTGCGGGCAAGGTTCAGATACGCCAGCCCCACGTTCTTTAAAAAGTTCAGCCGCGCGCGGATCTCCTTCAAGATCACGTCGGCGATACGGTGCTCCGTTTCGCTGAGCGTGAGCCCGTCCAAAAAGGCAAGCAGGTCGGTCACGGAGAGCTCGCAAAGCTCGGCGATGTTCTTCCCGCCGACCAAAACGGAGAGCGCCTCCTTTTTGAGCCTCCTGCCGCCGCAGGCAGGGCAAGGCAGCTGCGTGATGTACTTTTCGATCTCCCCTTTTACACCGTCGCTTTCGGTGTTTTGATAGCGGCGGGTGAGAGAATTGACAAAGCCCTCCCATTGGATCTGATAGGTGCCGTGGAAGTTGTACGCGTCATACTGCATGGGGATCTTCTCCCCGCCCGAACCGTACATAAGGATATCGTACTGCTGTTTGGAGAGATCCTTGACGGGGGTATCGAGGTCGATGCCGCAGTGTTTTGCCACCGCCGGCACGTACAGGTTGATGGTCTGCCGGCTCTCCAAAAACCAGCCGCACACGTCGATCGCGCCCGCGCGCAGC
>CALWBR010000008.1 GCA_944376145.1 uncultured Clostridia bacterium | reverse complement strand
GACCGCCATGACGTTCGCCGCCGTTTCATACCCGAGCTTGTGGCAGTATTCGATCATCTCGATCGCCGCGGGGATCTCGTAGATGTAGCAGGCAATGCGCACCATATCGATGACGCTGTCCGCTTTTTTGCCGATATCGCGACGGAAATCCGTTCTGCCCACATCCGCCATGACGGAGAGCTTCATCCCCGTCTTGTTTTCGCCGACGATGGCTTGCAGATCGGCTTCGTTGCAAAACTTGTACTTACCGAACTTTGCCGGATCGAACAGATCGCGCGAGGCTTTGTAGCCCATCTCCATATAGTCCACGCCCGCCGCCAAATTCATCTTGTACAGCGCGCGCGCAAACTCGTCCGTAAAAGCAAAGTTATTGCAAAGCCCGCCGTCGCGCAAGGTGGCATCCAGCACCTTGATATCCGGGCGGAACGATAACAGCGAACCTTTTCTCTTTTCCATATCGTACTCCGTGTTTTCGTACTCCGTAAAGCTTCCCCGCTTCCTCGAATACGGGGAAAGTTGCAAACCACCATCTTATTACGGAAAAATTTTTCATCAGCACGAAAAATTTTTCGTGACCCCGTTTCGGTTTGCAGACGCAAGCAATTTTCATTTCCTCGCGCAAGCAAAGCCACGCCTTTGCGCCGCGCAACCCCATTTGGCAACACTTTGCCTTTGGCAGGAAAGGTGAATGCGCCGCACTTCTATAACGGTGTGCCCTCAAAGTTGCGGCGCAGAGGAAAACCTCCGCGGTCAGCGGCTATCGCCGCGTGCCCGTTGGGTTGTCCTCAACTCACGGAAAAATTTTTCGTCAGCTCGAAAAATTTTTCGTGAACTCCCCCGTTTCGGCAAGCGATCGCGCGCAAGACAAGGCAGGCGCGGCTTTGCAAGGGGAGCGTACACAGACGTACGTGACCCGAAGCAAAACGCAAACCTAACGCCGTATTGCGCGATGAGCGCGAACCGAAATCAGTGACGGTTTTTCAACTCCGTACATACCTCCGACAACTTCACGCCCGCGTCGGCGAGCAAAACGAGCGTATGATAGAAGAGATCGGCACATTCGGAGACGATCTCCTCTTTTTTGCCGTTTTTGGCGGCAATGACAAGCTCGACTGCCTCTTCGCCCGTTTTTTTGGCGATCTTGTCCACGCCCTTTTCAAACAGATAGGCGGTATAGCTGCCCTCTTCGGGGTTCTGCTTGCGATCCTCGATGATGCGCTGCAGCTGCCCGAGCATCTCCGCGCCCGCGCCGCACTCCCGCACGGGGGTAAAAAAGCAGGAATACTCCCCCGTATGGCACGCCGCGCCGACTTGTTCGACTTTCAGCAAAACGCAGTCTTTATCGCAATCGAGGAAGATCCCGCGCACCTTTTGCAAATGCCCGCTCTCCTCCCCCTTTTTCCAAAGTTTTTGCCGCGAACGGCTCCAATAGTGCGCGTAACCCGTTTCCAGCGTTTTGCGGTACGCTTCCTCGTTCATGAATGCCTGCATGAGCACTTCGCCGCTCTAATAGTCCTGCGCGATCGCACAGACCAACCCGTGTTTGTTCCATTTGAGTTCTTCCATTTACACCCTCCGCACGGGAATGCCCCGCTCCTCCAAAAAATCTTTCAGCTCCTTCATGCCGATCTCGTTAAAGTGGAACAGCGACGCAGCGAGCGCCGCGTCCGCCTTCCCTTCGGTGAGCACGTCCGCAAAATCCTGCATGCGCCCCGCCCCGCCCGAGGCGATGACGGGAATGTTGACGGCTTCCGCCGCGGCGCGGGTGAGCTCCAAATCGTACCCCGCCTTGGTCCCGTCGCGGTCCATGCTAGTGAGCAACACTTCGCCCGCTCCCAATGCCGCGCCCTTTGCGATCCACTCGATCGCGTCCAGCCCGGTATTCACCCTGCCGCCGTTGAGGAACACATCCCACCTGCCCTGCGCGTTGCGCTTTGCGTCGACCGCAAGCACCACACACTGCGCGCCGAATTTTTGCGCGGCTTCGGTGATGAGCGAGGCCTCCTTGATCGCCGCGGAATTGACGGCGATCTTATCGGCGCCGGCGGCGAGCATTTCGCGGAAATCCGCCACGGTGCGGATGCCGCCGCCCACCGTGAGCGGGATGAACACCTGCTCACTTGCGCGGGCGAGGATATCCACGGCGGTCTTCCGCCCGTCCGAAGAGGCGGTGATGTCTAAAAAAACGATCTCGTCCGCGCCGATCTTGTCATAGGCTTTGGCGATCTCTACAGGGTCGCCCGCATCCACAAGGTTGACGAAGTTGACCCCTTTTACGACCCTGCCCTTATCGATATCGAGGCAGGGAATGATCCGTTTTGCGAGCATACGCCGCTCCTTTTTCTCTCTATTCTTTCTAAGCCCGCTTATGCTTTGCCCGAAAACGCCGCGACCGCCTCGCGCAGATCGATCGCCCCATCGTAAAGCGCCTTGCCGAGCACCGCGCCGTACACGCCCGCGTCCTGTAAATTGACCAGATCCGCCATCGAAGCGACGCCGCCGGAGGCGATGACGCACAGCCCCGTCTCCTTTTGCAGGCGCACCGTTTCGGAGACGTTGACGCCGCCCATCACTCCGTCGCGCGCGATGTCGGTGAACAGCGCGCAGCGCACGCCCATCCGCATACATTTTTTGCCGAACGAAACAGCGCTCGTATCCGTCGTCTGCGTCCAGCCCTTTACGGCGAGCATGCCCCCCTTGGCGTCGATGCCGGCGACGATCTTTTCGGGGAACTCGTACACGGAGAGCGCAAACGCATCCGGATCGCACACCGCCATCGTGCCGATGACGGCACGGTCCGCGCCCGCGTCCAGACGGCGGCGGATATCGGTGATCTTGCGCAGCCCTCCGCCGCTTTGGATGCGAATATCGACGCGCTTTTTGATCTCGGTGATGACGGCGTCGATACCGCTCTCCCCCGAAAACGCACCGGACAAGTCGACGATGTGCAGCCACTCGGCGCCCGCTTCCGCCCACTTTTCGGCAAAGGCGACGGGGTCGCCGTAGTCGGTGACGCTGTCCCTTTCCCCCTTGCGCAGACGGACTGCCCTGCCGTTCAATATATCGATCGCGGGAAACAAGATCATACGCTCTTCTCCTTACCGCACGCTTGCGCGCATGCGAACAAAATTTTCCAACAGCTTCAACCCGTCGTCGTCGCTCTTTTCTGGGTGGAACTGCACCCCTTATGCATTCCCCGCAAAGAT
>CALWBR010000007.1 GCA_944376145.1 uncultured Clostridia bacterium | reverse complement strand
GCAGGGAAAACGATCCCGAAAAGAATAACTGAACGGGCGAAGGAGCAGGGAACTGCTTCTTCTTTTCGGTGCGCCGCGCGCGGGAAGAGCGTGCGGCGCACTCTTATGCCTGCAAAAACGGGCGAGGCTTTTTACGATGGTCCATGTATTTGAAAATCACGGCAACTATTACATTTTTGATTCGGGCAGCGCGTCTTTGCACGAGTGCGACGAAACGGCGGCGCGCCTTTTAAAGGAAAAGCTCGGGCAGGGGAAGGCGGAGATCCCCGCCCAAGAGCGCGCCGCATACGAGGCAGACTTTGCCGAGCTGCGGCAAAACGGTCTGCTGTTCGCGCCGGAACCCTCCGTCTGCCCTGCGAAATCGGATAAAGTCAAGGCGCTTTGCCTGCATATCTGCCACGACTGCAACCTGCGCTGCCGGTATTGCTTTGCGGATGAAGGCGCCTATCATGCAGAAAGGCAGGCAATGTCCTTTGAAACGGCTAAGCGTGCGATCGATTTTCTCATCGCGGGCTCGGGCGACCGCCGCGTGCTCGAGGCGGACTTTTTCGGCGGCGAGCCGCTGATGAACTTCGACGTCGTCAAAAAAACCGTCCTCTACGGGAAGGAGGAGGCGGCAAAGCGTGGCAAAACCTTTTTGTTTACGCTCACCACGAACGGCGTGTTGCTCAAAGGAGAGATCGCCGATTTTCTCAATGAGGAGATGGAGAACGTCGTCCTGAGCCTTGACGGAAGACCGGAGGTGCATGACGCCGTGCGCAAAACGGTGAACGGGAAGGGCAGTTTCGACCTCTGCTACAACAATATCCGTGAATTCGTCAAAAAGCGGGGCGATAAAAAATATTACGTACGCGGCACGTTCACGGCAAAAAATCTCGATTTTTCAAAAGACGTGCTCTTTTTGGCGGACAGCGGGTTTGCAAGCATCTCCATGGAGCCCGTCGTCACGGATATCCCCGAGCTTGCCATCACCGAGGCGATGCTTCCGCGCATTTGCGAAGAGTATGATATTCTCTGCGATGCCTATCTGCAGCGGTGGCGCGAGGGAAGGGGGTTCGGCTTTTTCCATTTCGATATCGATCTGGAGGGCGGTCCCTGCCTGAGCAAGCGCGTCAGCGCGTGCGGAGCGGGGAACGAGTATTTTTCGGTGCTGCCGAACGGGGATATCTATCCTTGCCATCAATTTGCGGGCGATACGGACTTTTGCATGGGCAGCGTATACGCGGGCGAGCTCGATGCGGCGATCCGCGGCAAGTTCAAAACTTCCTGCCTGTTCACCCGTAAAAATTGCGATCTCTGCTTTGCAAAGTTTATTTGCAGCGGCGGGTGCAGTGCGAACAATTATCACTTCAACGGCGACATCGACGTCCCGTACGGCGTCACTTGCGTCATGATGAAAAAGCGCATCGAGTGCGCCATGCATATTTTGGCGGAAAAAAAGAAGGGCAGATAAAGCGCCGTTCCCGTTAAGGGCAACCGGAACGGCACTTTCAAACAAGGGGATCTATGGGGCGGGCTGCGTTTTTCAGCCTGCCCTTTTTGCACGCAAAGCCCGCAGATCGTCCGCGGGCTTTTGTTTGCTGTATCGCGGCGGATCAGTCTGCATCCGCATCCATGGTTTCAAGCAAAAAACTTACGGGGCGAAACCCGTCGTTGCAGGAGATCATTGCCGATTTTTTATTCTTCATCCAACCGTCGTAGAAATTTTCGCCGCCGTGCGCAAGCGCCATGACAAACGCCGAGATGCTTTCCCAGGCGCTTTCACAAAAACCCTGCGGCTTTTCCCAGCCGTTTGCGATGAATGTTTGTCCTTCTTGCATATCGCAGGCGTGCGGGATCGGGTTTTCGTACTTTTCGATCAGATCTGTGTAGCACGCCGTTTTCATTACGGTGATCTTAACTTTTTTCATTGCGCACCTTTCCGAGATCGTTGTCTGTCTTTCCTTATATTATAGGATAAACGGCAGAAAAAGTAAAACAAATGAACGCCCCGCCCGCGATACTCGCGGGCGGGGCGCCATACAGAAGGGGAAAGAAAGAATAGTGGGTCAGCGATATAAAGGTTTATAATGCGCGCATGCGCGGAAGTCCGCACTTTCCGGTTCTTTGGTCCCGAAGCTGCTCCATGCGTGCGGACGGTAGATCTCCTCTTCCGGCACGTTGTGCAGGGAGACGGGGATGCGCAGCATGCTTGCAAGGGTGATCAGCTCTTTGCCGATATGCCCGTACGTGAACGCGCCGTGGTTTGCGCCCCAGTTCGCCATTACGCCGTATACGTCTTTGAAAGCGTCCTTGCCGTTCGTGCGGGGTACGAACCAAGTCGAAGGCCACGTCCTGTCCGTACGGTCGAGCAGCGTCTTGTTTACGTCTGCGGGCAGGGCGATCGTCTGCCCTTCCGCGATCTGCATCACGTAACCGATGCCTTCCACATTGTTGATGCGGACCAACGTTACGGGCATGCCGCCTTCGGTATCAAAGGAAGAGGAGTAGCCGCCGCCGCGGAAATACCCTCGGTTCGCGCTGCACCATTTCGTTGCGCCAAGCATGGCGTCGATGTCCTTGTCGGTCACCTCCCACCAGCGCTTCATGACGGGTGCGCCCGCTTCGTCTTTGCAGGCGCCCGTGCCGTCCAATGCCGCCGCGCCGCTGTTGAGCAGGTGGATGAACCCTTCGGCGGCGGCGCCCTGCGGCTTCCAGCCCGTAATGCGCTCTACGGAGGCGGGGCTCCAATAGGTGCGTACATCCGCAAAGACGGATGCGCGCCCGGTGATCAGTTTGCAAAAGAGCATCGCAAGCCCGTTGCAGCCGTCGTTTTCCGTCGCCAAAGGGAGGGGTTCGCGCTTCCCGTTCCAGTCAAACGTGCTGTTGAGCAGCGCTTCCGTAAAGTCTCCGTTGGGGAAGTAGTCCGTCCACATGCGCTGCCCCTGGAATCCGCCGAGGATGGCGTTCCTGCCCAGCGCCTCTTCGTGCCAGCCGATCTCGTCCAAGGCGGGGTTGCCCAGCAGGATGTCGCGAACGATCAGCGTCATTTTTGCAACGAATTCCCACTGTTTTTCCCGCTCTTCCGGGGTGAAGTCTTTCATGCCGAAGGCTTCCCCGTTCCAGTCTTTGCCCTCTTTGCAGCGGGAGCGGATCCAGGCAAGTTCTTTTTCGTATTCTTTTTTATCGTAGATGCCCAGCTCCATGCGCCGCACGATCTCGGTCATGTCCACCCATTCCGCACGGATGCCGAAGTAGCGCTGCATGGCGTTGACGTCGCAATAGCTTCCGCCGATGCCCATCGCAACGGAGCCGATGTTCACGTATGCTTTGTTGCGCATCTGCCCGACGGCAAGCGCGCAGCGGGCAAAGCGCAGGATCTTTTCTTCCACGTCCGGGGTCACGCCGCTTGCGTCCGCGTCCTGTACGTCGCGCCCGTAAATGGCAAAGGCGGGCAGCCCGCGCTGTGCATGCAGCGCCATAGCCGCGGCAAGATACACCGCGCCGGGGCGCTCCGTTCCGTTAAAGCCCCAAACCGCCTTTACGGTCAGGGGGTCGATGTCCATCGTCTCGCTGCCGTAGCACCAGCAGGGGGTGACGGTCAGCGTCGCGCACACGTTCTCCGCAACAAACTTTTCCGCACATTTGGCGGCTTCCGCGCCGCCGCCGATGGTCGTATCGGCGATCACGACTTCCGCGGGCGAACCGTCCGCATAAAAAACATGCTCTTCAATGAGCTTTTTGGCACTCTTTGCCATATTCATCGTCTGCTGTTCCAGACTTTCCCGTACGCCGAACCATCTGCCGTCGATGACGGGTCGGATACCGATCTTCGGTCTCATTCCCTGATAATCCTCCGTTGCGCCATTCTCTGCGCAGTTTCATCATACCGCAAAGTTATCGTTTGCACAAGTGGCGAATTTGCTTTATTTTCACAGCAAAATGAGAACATTTTTCGCAATGCGGGCTTTTTCGGGCGCACGACGGTAGATTTTTTATGAAATTTGCGGTATAATGAACGCATGAAAAACCTTTGCCGGGCGGATACCGATGTGCGCAAGCATCTCATTATCCGCCGTGAAAGCGAAAACGAGCTGAAGCCGAACTTGCTGTACGCAGGCGAACTCAGCTTTACAAAAAATTGGAGCGAAGAACCGCATTCGCATCCCTTTTGCGAACTTCTGTTTGTGACGGAGGGGAGCGGGGAAACGGAAGTGGACGGGCAGGTTTTCCCCGTGAAGGCGGGCGACCTTGTGCTGTACAATGCCGGCGCGCGGCATGCGGAACGTACGGAAGAGGGGTTTGCGTTTCTCTTTTTTGCGGTCAGGAATTTGAAGTTCAGCCGCGCCGCGGACGATCGGCCGCTGGATGCCTGCATGCCGCCCGTTTTGCCGTCGGGTGAATTTCGGAAAGAGTTTTCCGCGCTGTTCGGGATGCTCGTGCGTGAAGCGCGGGAGCGCCGCCGCTTCGGCAACGAAGTCTGCAAAGGGTTGGCAAATGCCGTTCTCGGGCTGTATTTGCGCCTGCTTCCGGTCGAGGAAGGCAAATATCTTTCCCCGAATGAAACCTATCTCCGCGCCAAAGCGTACATAGACGAGCACTACCTCTCGCTCGGGAAGGTGGAAAAGCTGTGCGCGGCGCTTCGGGTGAGCCGCTATTATCTCACGCATTTGTTCCGTACCTATTGCGGCATTTCTCCGCTGCAATATGCCCTTTGCCGTCGCATGGAACACGCCAAGCGTCTTCTTGCCGAAACCGACCTGTCCGTTGAAAAGATCGCCTCCGAAGTCGGGTATTTGGAGGCTGGTTCATTCATCCGCGCGTTCCGGATAAAGGAAGGGGTGACCCCCGCGGCTTACCGCCGCACACATGCATAAACGATCCGCCGTTGCGCGTTTCCGCGGCAGCCGTACGAACGGCTGCCGCGGTTTTGTATGCGGTACGCGGCGGGCAGGCGCTCCGTCGGTGAAAACGGATCGTAAAACAGTAAAAAGGCGCCAAAAAATGGAAAAACATGGTATTTTTCTTGACAAATTTCGGGGGAGGGTACAATAATAAGGTCTTTATACAGGTCTGAAACAGAATTTGAATAAATTTGCATTCGGTCAAGAATTCTTATTCACATTTTCGTTCGGATTTGTTATAATGTATGCGGAGGAAAAACTTTGAACGATTCGAAAGTAATTAAAAAGGATAAATATATAAACAGCGAAGAAAAAGTAGCGGTCGTGCATGGCGTTACGCCGTATGAGGCAGGGCATAAGCACGAATTTATAGAACTTGCCTATGTGGAAGAAGGGGAAGCGCAGCACTGGGTGAACGGGGAGACTTTTCAACTGAGCGCGGGGGACGTCATGATGCTCGACAGCGGCGCTTCGCACAGTTATCGGGCGACAACGCCTACGATCTCCGTGTGGAACATTTTGTTTCTGCCCGAATTTTTTGATTTTTTCCTGAAAGACGGCGATTGCTGCATCGAATATGCCTGCCGCACGATGCTGAAAGAAGAAGTGGGCAGCGCTTTGATGAAAGAGAGCGGTTTTTTAAGTCTGCCCAAGGAAAAGGCAAAGAGCGTGGTGCCGTATATCAGGCAGATCATTGAAGAGAAGAAGGAAGAGCGCCCCGGTTATCTTGAAGCGATCCATTCCCTGCTCAAATTGGCGCTTATTGAGATCTTTCGCTGTGGGCATGACGGAAAGGGGGATTTTTCCGACAAGCAAAAGCGGATCTATCAGGAAATGATGGAGTATATCAAAAGAAACAAGGGCGACGGTGTTTCCGCAAGCTATTTGTCGAAACTGCTGTTCTATTCTCCCGAATATCTTTCGAAAACATTCAATGATGTTTCCGGAAAGACCATGAAAAAGTATATCCAAAAAGAAAAGTTGGAGAGGGCAAGGAAGGCGCTCCTATCCACGGATAAGACGGTGGAAGAGATCATGGAAGAAGCGGGGTATAGCGACAAGAAGTATTTTTACGAGATATTCAAGCGGGAGTATGGCGTATCGCCGGGGAAGTACAGAAAAAACTGAATCATGCATCGTTCACGGGCGGAGCCGACAGCGTCGGTTCCGCCCGTATCTTTATGCAAGGCGGAAGAACCCCACAAATTTGTGCGGATTACCCCCATAGGCAAAAAATGCCGTCTATGCTATACTATAAGCGAAAATTCGATCAAATCAGCGGAAAAGAATGACTATTTGTCGATAAATCGGAATACAATGTGTATTTTCGCTAAATATTTGTGAGGCTGTTCGGCTCGTTCCGCATCGCACAGGGAGGTTTGAAGGGATATGAAACGTTTGGTGAAAGAATTTTTGCGCTATCCCGAGCCGCAATTTGCGCGGGCATCCTTCTTTTTGTTGGACGGAGAATGGGAAGTTTCGCTCGGCGGTAAGCCGTATCGGGCGATCCGCGTTCCGTACTGTGTGGAATCAAAGCTTTCCGGGATCGGCGAAAAGGGTTTTGTGTGCGATTTGCGGTACAAAAAGGCTTTTGTCGCGCCGCAGCGTAAAAAAGAAGAGCGCGTCCTTCTGCATTTCGGCGCGGTCGATCGTTATGCCGAAGTGTCTGTGAACGGCATATCGGTCGGCAGCCATTGCGGCGGATATACGCCTTTCTCCTTTGATATCACGGATGCGCTGCAAGAGGGGGAGAACTTGCTCGAAGTTGCCGTTCACGACGATGTGCATGAAAATTCTCCCAGCGGCAAGCAATCGGACAAGGAACAGTCTTACGGCTGCCTGTATACGCGCACGACGGGGATCTGGCAGAGCGTCTGGCTGGAATGCGTGCCGCAGGAGCGGCTTTTGCGCGTTCGCTTTTATCCGTCCGTTGAAAACGGTTCGGTCAGAATGGAAGTCACCGCGCAGACCGAAGGGGAGTTTCGGGCAGAGATCGCATACGACGGGAAAACTGTCGGTTTATGCGGCGGGCATTTGAACTATCGCGGCGTGTTTGAAGCGAAACTTGCGGAAAAGCATCTTTGGGAACTCGGGGCGGGTCGCCTGTACCGTGTGCGTCTGCATTTCGGCGAAGATACGGTTTACAGCTATTTCGGGCTGCGCGACGTGCGTTACGATGGCAAAACGTTTTTACTGAACGGAAAGCCCGTATTTCAGCGGCTCGTTCTGGATCAGGGGTATTATCCCGAAGGCGTGTATACGCCGCGCTCCGAGGATGATTTCGTGCGGGATATCGAGTTGGCGCTGCGGCTCGGTTTCAACGGCGCGCGGCTGCACCAAAAGGTGTTCGATCCCAAAGTTTTATGCCTTTGCGATGCATACGGGTATATGGTTTGGGGTGAATATCCGAGCTGGGGGATGCGCGTGCGGAACTTGGAGGCGCTTGGCGGATTCCTCGGTGAATGGCGCGAAGCGGTGGAACGCGACTTCAACCATCCCTGCATCGTCACATGGTGCCCGCTCAATGAAATGTGGAGCGACCCCGAAGACGAGCGCTGGGTGCGCGATGTACGGTTTGCGGACGCCGCATACGCCTTCACAAAGGTCCTCGACCCTACGCGGCCCTGCGTGGATGTGAGCGGCGGCTTGCACGGGCATGAGACGGACGTGGCGGACTTCCATTTCTACGGTGCGTTTGAAAAATTGAAGGCGCACATGGAAGACGCGTTGCGCGGCGCGCCGTCCTTTGACAAGATGTATCTTCCCGGAGAGGGGATCGGGTATAAGGGCGAGCCGCTGCATCTGAGCGAGTTCGGCGGCGTGCGTTTCGGCGGTTCCGCAGACGGTTGGGGGTATGAGAACGAGCAGAAGGAGGAAGAGTTTGTCGCCCGCTATGAAAAGACGGTCGCATTCCTGCTCGGCTGCGGGCAGCTTTCCGGGTTCTGCTATACGCAGCTATACGACGTCGAACAGGAGCAGAACGGGTTGTATGATTACGACCGCCGCCCGAAATTGTCCGAGAAGGGGATGCGCCGCATAAGGGAGGCGAACGCGGCTGTCGCCGCGTGCGAAACAAATTCCGAAAAGGCGTAAAGCACGCCGGTGTTTTATCGGGGGCGCAGCAAAGGGGGAGCGATATGGTCATTTGCGTGGGAGAGATCCTTGCCGATATGACGGGGCGTACCTGTCACGGGCATATGGAATTTGCATGCTTTGCGGGCGGCGCGCCGTTCAATGTGGCATGTTGTCTGAAAAAATTGGGCACGGTCAGCGGTTTTTGCGGCAGCGTCGGGCAGGATGCGATCGGGAACTTTCTTGCCGATGTAGCCCAAAAGCAGCAATTTGATTATGTATATCTGCAAAGAGAGAAAGAACGGAATACGACGCTCGCCTTTGTCGAAGTGGACGGGGCGGGCGAGCGGACGTTCAGTTTTTACCGTAAAAACACGGCGGATGCGTACCTGCCGCAGGCAGAGATCGGGCGGATCGTCCGCTTGGCGGATATCGTGCACATCGGTTCGCTGCCGCTCTCTTCGGAGCACGGGCGGGCGTTTGCGGACGAACTGATCGCACGCGCGCACGCCTGCGGCAAAAAGGTCAGTTTTGACGTGAATTACCGTTCGGACATTTTTTCGGGCGAAAAAGAGGCGGTCGGGTTGTATCGCAAATACATCGAGGCGGCGGATATCGTCAAGTTTTCGGAAGAGGAACTTCCTATGTTTGCCGAAGGCGCGTCGCAGGAAGAGCGGTTGTGTAAGATCGCGGGCACGCAAAAAACGGTCTTGCTCACGCTCGGCAGCCGCGGCAGCATGCTGTGCGCGGCGGGGAATATCCATCGCGCTCCCGCCGCCGCTGTGCAAAGGATAGAGGACACGAACGGTGCGGGCGATGCGTTCATGGCAGGGGCTCTCTCCTCGATGGACGGCGCGCAGACGGATCCGAATGCCGTTTTGCGCCTGGGGAACGCGTGCGGCGCGCTTGCCGTTTCGCAGAAAGGGGCATACCCCGAATGGAGCAAAGAGGACGCGGCGGCGCTGGTAAAAGAGCTTGGCGTCTGAGCAGAAAAAGGGCAGAGGGGTACCCCTCTGTTGCGTTAAAAAACGCAACAGCCAGACCTTAACGGAAAGGAGAAAATCCGGTGTTTTACGAGAACGGCGTTTGGATCTACCTGGACGAGGTAAGCCGCGGCGGAAAACCGCAATACGGTGCGCCCGCTGTTTATTTCCGCCAAAAATTTCAAATAGAAAAAAGCGTAAAGCGCGCCGTTTGGTATGTTTCGGCGCTCGGCGTATTCAAGGCGTATGTGAACGGGAGCGAGGCGGACGACGATTTTCTATCGCCGGGCTGGACGGATTACAGAAAGCGCATTCCGTACATGGAATACGACGTGACGGATCGGTTGCAAAAGGAGAACGCGCTTGCGATCGTTGCGGCGGACGGCTGGGCGGTCGGCAACCTCGGCTACGAAGTGGAGCGGCAGGTGTTCAGCGACAGGGTAGAGGTGTTTGCCAGCCTTGTCATCGACTATGAAGACGGTTCGCGCTCGTTTATCGAAACGGATACGGGTTGGAAAGCCGCCCACGGAGAAATTTTGCGTTCCGATCTTCTGATGGGAGAAAAGGTGGACGCGCGCCTTTCGCTCGGCGATTTTTCGACGGTAGACTATGACGATACGGGGTGGGTGCCGGCAAAGACGAAAACGGGTTCCTCCGATCTGTGGAAGCTCTATTACCTCGACAAGGCGATCGCTCCGAAAACAAAGGTAAAGCACAGGCTGCCCGCAGTTTTTTTGCATATGGACGGAAAGGGGCGGGCGATCTACGACCTTTCGCAGAATATGGCGGGGATCATCGAAGCGCGGCTGCGCGGGGCGCGCGGCGCAAAAGTCACCTTCCGCTACGGTGAAATGCTCTGCGCGGACGGCTCGCTCTATACCGCGAACCTGCGCACGGCGGAGGCGACGGATTCCTATATCCTTGCAGGGGAAAAGGAAGAAACGTTCCGCCCGCTGTTCACCTTCCACGGGTTCCGCTATGTGGAAGTTTCGGTGGAAGGCGACGCGGCGGTCGTACGCATCGACGGGCTTGCAACGTACAGCGATCTTGCCGAAACGGCGGCGTTTTCTTGCAACGACGAAGTCGTGAACAGGCTGTACAAAAACATTGTATGGGGGCAGCGCAGCAACTTTTTGAACATTCCCACCGATTGCCCGCAGCGCGACGAGCGGCTGGGCTGGACGGGCGATTCACAGGTCTTCTGCGGCACGGCAATGTTCAATATGGACTGCCGCCTGTTCTATAAAAAACATCTTACCGATATCCGTGACGTACAGTGCGGCAACGGCGCCGTGCCCGGCATCGCGCCCATCGTGCCGCATCACGATCATTCCGTTTTGCAGGGGCGCATCGGCGCCGCGGGGTGGGGAGACGCGGTCACCGTCCTGCCGTATGAATATTACCGTATGTACGGCGATGTTTCCGTCGTAAAGGAAAATCTTTCGGCGGCAAAGCGGTTTGTCGGCTATTGCCTTTCCCGCAGCGAAAATTACATCCGCCCCGAACGCTTTAACTACGGCGACTGGCTGGAACTGAATGAAGAGAGCGATATACGGCTGATCTCCACCGCCTATTTTGCGTATTCCGCGTATCTGACGGCGAAACTGTGCGAGATCGCGGGCGACGGCGACGTCGCTTACTACCTTGCCCTGTACGCCAACATACGCGCGGCATTCCGCGCGCGGTTCATGGAGGAGGGAGGCAGGCTGAAAAGCGACACGCAGACGGTGTATCTGCTCGCGTATCGGTTCGGGCTTGCGGACGCGGCGGAGATCCGCCCGCATCTTCTGCGGGCGATCGAACGCAACGGCGGCAAGCTGACCACGGGGTTTTTAGGGGTAAAACATTTGCTGCCCGCGCTGTGCGATCTTGGCGAAGCGGCGCTCGCGTACCGCCTGTTCACGAGCAGGGAATATCCATCCTGGTGCTATCCCGTCGTCAACGGCGCAACGACGGTATGGGAGCGGTGGAACAGCTATTCAAAGGAAACGGGCTTCGGCGATGTATCCATGAATTCGTTCAACCACTATGCCTACGGTTCGGTGGGCGAATGGATGTTCAAATACTGTTTGGGCATTCAGCCCTCCGCAGAGGCGGGCGAAGGCGGCTTTGCGCAGCTTACGCTGCGCCCGTTCTTCGACCAAAGCGGCGCGATCACGCATGCGGAAGGGCATTATGACAGCGTGCGCGGCAGGATATCCGTGCGCTGGGCAAGGGAACAGGACGGATCGTACCGATTCGATCATTCCGCGCCCGAAGGGGTAAACGTTTCCTTCGATTTCAAAGATATGGAAGTGCGTTCGCATAAAAACGGTACATTTGTTTTGCAGCCGAAAAATGCGTGCGCTTTGCATACGGTATCAAACTTAAAAAGAGAGGAGAAGCGAGATGAAAGAGTACAAGTATGAACTGCACGTACATACGAGCGAAGGCAGCTGCGACAGCCGCATGAGCGGCAGCGATATGGTCAAGCATTATCGTTCGCTCGGCTATGCGGGCGTGTGCATCACGGACCATTTTACGGGCAGCATCACCCGCCCGTTGAACGCGCCGTGGAAGGAACAGATGGATGTGTTTTGCAGCGGGTACGAGGCGGCGGCAAAGGCGGCGGAAGGCACGGATTTTCAGGTGTTTTTCGGGCTGGAATATTCGGATAAGGGGAACGATTTCCTCTTTTTCAACCTGAATAAAGACTGGCTGTTGAAGAACGAGGATATGTGCGACATACCGCTCAAAGAACTTTTGACGCGCGTCCGCAGCGACGGCGGGTTCATCGTGCACGCGCACCCCTTCCTCGAATCGGACTGGATCGAGATGATCCGCCTTTTGCCGCACCATGTGGACGCGGTGGAGGTGTGCAACACGGCGATCGACCCCGATAAAAACGTCCGCGCCGATTGGTACGCCGATTCGTATAACCTGAAAAAGACGGGCGGTTCCGACCTGCACTATACCGAGAACAGAGCGTCCGAAGGCGGCATCATAGCACCGCGCCGCGCGAAAGATCTGAAAGATCTAACGGACATGATCCGCGCGGGCGAAACAAAAGTCATCACCGATTACAGGTTGTAGACGCAAAGTTGTTTCCGCGAACAGGGCGGAGAACCAACTTGCGAAAGGAAAGGAGGGATGCCGATGGAAAAATTGAAGGTGGTTTTGGTCGGCTGCGGAGACCGCGCCTGCGTCTATGCGGAAGAAGGCGTGCACAAACTCGAACAGATGGAGATCGTTGCCGCCGTCGACCCGGATGCGGTGCGGCTGCAATACGTGCGGGAGCATTTCGGGGTGGCGGAAGCGATGTGTTTCCGTGACCAAAAGGAACTACTCGCGCGCGGAAAGATCGCCGACTGCGTCATAAACGGCACGATGGACAAACTGCATTTGCAGACGGCGGTGCCCTTTTTGGAGCAGGGTTACGATATGCTTTTGGAAAAGCCGCTCGTAAACAACAAAAAGGAATTGCTGCTGCTCTACGATACCGCCAAGGCGCACGGCTGCAAGCTGATGACTTGCCACGTTCTGCGCTATACGCCGTTCTACCGTAAGATCAAAGAACTGATCTTGGGCGGCGAACTCGGCGAGATCGTGAACATCTGTACCGACGAGCGGGTAGGCGCGTTTCATTCTTCCGTTTCGTATATCCGCGGCAAGTGGAAAAGCGAAGAGGAGTGCGGCTCGTCTCTGCTTTTGGCAAAGTGCTGCCACGATATCGACCTTTTGTGCTGGCTGAACGCAGCCGCGCCGCCCGCGCAGGTCTTCAGCTACGGCGGCAGGGATTTTTTCGTTCCCGAAAAGGCGCCGAAGGGCGCGGGAACACGCTGCTTGGTAGATTGTCCCGAAGAGGTGCGACAACAGTGCATTTACGATGTGCAGTCTATGTACCTGGACAACTGTCTGCTGCCGTGGTACCCGTGGCAGTGTACGGGCAAAGATTATCACGACGTGACGATGGAAGAAAAGATCGCATCGCTGAAAACGTACAACCCGCACGGGGTGTGCGCCTACAAAGCGGGCGGCGATCTTGCCGATCATCAGAACGTGGCGATCCGCTTCAAAAACGGCAGCACGGCAGTCCATTCGCTTACCCTCGGCTGTATGAAGGCGGGGCGCAGCATCTTTATCAGCGGCACCCGCGGCGAGATCGAAGGCAAGGTGGAGGACGGGTTTTTTTGTCTGCGCAAGTATGACAGGAAAACGTCAACGTACACCGAACAGCGGTTTGATTTCAAAGACCGCAAGGGTGAAACCGGCGGGCACTTCGGCGGCGACCGCGGTTTGGTCGCGGATTTTTGCGGCATCATGCTCGGCAGCAAGCCGTCTGTATCGTATACGTCCATTGAAAATTCGATCACGGGGCATTTGCTCGTCTATGCGGCGGATGCGTCGATGAAAAGCGGCAGCCCCGTCGTTTTGTGATGCGCCTTCGGCGCGGATAAATGTTTCTCTGTAACGCGCCCGCGGCGCGGGCGGATGTATCTTTTATTCCATTGATAAAACGCAAAAAATATATTTGGAGGAAAAAACAATGATGAAACGTGTAGGCGTGATGTTGGCGGCGCTGCTCATGGCTGTATCCGTTGCCTTTGGTGCGACGGCGTGCGCCGGCAGGCAGGGTGAATACGATGAGGAAGTCGATATCGACAGGATGCAGCTGTACGTATCCAACTACGACGGCGGTTTCGGTACGGACTGGCTGCGCGATATAAAGGAAGCGTTCGAAGCAGAATACGCCGATACGTCGTTTGACGGCGGCAAAACGACGGGCGTCCAGATCATGATCGACCCGAACAAAGACAAGGGCTATCAGTTGAATTTCAGCACGTCGGGCAATGATATTTTCTTTGCCGAAGAAGTCCGGTATTACGAAAACGTGATGAACGGCGACTTTTTGGATATTACCGACGTTGTGCAGGAGGTCTGCGCGCAGGAGGGCGTCAGCCTGAAATCCGCACAGGAGAAGGGCTTGCAGTACAACGGCAAATATTACGCGCTCCCGCATTACGAAACTTTCTCCGGCATCGTGTACGACAAAGATCTGTTCAACGATAAGAGTTTGTATATCGCTGCGGACGGGAGCTATACCAACGCGAGCGGCGACCTGTCTGCAGGACCCGACGGGGTGAAGCCTTCGTATGACGACGGCTTGCCCGCCACGATGGAAGAGTTTTTCGGCCTTTGCAACTACATGAAGACGATCGCCGGGGTAACGCCTTTTATCCTGAGCGGGGAACACGCCGCCAAATATTCGGCGAACTTCGTGAACAGGGTAGCCGCCGCATACGACGGGAAGGCGATCACCGAAGCGCGGTATTCGTTTGCGGCGGAGGATATCGCTTATGTCACGGAAAACAGCGTCAAAGAAGACGGCTCCGTTCTCGGGTATGCCTATGAAACGGCAACGGCGGATATCACGAACGCGAACGGCTATTTGCTGATGCGTACGCCCGGCAGGCTGTACGGGCTCGCCTTTTTGGAAAAGCTCATCGACGGGGATTACTTTGATGCGACAAGCCTCAGCGGGACGACGACGCACCTGAACGCGCAGGAAAATTACATCAATTCCAAATTGAAAAACGCCCCCGTCGCCATGCTGATGGACGGCAACTGGTGGGAGAACGAGGCGACCGTCAACGATGCGTTCACGCGCAGCGAGCAGCTCTATCTGGATGCAGGGAAAAAGGAGAACCGCCATTTCGGCGTCATGCCCATTCCCACAAAGATCGATAAAAACGATGCGAACCCGAACGGCGATTCGGATACCGCCATCGATATGTATACCTCGTATGCGTTTATCAGAGCCGACATCGATCCGGTAAAGGTGGATGCCGCCAAAACTTTTTTGAAATTCTGTTACAAGGCGGAAAATCTTGAAAAATTCACCGCGACCACGGGCGTTGCGCGGGCGATGAATTACAATGTTTCGGATACAACGCTGGAAAATATGACCTCGTATTCGCAGGATGTGTGGAATATGCATCTGAGCGGGAGCATTGTGACGCAGGTTTCCGAAAACAAGCTGTATTACGAAAACATGTCTGATTTTGACAGTCTTACGCTCATTGCATACGGCAATTATGCTTACCCGTGGACGGCGCTCAGGGGCGGCGTGTATACGGCGGCGGAGTATTTTGCCGGTATATGGCGCTGGACGGAAGCGGAATGGAAAGACGATTACGATGCATACATTTCGTGACGACTGCGCGTTTTGCCAAAACAGGGGGTAGGGTATGGAAGCCATAAAAAAGAAAAAGACGCTTGCGACCTTCAACAGGAAGCGGAAAATATTCTATATTTCGTTGATCGCGTTGCCCGTGCTGCAATTCTGCGTCTTTTATCTGGGTGTGCACATCAACTCGATCCTGCTTGCCTTCAAGTCGTATACGCTTACCGATGAGGCAAACGGAATTTATTCGTACATTTTTGCAGGGTTCGGCAATTTTGCGGAGGTATTCCAAAACTTCGCAAAGGAAAGTTACCTTGTGAACGCGATCTGGAATTCGGTGCTGTCCTTTTTGGTCGGTTGGATCGGCTTTTTCGGCAGCCTGCTGTTTTCCTATTACATCATGAAGGGCTGGCGGCTCAGCAAATTGTTTCAGCTGTTCCTGTTCCTTCCTTCGATCGTTTCCGAGATCGTTGTCGTAACGCTGTTCAAGTATTTTACGGAAAACAACATTCCCGCTTTTATCGTTGCGGTCGGCGGCGGCACGATCGAGGGCTTCATGTTTTCGTCCGACCTCGGGGTGCGCCTTGCGGCGATCCTCTTCTACACCGTCTGGATCGGGTTCGGCACCAACATCCTTATCTTTAACGGCACGATGTCCGGCGTTTCCGATTCCGTTCTGGAAGCGGCGAAGTTAGACGGCGTCCGCCCCCTGCGCGAATTTGTTTCCATCGTCCTGCCGATGACGTATCCCATGATCGTCACGATGGCGGTGGTCAGCGTGGCGAACCTGTTCACGAACCAAATGTACCTGTTCAGTTTTTACGGTGCTTCGGCGGAGCGGCAGTTGTATACGATCGGGTACTATCTGTTCCTGAATACGCAGGAAGCGGGCAACAGCGGGCTGAGCGAATACCCGTACCTTGCCGCGTTCGGTATCGTCGTTTCCGCGGTCACGATCCCGCTGACGGTAGCCTTCCGCAAGGCGCTGAATCAGATCGGCAAACGTTTTGAGTGAGGTGGCGGCATGAACAATATTTTTGCAAAAGACGGCATGCTGCGCAGGCGGCTGCGGCGCATGGGAAAGGCGAAGGAAAAGATGAACGTCTTTTCGTGGGTCGTGTTCGCGTTCCTTACGCTTTTGACTTTGACGTTTGTCATCGTCTATTTTTGGGGGATCATGACGTCGTTCAAAAGCATCCTCGAATTCGATACGCTCGGGAACATCGTCGGGCTGCCCGAACAGTGGTCGCTTGAAAACTTTGTCTTCGTTTTCAGCAACTTCCGCATCACGCTCAGCGGAAAAACGTTCTACCTGGAAAACATGATCTTAAACTCTGTGCTGTATGCCGTCGGATGCGCGTTCATCCAGACGACGGTGCAGTGCATCGTGGCATACCTTGCGGCGAAGTTCCGCTTCAAATTCAGCGGCGTCGTCTATTGGGTGGTCGTCATCACCATGACCATCCCCGTCGTCGGTACGGATATCAGCACGATCCAGATCTTGCAGAACATCGGGCTGTACGACAGCATGGTCGGTATGTATGTGTTGAAGTTCAACTTCCTCGGCGCGTACTTCCTCGTGTTTTATGCGACGTTCCGCAGCCTGCCCGACGATTATGCGGGCGCGGCGTACGTTGACGGCGCGGGCGAGTTCGGCATTCTGCTCCATATCATCCTGCCGATGGTGGCGAACATGTTCTTCACGATCTTTCTGCTGAACATGATCATGTATTGGAACGATTACAGAACGCCGCTTTTGTACATGCCCAACAATCCTACGCTTTCATACGGCATCCAGTGGCTTTCCACTTCGCCGTTGCAGGAGTTTGCGCATACAACGGTGCGTTTGGCTTCCTGCATCATTATGGTGATTCCCATCATCGTTGTGTTTATCGCATTCAAAAACCGTATCATGGACAAAGTGTCATTAGGAGGGATCAAAGAATGATGAAAAAGAAAGAACGGGCAAAGCACGGGATAACGCTCCCGCTTTTGCTCGGCATGGTGCTGCTTTGCGCGGCGCTCGTGCTCGGGTTTGCGCTTTCGGTGCAAAAAACCGTGCGTGCGGAATGCACGAGCGAAGAGTTGACCGCTTTTTTGGAGGAAGAGCATTTCGTCGGGGAAACGATCGCCCTGCCGCAGGCGCAGATCAGAGAGGGGAGTCAAACGTACGAAACGGACGTTGCGCTCATCGCCCCGAACGGCAGCATGTATACGGGCGGCACGGTCGTGCTGCAGAACTTCGGCAGCTATACGCTGCTGTATACCGCGAAAAACGGCGAAACGCACACGCAATACAAAGAGTCGTTCCCTGTCAAACAGTATCTGTATACGGCTTCCGGTGAGCAGACAAAGCTCGGCTTCGGTGCGGTTTCTTCGCTGACGGAGTATCCTGCGGAGGGCAGGAGCGGCATGGTCGCCGACATTGCCGAAAACGAGACGGTCTACGCCAATACCGTCATCGACCTGAGTAAATATACGGAAGAGGACGACTTGTTCCGTATATCTTTCCTGCCGCATGCGCTGGGTACGGCAGACGCACAGTTCGTGTTCATCACGCTCACCGACGTGCATGACAGCAACAACACCGTCACCATTGAATTGCGCTATTCGCCGGACGGGAGCACGACGGAGACCTGCCGCGTATTCGCCATGTTTTATGCATCGGGGCAGGGGAAGCAGGGGCTGGAATTTATGCCCGGCGGCAACGGTGATTTCACCTACGACGGCAAAAGTTATAAACGTCACCAAAACGACGGGTACGGCGCGAAGGCGGCGGCGTCCATGCAGGGGTACAACCCTATCTCCGTCTCTTTGAAAAACGAAGAGGTCGGTACGATGGATATCATCTGCCGCTTCGATTATGAAACAAAGCGCTTTTATTACGGCGAAAACATCCAGCAGGGCGTGAACCTCGCCAACGATCTTGACGACCCGAACTTGCAGGCAACGCTCTGGCAGGGCTTTACGACCGGGGAATGCTATCTCTCCGTTTCGGCGGGAAGTTATGCGCAGTCACATTGCCGCGTGCTGTTTACGCATCTTGCGGGCATGTCCCTTGCGGCAAACGGAACGGTCGCCGATACCGAGGCGCCCGTGATCACGGTAGACGATGCCGACCTTGCGGCGGCGGATTACGCCGTGATCGGCAAGCCGTTCACCGTCCCTTCCGCGACCGCGCTTGACAGTTATGCAGGCGAATGCTCTGTTACGGCAAGGGTCTACACCGCTTACGGTACGGGCACGCAGGCGCTCGTGGCGATTGAAAACGGCGCCTTCACGCCTACCAGGGCGCGCGAATACACGATCGTTTATACCGCCGAGGATCATGCGGGCAACGTCGCCGAAAAGATCTATACGGTCGAGGCGAAAGAGCGCACGGCAGGCATGGAGATGGAGCTTTCGTACACAAAGCCCGCATCGCTTGCGGTCGGGCAGGAGATGGATTTCGGCGCGTTCACCGCCGAAAACGCGAACGGCAACTGGTATCTGACCCTCCGTGTTGCTTTCGGGGGCGAAAGCGAAACGATCGCTGCAATTTCGGCGGAGAACGCGGAGGAAGAGGTGACGTACCGCCCGATGAAAGCGGGCACGTATACGTTTACCTTAGAGTACCGCGATTATACGAACGAATACACGGACGCGTTTGACGTGGAAGTGAGTGCGGACGGCGACCCGATCCTGCTTGCCGAGCCGCAGCTGCCCCGCTACATTATCAAGGGCGCGCAATATACGTCTCCCGAACTGGACGGGTACACCTTTGTAAACGGCTCCGCGCAGGAAACGCCCGCCGCACTGTACGTCACCGGGACGAAAGATTTCAGCACCGCTTCGCCCGTTACGGGGAGCACGTTCACCGTTTCCGAAAGCTGGGCGGAGTGCTGGTTCACCTATGTCCTCGGCAACAACGTAAAACAGTACAGTGTGCCCGTGCACGACGTCGGCTACGACGCGAGCGGCGTCGAGATCTACAAATATTTTACGGGCTTTTCGGATGCGGACGTCGAGCAGGCGCAGGTGACTTATACGGTCGGGGAAAAGGATGGCGCATACAGCCTTGATTTTATCAATGTGCTGATGACGTACAATTTCGGTATGACGTTTACCGTGCCCGCAGACGCGAAGTACGGTTCGATCACGATCACGCTTACGGACAAAAACGACCCGAGCGTCGTGCTGAAAACGACCTTGTCCGCACAGGGCGACGGCTCCGTCGTTATGGAGAGCAACGGCGCGCGCAACGCGTTCACGACTAAGTTTTACGGGAATGCCGTTTCGTTTGCGTACAGCGGCGAATCGCTCGGCACCAGCATCGACGGCGGCACGAACTATTACCCCGCGGGCAACGGTTGGAATGGCTTCCCGTCCGAGCGTGCGTGGCTCAGCATCTCCTTCGGCGGCGTTACGGGCGATCCGCAGGTCACGATCTCGCGCGTGAACAACCAAACGATCGGGTATATCATGCCGAACGGCATCGCGCAGGATGTGACCGCGCCGCAGTTCAACACACCCGTAGCCGACGGGTATCAGAAGATCGGCAGCGAGTATACGCTTGCTCCGTTCTATGCGGCAGACGTGCTCGACCCGAATATCACCGTTTCCATGAGCGTTACGCTGAATGGCAGCTATATCACTTCGGCAGACGGCGTTTTGCTGCAGAATGTTTCCGATGTGGAACGCGAGTATACGATCCGCCTTTCCGAATTCGGTACCTATGCGGTAAACTACGCCGTGGCAGACTCCGGCGGCAGCAGAGCAACGTATGTGTATGCGATCAACGTGGTCGATACGGAGGGTCCCTCGGTCACGTTCGGCAGCCATGCGGAAGAAGCCGCCGTGAACGAGAGTATCGACATCGCCGCGGTCACGGTGACCGACAACGTGAGCGCAGCCGAAGCCTGCACCGTGCGCACCTACATCTGCTCGCCGCAGAATGTGTTCACACAGCTGGAAGGCGGCAGCTTCGTTCCCGAAACGGCGGGCACGTACAGCGTGTGGTACTTCGTCACCGACGAAGCGGGTAACTGCACCTTCGCGCACTATGATATCGTTGTTTCGTAAAGGAGGAAAGAAGATGAAAAAACTGACAGCGCTTTTGTTGGCGGCGGTATGCTTTTTGGGGCTTGCCCTGGCGGGCTGTGCAGACGATGACGACAAAAAAGAGCAGGGCGGCGGCACCACGACGGGCGAGGCGCTCCCCAACGCCGAAAACCACGTGATCGAAATGACCGAAACGTCGGAAACGATCGCAAAAAACGGCGCCACCGAATACAAGATCCTCGTCCCCGCGGGGCTGGCGTATAATAGCCTCATCAGCGTGGCGGCGCGCGAATTGCAGCTGTTCCTCGGCGAAGCGACGGATGCCGCGTTTGAGATCGTGGAAGACGCCGCGTACAGCGCGGGCGGCAAGTACATCTCCGTCGGCGAAACGGCGGCGGCTTCGGCTGCGGGCATTTCCGCCGATTATAGCGTGGTGGACGCGCAGGGGTTCGTCATCGAAACGGAGGGCAGCAACGTGTACATCCTCGGCGCGGAAGACAAAGGCACGCTCAACGGTGTATACGGCTTCCTCGAACACACGCTGCATTTCGACTATTATTTTGAAGACAGTTACGATATAGACCGCGTATCCGAGCTGCCCCTGTATGATTATCATATTGTCGAGCGCCCCGATATCCCGGTGCGCGCGAGCGGCTTCGGCTATGCCACCAACTACAACACGGAAACGCAGTACCGTTACCGTACGGTGTACAGGCACGATTTCCAGCTGCCCATCACGTACAACGGTACGATGTCGAGCACGCACACGAGCATGCTGTATATCCCTAAGGATAAGTACGAAGCCGACCATAAAGAGTGGTTCGCGAGCGGCACGGCGCCGCAGTTGTGCTTCACCGCGCACGGCGATTATGAAGAGGGCGGGGAATACGATCAGCTCGTAGAAACGGCGGCGCAGGCGCTGTACGATAACTTCGACGCCGATGAAACGGAATCGTGTTATGTGGCAAGTTTTTCGCTGATGGACGACGACGGAAACGATTGGTGCACCTGTGACGCGTGCAAAGCGGTCATTGACGAGTACGGCGCGCAGTCGGCTACGCTCATTCTGTTCATCAACGACCTTGCCGAATGCCTCAAAGCAAAATTCGCCGCCACGCAGGCGGAGGAAAATGCCACCGATGCGGAAAAGGCGCATGCCGAACACATGCGCAGCCTTGCAGACAGGTTTATCCTGACCACTCTCGTATACCGTGCTACCGAGCAGGCGCCGTACACCACGGACGCAGACGGGAACAAGGTGTTTGCCGAGGAGATGAAACTGCATCCGCAGGTCGCGCCCTTCTATGCGCCCATCCTGGCGCGGTATACGGGCAGGCCGTTCGATGAAAACCCCGAATACCAGACGCTGGAAGATTGGGGCGAACTTTCCGAAGATCTCTTTTTCTGGACGTACGATACCGTATTTATCAACGCGTTTCTGCCCTTCTATTCGTACAACTACCTGCAAAGGCTGTACCAGATCTCGTACGAAGAGAGCGTTTACTACCACTACAACCAGGCGCAGTACTTTAACAGGAACAGCACGGGCTGGGCGGTTTTGGACGGCTACCTGAACGCCAAACTCGGTTGGAACTGCTATGCAGACGTTGCCGAACTCACCGAAAAATTCTTTAACGGCATGTACGGCAGCGAAGGCGAAGAGATGTACGATATGTTCCGTTCCTACCTGCTGTTCAACGACTATCAGGTCAAAGAGCTCGGTTACGCGGGGATGATCTATACCAACGACAGTTCGGCAAAGCTCTGGCCGCGGGCGTTCGTTTACGGCATGGCAGAGCGGATGTATGCCGCGCGCGACAGGTTGCTGGCAAACGGCGAAGAGACGGCGGCAGCCAACGTCGAGCTGGAACTCATTTCTCCGTTGTACCTTCTTATCTTGAATTACAGCAGCACGTTCGATGCGCAAACGTTTGCGGGCTATAAAGCCGACTGCCGCGCGTTTATCGATCAGTGGGGGATCAACTACTACAACGAGGCAACGCTGATGACGACCTTTATCGGCGGATTTCTGCAATAAGCGCACCGCGCTGAAATAAAAACCTAAGGGAGGAAAAAGTATGAACACAAGACGCAGGCGCCTTTTTGCGTTGTTGCTCGGCATTCTGATGGCTTTGTCGTTGGTAGCGCTGGCAGCATGCAAAAACGGCGAAGAGGAAGAGCCGCAAGACCCCGTCTATACGATCGGGTTGAGCGCGCAGGTGTTGGAATTGGAGCGCTACGGCAGGGGCGAGCTTACCGCCACCGTCTATAAAGACGGCGTTGCCACGGCGGATGCCGTGGAGTGGTCGAGCGGAAACACCTCCGTTGCCACCGTTTCGGGCGGCGTAGTCGTCGCCGTAGGCGAAGGCTCCACGCAGATCACCGCCTCGGCGCAGGGGCAGCAGTCTTCCTGTTCCGTCACGGTGACCGACGAAGGCGTTGTGCCGCGGCTCGTCGTTGCAGACGAGACCATTCCGCTCACGTACGGGGCGGGGGATCCCGGCTATTATGACATCGTCGCCGAAGTCGAGTTTTACGATTACGACACGTCCGACGCCGTGATCTCTTATGAGGTGGTCACGTCGGCAGACTCCGACCCGTCCGTCATCGAACTTTCGTCCGAAGGCAGGGTCACCGCCAAAAAAGCGGGCAGGGCGACCGTTCTTGTTTCCGCAACATGGAACGGCTACGAGTGCACCGAAGTGCCCGTTTCCGTCATCGTGTACGGCGATATCGAGGTGCGGCTCTTCGGAGAAGAGGATACCGTCCTTGTTCCCGGAGAAGAGACGGCGCTGTACACCTGGGGCGGCGCCGTGCAGGAAAACGTGTTTGAAAAGACCGCGAAGTTCAGCGGAAAGGTCTTTAAGGAATCGGAACAGGTAGCAGGGGCTGCCGTGACCTGGCATACGGACGACGAAAGCGTCGTCTCGGTGGAAGACGGTACCGTCACCGCCAAAGCGGAGGGCAGCGCAAAGATCTGGTGCGAGTATAACGACGGCGAGAACGTGTACGAATCGCTTCGCCGCACGGTGACCGTATCCTATCCGTGGGTAGATCTGACCGAAAGCGCCGATGCGGAGTACCTGTTTGCAAACAGCGCCGCGTCTGCCGTGCTGGCGGCGTATGTGAGCGGCGATACGACGCATAAGACCGACGCCGTGTACGCCGAGGGCGGCGCGGACATCCTTGCGGATGGGAGGATCGATATCGCTGCGCTTGCGGGCGGCGTAAACACCTTGTCTTTTGCGGATGCCGATACCTACGGCTACATTTTGCCCGTTACCGTCGTCACCAAGACGATCGGCGACGCGAGCGAGTTTATAGCGTGGCGCAGTGCAGAAGGCAACCACGGGAACAACAACCAGGCGGTTTATTCTTACGGCAAGGGCGAGTACGTTCTGCTCAGGACGGATATCACCATTGCAGACGCGAACTGGGGCGCGTACAGGAACGGCGCGTATTCGGGGTATTTTGACGGAAAAGAAGTCGGCTTCCTCGGCACGTTCGACGGCGGCGGGCATACGATCACCGTGCAGTCGGTGGGAACGGGCGGCTTGTTCGGCGATCTCGGCAACGGTTCGCTCGTCAAAAACCTCGGGGTCGTTGCGCAGCTCACGAGCACAGGCGGCAGCCGCCCCGCGGCGCTTGCGGCGCTTGCCGACGGCGCAACGGTAGACAACTGCTATATCCGGGCGAAAACGGGCGGGGATGACTCGTACGGCGGCGTCGTGTTTGCAGGCGTTGCGTCCCTTACGATGACCAACTGCGTGATCGACAGCACCCCCGGGACCAATGCCAGTGCGGCATGGAGTTCCGTCCTTACCAGTTATGTGCGCCGCGGCTGGGAGGATAACCTGAGCTTTGAAAACGTGGTCGGCATTTCGCGTACGGCGGGCAACACCGTTTTTGCGCGCGTGATGAGCGATGCGGGCGATTCGTATACCGATTACAGCACGGGCGCAACCGTCATCGACGGCTCTGCTGCAAGCTTCGATATCGCGGCATACGAGATCGCGGGCTTTGATGCGAGCGGCTTCAATACCGAATATTTCTTTGTGGAAGAAGGCTTTATCCCGCTGTGGCATAGTTTGGAGGTAGAGGACTTCGAACCCGAGCTGGCATTCACCGAAGACAGCGTGGATATCACCGCCGAAACGGGTGAAGACGGCAACACCGCACAGCTTGCGTATGCCTTCACCTACCGCGGCTCGGCGATCACGCCCGATAAAGCCGAGTGGG
>CALWBR010000006.1 GCA_944376145.1 uncultured Clostridia bacterium | reverse complement strand
CGTCCGAGAGGGAATACTGCGTTTTGGCGATGATGACGGGCAGCTTACCGTACCCGCGCGCCTCCGCTTCGGCGATCTTCGCACGCGCCTCCTCCGAGAACGCCACACCGGCGCCGCCGTACACTTTTTTTACAACGTCTTCGATTTTTTTGTCAATGGGATCTTGCAGATCGTAGGCAAAATGCAGTTCGCGCTTCTCTTTTGCCGCGGCAAACACGGCTTCGGCAAGCTCCTCTCCTCCGGCGCCGCCCTTCAAAAATACGTCGGTAAACACCGCCTTCGCGCCCGCGCGCTCCACGGCTGTAAGCACCGCCTCGATCTCGGCGGGGGTATCGCTTGCAAAGCGGTTCATCGCAACGACGACGGGTTTGTTGTACACGCCGCGCATGTTCTCGATGTGCTTCAGAAGGTTGGGCATGCCCGCTTCCAAAGCGGGAAGATTTTCTTCGGAGAGAGTCGCCTTATCCGCCCCGCCGTGCAGTTTGAGCGCTTTGACCGTCGCCACAACGACGATGCAGTCGGGCTGGATGCCCGCCACGCGGCACTTGGTATCCAAAAATTTTTCCGCCCCGAGGTCCGCGCCGAACCCCGCTTCCGTGACCACCCAATCGGCGAGCGAGAGCGCCGCGCGGGTGGCGAGCACGCTGTTGCAGCCGTGCGCAATGTTCGCAAACGGACCGCCGTGGACAATGGCGGGCGTACCCTCGAGCGTCTGCACGAGGTTGGGCTTCACGGCGTCTTTGAGCAGCGCGCACATCGCCCCTTCCACGCCCAAATCACGCGCGTAAACGTATTCGCCTTTGTAATTTTCACCGACGATGATGTTCCCTAATCGCCGCTTTAAGTCGGAAAGCGAAGTCGCCAAACAGAGGATCGCCATCACCTCGCAGGCGGCGGTGATCTCAAAATGCTCTTCCCGCTCCGTTCCCTCGCCCTTTTGCCCGACGGTAACGTTGCGCAAAGAGCGGTCGTTCATGTCCATACAGCGGCGGAAAAAGACTTTGGCGGGGTCGATGCCCAGCTCGTTGCCGCGGAACAGATGGTTATCGAGCACGGCGCACAGGAGATTGTTCGCCGCGGTGATGGCATGCAAGTCGCCCGTAAAATGCAGGTTGATATCCTCCATGGGCACGACCTGCGCATAGCCGCCGCCCGCCGCGCCGCCTTTGATGCCGAACACGGGACCCAAAGAGGGCTCTCGCAAAGCGAGGCACACCTTTTTCCCCAAGCGGCGCATGCCGTCCGCAAGCCCGATGGAGACGGTCGTTTTCCCTTCGCCGGACGCCGTAGGATTGACGGCTGTGACCAAAACGAGCTTCCCCGCTTCCCTTTGCGGGACGCTGCTCAGCTTTGCCTTGTATTTTCCGTAACGGTCGAACGCCTCTTCCGTCAGCCCGAGTTCCGCCGCCACCTGCCCGATGTCCTTCAGTTTGCAAGCTCTTGCAATTTCGATATCGCTCAGCATATTCCCCTCCTCTATCCGTTTTTCCTGTTTTTTTATTGTACCACAAAATGCACGCCGTGGCAAGGATTATTCTGCCTCTTCGCAATCATGCGGCAGCCGCAGCGACGCCGCCGTGGCGACAAACCGCCCGCCTTCGCGCACAAAGCCGAAACGGGCAAGCGCCGTTCCCCACACATCCTGCGTGCAGACCGACGCAACGCCCTCGTTGTAACAGCGGAACACGAGGGTGCGCAGCATGAGCTCCTTTTGCGTGCAGGCGGCATCGCAAACGAGCTCGCCCGCCTCCGTCATCCCGCCGCCGAACGTGCGCTCTCCGTCAAACAGCTCGTAATAAAAGGCATACCCTGCCCGTTGCTTTGATAAAACGCTCAACATACGCACAAAACAGTATACCACAGACGGCGGAAAAAGGCAAAACGTTTGCAGCCCCGCTCCGCCGCCGCATGCGATTTTTTAAGGAGCACAGCCATGGAAGCCGCCATCCTGCAATTTTTTGCGAGCCTGCGGTGCCCGTTTGCGGACGCCGTTTTTTCCGCCTTTTCCTTTTTCGGCGAAGAAACGTTTGCCGCCGCGGCGGCGCTCATCCTGTTCTGTTTTTCGCGGCGGGAGGGCGAACGGGCGATCGCGGCGACGCTCACCGCCGCCTGCCTGACCGCGGGCATCAAAGGCGCCATCCGGCGCCCGCGCCCCTTCGCCGCGGGCGTCGTGCCGCACGCAACGCCGCAGGGGCTGCTCGCTTTTACCGCCGATACGGAGGCGGGGCTCTCCTTCCCCAGCGGGCACGCGGCGGCAGCCGCCTCCCTGCTCGGATCCCTTGCGCTCGGCTGCAAGCGGATCGCCGCGGCGCTGCCCTTCGCCCTGCTCCCCCTTTTGACCGCCTGTTCGCGGCTGTACTTCGGCGTGCATTACCCGACGGACGTATTGGCAGGGCTGGCGCTGGGAGCGGGCAGCGCGCTGCTTTGGCGACTGGTCTACGCCCGCTTTTACGATGTGCGGCTGTACCTGCTTGCAGGAGCGCTGCTGCCGCTTGCCGCGCTCATCCCCCTTTCCGGCGGCGAACAGGACCTGCTCCGCACCTGGATGCTCACGGCGGGGCTGGAAGCGGGGCTGCTTTTGGAAAACCTCCTTGCGCGCCCCGCCGCAGGCGAAGCGCGCCGCGGCTTTTTCCGGCTGCTGCTTACGGCAGCCGCTGCCGCCGCCGTATTTTTACCGCTGCATCGGCTGCTGCCCGCCGCCCCGCAAAGCGGCATCGCATATTTTGCAGCCGCGTTTGCCGCTGCGGGGATCGTGCCGATCCTGCTAAAAAGCCCGCCTTGCAAGCAAAAACAATTGACTTTCCGCCCTTAAAAAAGTACAATGGTTGACGATAACTATTTGACCGAGAGGAAACTATGTATGGCGGAAAAAACAGATAAGCACGCAGTGACGATGGACAAAGTCGTCTCCCTTTGCAAATCGCGCGGGATCATTTTCCCGGGAAGCGAGATCTACGGCGGCATGGGCAACACCTGGGACTACGGTCCCGTCGGCGTAGAGATCAAAAACAACATCAAGCGCGCCTGGTGGCGCAAATTCGTGCAGGAGAGCGAAAACTCCTTCGGCGTGGACGCGGCGATCCTGATGAACGCGCGCGTATGGGAAGCGAGCGGGCACACGACTTCCTTTTCCGACCCGAAAATGGACTGCAAAAACTGCAAAGCGCGCTTCCGTGCGGACAACCTGATCGAGGCGCACTCAAAAGGAAAGGTCAACCCCGACACGATGACCAACGAGGAGATGGAAGCGTACATCGCGGAGCACAAAGTGGCTTGCCCCAATTGCGGCAAACACGACTGGACGCCCATCCGCACCTTCAATTTGATGTTCGAGACCTCCCGCGGGGTGACGGACGAGAGCCAGAACAAGATCTACCTGCGACCCGAAACGGCGCAGGGCGAATTCGTGAACTTTTTGAACGTGCAGCGCACGACGCGGGCGAAAGTGCCCTTCGGCATCGCGCAGATCGGCAAGGCGTTCCGCAACGAGATCACGCCCGGCAACTTCATCTTCCGCACCATCGAGTTCGAACAGATGGAACACCAGTGGTTCTGCAAGGAGGGCACCGACCTTGCCTATTACGAAGAGTACAAACAGCGCGCGCTGAACTTTTTGCTCGGGCTGGGCTTCAACA
>CALWBR010000005.1 GCA_944376145.1 uncultured Clostridia bacterium | reverse complement strand
GGCATTCCCCCGCAAAAAGGGCGCGGAATACGGCGATAAAGCCTACGGCAAGCGCCCCGAAGGCGCGCGCTTTGCGGTCGCGCTCATCCGCCAGGTGCTCTTTTTGGCGCTGATCGCGCTGTGCATCCAACACATGGTCGTCCCCGCCGTATACGAATTTTCCTACAACCTGAAGCTGCTGTTCAACGGCGCGGTGAGCGGGGCGGTCGCGATCTGCAGTCTGCTCTTCAACGGGGTCGGGCAGAACATCCTGTTCGTCACGGCGACCATCATGCTGCTGTGTTCGATGAATACGCTGCTCGACAGTTTTTACCGCTCGGAGGCGTACATGGAACGCTCTTCGGAAGAGCTGCAAAAGATGTTTTTACGCATCCTGATCGTCACCGTCATCAGCGCGGCGATCCTGTGCATCTTTTCCTCGATCGGCAGCGGCGGAGACTTCACGGTGAACGAAACCGTGCTGCGCTCGTGGTGGCTGCTGCTCCGCAAGCACCAGATCCCCATCCTCGTCGGTTCGATCGCGGGGATGCTGACCGCAAAACTCCTCCGCTGAAACCGTAACGGCAAACGGGCGCGCTGCAAACCGCGGCGCGCCCGTTTTTTGCGCGTGCAGCTGCAGATCGGCGCCGTGTAAACGTTATTATACACCCAAATTTTAAAAAATGCACCCAAATGACGGCACTATTTTTTCCTAAATGCCGCTTCGCGCCGAAAAAATTTTTTGCAAGAAAAAAAATGCCCGCCAAACGGGAGAAATTCGCCGCGAACATTGACACGGCACAAAAAGTGTGCTAAAATAAAAACAGTAGTTCGGTTCTATAATAGTGTTTGTCAAATTTTGACAGATACGGACGAAAACACGCGCTGCCGCACGCATGGCGGCGCCCGCCGCGCAAAAACGTGCGGCAGACAAGGAGGCGAAATGAAAAAACGCACCAAAACCGTTTGGATCGCTCTGAGCGTCGCATTGATCGCGGCAGCTTTGGTCACCGGCGTGACCTTTGCCCTGTTCAGCACGTCGGTGAACACGGAGCATTACATCTCCACGGGCGAGCTGCGCATCGACGTGTTTCAAACTTCGATGACGGGCAACCAGATCAACACCGACGGCACGTACGGCGAATACCCCGGCAGCGACGAGGAGATCAGCCTGCGCGACTTTGAAGGAAAGGTGTTCGACATCCAAGGCGCCGCCCCCGGCATCCACCGCACGGGCGTGTTCGCCGTGCGCGACGCGGGCTCTTCGGTGGCGTACGACCTGCACGTCACCGTTTCGGACGTGACCGCAGCCGGCGCGGACGCCGAAGCGGGCGCGGCGCTGTTGGAGCAGGTACAGGTGACTGTTACCGCGGCGAACGAAGGCGATGCGGAAGTGAGCGAGAGCTTCCTCCTTTCGGAGGCGGCGGACGGGTACACCGTGGACCTCGGGCGGATGCTGCTGCCCGCGACCGAAAAACAGTTCACCGTCAAAGTGGAATTTTTGAACACGGACGACAACAACGCCGCCAAGAGCGGCTCCGTTGCCTTTGCCATGAGCGTGACCGCCGTACAGGTCACCCCCGAACAACCGTAACCGAAGGAGGGCTTGCCCTTATGAAAGTTTTGAAGCGCTCCCTGCTGCTGTGCATCGGCAGCATCGTGCTGTGCGTCGCCCTGCTGGCGGGCACGACGTTCGCGTGGTTCACGCAATCCGTCAGCAGTTCCGGCAACACCATCACGGCGGGCGAATACACCACGGCGGAAGACATTGCCGACGTCTTTGCGGCGGGCGGTACCATCAATGTGGAAAACCCCGTCGCCCTCACCCCGACGGAAGAACAAGATCCGGTCTTAAGCCCGATCCTCACCGTCACGGCGAATGTGACAATGAACTTTACCGAAGACGGGTCGCTGGGCATTGACCCTGCCGCCTGCACGGAGAGCCTGCCCCATCTTCCTCTTTTGATCAGCGTGAACGAAGGCGGCGTGCTCAACATCAACAACGGTACGTTCAGCGCCGAAGCGGGCAACAACGGCGCCTACGGCATCAACATACTCGGCGGCACGGTCGTGATCAACGACGGCTATTTTTACGGAGCCGCGACCGCCGTTCAGGTGGAAAAAGGCTCCCTCGTCATCAAAGACGGGTTCTTCGACATCGCCCCTACTTACAAAGCGCGTGACGATGCGGCGCAAAACGCCAAATACATCGTCAACTGCATCGACGACGCTTACAATGACGGCTCGGCGGCGATCTTGATCACGGGCGGAACGTTTGTGAACTTTGACCCTTCCGCCGACCCGGAAGGCGCAGGCACCTCGTACGTGGCGGCAGGCTACACCGTTAAGGCTGAGCAACAAGCAAACGGCGATATCTGGTATACGGTCACAATGGCCATATAAATAAGCAACCTGCGCGGCGGCAACGACGCGCAGGAACGATTAAGAATCTATTTAAGGAGAGCAAAGACCATGAAAGCAATGCGCAAAAGCATCCTTGCCTGTGTGCTGTGCCTGGCGCTGTGCCTCGGCTTGTTCGCCGGCGCGACGTTCGCCTGGTTCACGGACACCGTTTCCAGCACGGGCAACACGATCACCGCGGGCACGCTGGACGTCGAAGCGTACGCCTATGCCCTTGCCGGCGACGCCGACCAGGGCATGAGCGTGACGATCGACGGCGTGAACGGCGGAGAGGCGATCACCTTCTCTTCCGCGCGGCAGGATCTGAATAAAAACGACCCCCCCCCGATCATAAACGAGAGCAACTGGGAGCCCGGGCAGAGCTCCGCTAAACTGCTGCAGGTGCAAAACGCAGGCACGCTGAACGCGAAGGTCGGCATCGAGTTCTCCGTCAGCGGCGAACTTACCGACGCGCTTTGGTTCGATTTTATCCAGGTCGACCCTTCGAGCGTGACGGACGGCGTTGCGGGCGGCACGGGGA
>CALWBR010000004.1 GCA_944376145.1 uncultured Clostridia bacterium | reverse complement strand
AGTTTATGCTCGAATACAAACATTTTATTTGCCATTTTCTACCGACGGCGGCATTTTGAACGGAAGAAAAAAAATATCCCGCGAAATTTTTACGGGGCGGCGCATTTTATTGCAAAAAAAGCGCGATTGGTTTAAAATAGAATGAGATTACGCTATCGGAGGACTTGCATGATCGATATCAATTTCTTGCGCGCAGATCCGGACAAGGTGCGCGAAAACATCAAAAAGAAATTTCAGGATAAAAAATTGCCGCTCGTGGATGAAGTGCTTGCGCTGGATGAACAGCGCCGCGCCCTTCAGCGCGAAGGGGACGAACGCCGCGCGAAGCGGAACGCATTGAGCACGCGGATCGGTAAGCTGATGAAGGAAAAGAATACCGAAGAAGCTGCCCGCGTCAAAGCGGAAGTTGTGGAAAACAACGAACGGATCGCGGCGATCGAAAAACAGTCTGCAGAGATCGCCGAACAACTGAAAAGGGATATGATGGCGATCCCCAATATCATTGCCGACGATGTGCCGATCGGGAAGGATGACTCGGAAAACGTAGAGCGGCAGCGCTTTTTGGAACCGAAAAAAAAGCCGTTTGAAGTGCCGTACCATTTGGATATCCTTGAACGGCTGAACGGGATCGACTTGGACAGTGCGCGCCGTACGAGCGGGCAGGGGTTTTATTATCTGCTCGGCGATATTGCCCGTTTGCACTCCGCCGTGCTTACGTATGCACGCGATTTTATGATCGATAAGGGGTTTACGTACGTCATCCCGCCGTATATGATCCGCAGCGATGTAGTCACGGGCGTCATGTCTTTTGAAGAAATGGACGGCATGATGTATAAGATCGAGGGAGAGGACTTGTATCTGATCGGTACCAGCGAGCATTCTATGATCGGCAGATTTATGAATACGGTCATCCCTGCCGAGCAGCTTCCGCTCACGCTCACCAGTTATTCGCCCTGCTTCCGCAAAGAAAAGGGCGCGCACGGGATCGAGGAGCGCGGGATCTATCGCATCCATCAGTTCGAAAAGCAGGAAATGATCGTCATTTGCCGCCCGGAAGAGAGCGGCGAATGGTTTAAAAAATTGTATTCCTATACGGTGGAGCTGTTTGTTTCCATGCAGATCCCCGTAAGGACGTTGGAATGCTGTTCCGGCGATCTTGCCGATCTGAAATATAAGAGCATCGACGTGGAGGCATGGAGCCCGCGGCAGGAAAAGTATTTTGAAGTGGGCAGCTGTTCCAATCTTACCGACGCGCAGGCGCGCAGGCTGGGTATTCGTTACAAGACGGAAAAGGGCAATGCTTTTGCGCATACGCTCAACAACACGGTCGTTGCTCCGCCTCGTATGCTCATCGCGCTGCTCGAAAACCATTTAAATGCGGACGGCGGCGTGGATATCCCGGTCGTTTTGCAAAAATATATGGGCGGGAAGGATAAGATCCTCCCGAAGAAGTAAAAAAACGCTGCGCCTCCTTTCGGGGGCGCAGCGGCGTTTTATGGGTCATTCTGCGGTCTCTTCTTCGGCAACGGTGACGATTGCCGTTTCGGCAAATCTTTTTACGGATTCGACGGCGCTTTCACAAGCGCTGCGCGAGGTATACGTTTCTCCCGTACACAGCAATTGTTTCGAGCCGCTCAAAAGCTGAAAATAGCAATGCCCCGTTTTGGATTGTGCGATCGCAATGTTGCCTTTGGCGATATTTGTTTTATAGGTTTTGATCGCCGTTTTTGCACCACTCAAAGAAGTGTATTCCAAACTGCGCAGCAGCTTTTCTCCGTTGGATGCGCGGAGTTCAAAGTAGAAGTGGCGCTCTCCGCTTTTAAAGATCATCCATTTTCCGGCATAAGCGGTGCGCTTTTCGGGCTCTTCCTTTTTTTGCGGATCGGCAGAAGCTTTTTCTTTTGCGCGCCTTTTTTGGGCGGGTGCCGCTGCCGCATCTTCGGCGGCGGGGTGCTCGTTATTATCGGTAGCGCCTTCCTTTGTTTCATCTATAGGTGAACATTCTTCCGCATCGTTGTTTACAGTATTTGCAGTTTCCGCTTGCGCCGTCGGCGGTGCGCAAAAGACCGTGGGCTCGGAAGAAGAGTCGACCTCGGCAACGGGCTGAGCCGCACCGGCGGATTCGGGCGCGGCTGCTTGCCCCTTGTTGTTCGGTTCGGTTTGGTTTTTCTTTTCGGGCTCCGTATCTTCGGTAGGGGCTTCGGTTGCTTTTTTCTTTGCCTTTCGCGCGGCGCGGATGCAAAGTAAAACCACAAGCAAAATAATGATGACGGCGACTGCGATGCAGACGGCGGCATAAATGGGATTTTCGGCGATCCATTCCAGTACCTTGTCCATGCTTGCCTCCTAAGTGTATTGTATGCTTTTATGGTAATACAATTTATGCAAAAAGTCAAGTGGTTGCAAATTTTCAAAGAAAAATTGACAACGGCGGCAAAATGTATTACAATCGAACTCAAATAAACGTGTCGGCAACGGGGTGGTAAATGGATCCATTGTACGATGTATGTATGATCGGTGCCGGGGCAGCCGGTTTGATGTGCGCTTTGCGGCTTGCCGAGCGCGGGGTCAAAAATTGTGTGCTTTTGGAGCGCAATGAACGCGTGGGGCGTAAACTTTCGGTCACGGGGAACGGGCAAGGAAACGTGTCCAACATCCGTCTTGGTGCGGCGCATTATTTCGGCTCCGGAGAAGAGACGGTTGCCGCCATTTTACGCCGCTATAGCGAAGAATGGCTCATAAAGCAATTGGAAGAGCTCGGCGGTTTGTTTTTTGCAGACGGATCGGGCAGGGTTTACCCCGCGTCGCGGCAGGCATCTTCCGTGACCGATCTGTTTCGTTTTGCTCTTGAAGGGTACGGGATGCCGCTGCGCCTTGGCGAAAAGGCGTTGCGGGTCGAAAAAAACGACGGCGTCTTTTGTGTGCATACGGAAAGCAACGACTATTTTTGCCGCAGGCTCGTGCTTGCCTGCGGCGGCATGGCGTCGCCGCATTTCGGGGCGGACGGAAGCGGATATGCTTTGGCAAAAATGTTCGGACATACCGTTACGCCGTTGTCTCCTTCGTTGGTGCGTCTACGGGCAGATCCGCAGATCTTGCGCGGATTGAAGGGCGTGCGCTGTGAATGCGTGGTGACGCTCAGGCACTTTATCGATAAAACGATCGATGCGGGTGCGACAACACGCGGCGACGTACTGTTTACCGACGGCGGGATCAGCGGGGATGCCGTTTTTCGTATATCGGCTTTTGCAAAAACGGGGGACGAGCTGATGCTTGATTTTTTGCCGGATATCGGCGACGAAGAAGTTTTGCGCGTACTTCGCGCAAAGGCGGAACGCTATCCGGACATGCGGGCAGAGGATCTGCTGCGCGTGATCGTGCACAGCGCGGTCGGGAAGGCGGTGCTCCGGCGCTGCAAAGTTGCGGCGGACGAGCGTGCGGCGGTGATCTCGCAAATGTTGCCGCGCATGGTGTGCTTTTTGAAAAAATTCACCGTTGCAGTGACGGGAACGGATGGGTTTGCGAATGCGCAGGTCACCAAAGGCGGTGTAGATATGCGCGAACTTACCTCCGCGCTCGAAAGCAAAAAAGCGCATGGGCTTTATATCGTCGGCGAGTTGTGCGATGTAGACGGCGAATGCGGGGGCTATAACCTGCAATGGGCGTTTTCAAGCGGGGCGTGTGCGGCGGATGCGATCGCGGAGAGTTTATGCGGATCGAGAACATAAAACTTACGCTTGAAGAAAGCGAACACAAATTGTTGGATGTGGCGGCACGGAAGTTGCATTGCGCGGCGCATATCCGCATTTTACGCAAGTCGTTGGATGCGCGGGACAAACGGAACATCCGTTGGGTGTATACCATTGAAGCGGACAAAAAGCCGATCCCTTCCCCGTCCTATGTGTATGCGCAAGTGAAGAGGCAGCCGCTGCGTACCGTTGTTGTCGGCAGCGGACCGGCAGGGTTGTTTTGCGCGCTGCGGCTATTGGCGGGCGGGATCGTGCCGACGATCGTAGAGCGCGGCGGAACGGTAGAGGAACGAGCGGAACGGAATGCCGCCTTTTTTAAAGGCGG
>CALWBR010000003.1 GCA_944376145.1 uncultured Clostridia bacterium | reverse complement strand
TTCCGATCTCCGTATGCGCCCGCACACACGTATCCCGACAAAAAAGGAGGGGCATACCCCCTCACTTTTGCAAATTTTTGATCTTTAAGGGAATGCGGTCGTACACTTCCAGCCGCTCGCCCGCAAGTTGGTCGAGCACGCGCCCGTACATGCCGTACACCCGTTCGGAAACGTACACCTTGCCCGCAAAGGAGGACCCCATCAGCTCCTCCAAAAACGAGAAGTCGAGCAGCGCGTCAAAAAGAACGGCGCCCTTGTGCGTGATCTTGGCTTGGGTGCGCGTTTCGCATAAGTCGAGCTCCTCTTCGCGCACTTCGCGAAGCAGCAAGACCGCGGGCAGCGGCACAGCGCCTTCGGCATAGTTCCGATCCGAAAGGGCGGGCACATACCCGCGCATACCGCGGTATTCGTCGTGCACGCAGACAAGCGCCGCCTTCGCCTCGGTGACGGGCGTTTTGCGCGGGATGCCGCGCTTTGTATAGTGCAGCACATCCTCCGCAATGCCGTAGCGGGCGTGGATGACGAACTGCGGCAGCACGCCGACGAGCACGCCGACCGCAACGCACACGCCGCACCAAACGGCGGCGCCGTGCTCTATAAAGAAATACGCCAAGATCCCCAGCGCCACAAAGACCAGCCCGACCGTGGCATAGCGCGCCGTTTCGACGCGCCTGCGGGTAAAACGAAAGTACTTGTTCATGCTCAGCTCTTTTTGAGGTAATCGATGATAAAAGGCTGCAGATCCCCGTCCATGACCGCCTGGATGTTGCCCGTTTCACAGCCCGTGCGGTGGTCTTTGACCAGTGTGTACGGGCAAAAAACATAGGAGCGGATCTGGCTGCCCCACTCGATCTTTTTGATCTCGCCCTTCAAATTCTGCTCCGCCGCGAGCCGCTCGCTCTCTTTGAGTTCGATGAGTTTGGAGCGCAGCATCTTCATCGCCATCTCGCGGTTTTGCATTTGCGAACGCTCGTTTTGGCAGGAGACGACGATGCCCGTCGGGATATGCTGGATGCGGATGGCAGACTCCGTCTTGTTGATGTGCTGCCCGCCCGCGCCCGAAGAGCGGTACGTGGTCACCTTCAGATCCTCCGCCCGTATCTCTACGTCGCCGTCGTCGTCGATCTCGGGCATGACTTCCAGGGACGCGAACGAGGTATGGCGGCGCTTGTTCGCATCGAAGGGGGAAATGCGCACCAAACGGTGCACGCCCTTTTCCGCCTTGAGGTAGCCGTACGCGTTTTCTCCCTCGATCTTAAAATCCACGCTCTTGATGCCTGCCTCGTCGCCGTCCAAACGGTCGAGCTCAGTAACGCGGAAGTTGCTGCGCTCGGCATAGCGGGTGTACATGCGGTACAGCATGGAGACCCAGTCGCAGCTTTCGGTGCCGCCCGCGCCCGAATGCAGCGTCAAAAGCGCGTTGTTCGCATCGTATTTGCCGCGCAGAAGGGAGCG
Organism: uncultured Clostridia bacterium; assembly: GCA_944376145.1. Classification (GTDB taxonomy): domain Bacteria; phylum Bacillota; class Clostridia; order Christensenellales; family Borkfalkiaceae; genus Borkfalkia. The sequence continues at coordinate 3,769 of CALWBR010000003.1, read as the reverse complement.
GGTGCGCATATCCTCCAGATCCGCCTCCGCCGTGCCGAACATGGCGTCAAGCTCGGGGATGAGCTCCTCCTCGCCCGACTCTTCGATGAGGTCGATGACCTCGTTCACCTCTTCCAACGCCTTTTTTCCCTTATCGTAGGCGTTGATCTTGCCCTCGACGACGGAGATCTCCCGCCCCAATTTGGCGGAGCGCTCGATATCCTGCCAGACCTCCGGCTTTTCCTGCTCGGCTTTGAGTTCCTGCAATTTGCCGCGCAAAACGTCGATATCCAACGCCTCTTTCGTCTCTTCCAATGTATCCGCAAGCGCTTTCGCCTTGATGCGGTAATCGTCTGCTCTGAACATAATAACCTCTTTGCTCTGTCTTTGCGATTATACCATAAAGAGGAAGATGTTGTCAAACGAAGTTTGCACGGGCATGCAAGAGCTAAGGGAAGGTCGCCTTGCGCCGTCCTTATTACGCCTTCCCCACCTGAGGGAAGGCTTTACTTTGCCATCCCGAACCCCACGAGGGATCTTTATGAGAATACCATCCTTATTACGCCTTCCCCTTGACGGGGAAGGGGGACCGCTTGCGGTGGATGAGGTGATTTTTCTACCTTTTAAAGGGAAGGACGAACAGAGCTATCAATCCTGCTCCCCTCATCCGTTTTTTTGCAGCCCAGCTGCAAAAAAACACCTTCCCCACCAGGGGGAAGGCTTGCTGATGATTTATTTTCTGCAAAAGCAAAAACGACGCTTTTTGCTTTTGCACCTTGCGCCGCGCGGGCGGCGTGACGGAAGTGGGTGAAGCCGCGGCATTTTGATAACGGTGTGCCCCAAAATATGCCGCGGCGAGGGAGAAAACGCCGCCGAGCCGCCTTCGCGGCGAACGGCGGTTGCTCTCTCAAACTCACGGAAATTTTTTTCGTCAGCTCGAAAAAAATTTCGTGAACAAATACACCTTCCCCACGAGGGGGAAGGCTTGGCTGACTTCATGGCGAACGCCCCTCATCCGTCACGCGGCTTTGCCGCGTGCCACCTTCCCCACGAGGGGGAAGGCTTGGGTTGCATGAATCTTTTTACGGACCTTATTTTTGCGCACTTTTCAGCACGATCGCATGAACGCCGAAGGGAACGGAGTGGTATTCCTCCGTGTAATCGGCGGGCGCGCCGCCGCCCCACTGCCCGCGGAAAACAAAGTTGTACGGGCTGACGCCGACGGGTTCGGGAATGCAATAATGATGCGGCCCGAACAGATTGCGCAAGCTTGCATGCAGCACGATGCGCACGGTGTTTTTGCCTTCGCGCAAAAGCGAGGAGATATCCCCCTTCGTATCCAGGGCGATCACGCAGCGCTGCCCGTTGGCGGAGATCTCCGCTTCCATGAACCTGCCGAAAAGGGCAAGTTCCGCCCTGCCGCCGCCGTACCAAAGCTCCCCTTCGAGCGTCAAAGCGCCTTTAAAGAAGGGGTACCCCTCTTCGAACAGACGGTCCGTAACGGGCGGCAGCGTGCGGCGCGGGGCAAGCACGTGCCCTTCGCCGACGACAAAACAGCCTTTCAGGTAAACGGGTTCAATGGAGGTATCGTAATACAGGCAGTTGCGCAGGCTCTCTGTGGCAAGCGGGTCAAACAGCGCAAAGCGCACGCCCTCGTGCTGCCAAAATTGCAGAGAATAGACAAACTCGTTTTCCCCTGCGCGCACGGCGGCGCTCACGTCCGCTTCGGCAAAGTTGACGTCGAAACGGCTGTCGGTAAATTGCAGCGGGCGCCCGTTCACGGAAGCGGCGAGCAGCTTCGCCCGTTCCATGACGAGGGTGAGCGGCATCGCCTCCTGCAGGGTGAACGCCTGCCGCACGCGGATGACGCCCTTATAGTCCTCCCGCAGCAGCGATTCGAACGCGGCGGAAACGGGCATTTTCTCCCCGAAGGGCGCATCGCCGCGGGCGATCTGCACATGGTCCAACACGAGGTAGTTTTCGGTCATGCCGGTGACGCGGAACGCCGCCGTCACGTCCTGCGCCGTCTCCTTTTGCACCGCAGAGGCGACGCCCTCGCGGCGGACGAGGATGCGGCTCTCGGAAGAGCCGAGCAAAAATTCTTCCTCCGAAAGGGGCTGCTCCTCCATTTTTTCGAGGTCGAGCACGGCATACCTTCCCGCCGCGCCCGCGATGCGTACGCGGCTCTCTTCCGTGCGGGAGAGGTTTTTGACGAACAGGAATTCCCCCGGCTCCCCGCGGCGCGCGGTGAGCACGCTGTTGCCGTCTTCACAGGAAAACCCGAAACGGGCGGCGGCGAGGATCGCCTCAAACGTTGTATTCGGGCGCAGCGGCACCGCCTGCCGCACCCCGCCCACAAAACACGGCTCGCCGAGCATGCACAGTTTGCCCGTAAACGTTTGCAGCAGTGCGAGCGTTGCGGGCGCGAGCGTGCGCATCTTCGGCACGATGACGGTATCGTACACACAGTTGCCGCAGCGCAGCTTGCCGTCCTCCACGCTCCCGTACCGCTCCAACAGGCGCTCGTCGAGCAGATGGAAAGTCACGCCCCGCTTGCGCAACCGCAGCAGCAGTTCGCGGAACGCATCCTCCGTTTCCCGCACGCTCTCATAATCCTCGGAGCGGACGTATCCCAGCCAGATATCGCGCATGGGATGCAGGATGCCCACCTCGTACACATCCTGCGTTTCGCCAACGAGGCAGCCGAGGCGGGTGAAATATGTATTGAATGCGCGAAACCCTTCAAACCAGTTCGCCTGCGGCGAAAACACGGGCGGATGGTCCGTTTTGCCCTGCCCCGCCATCGAATACGGGTACAGGTGCTGGCACATTTTATTGACGCCGTTGAAATATTGGTACTCGGCAAGGCTCTTCAGCTCCTTGGGCGTGACGTCATACCCCGAACAGCCGAACGTTTCGGTGAGCACGAATTTTTTGCCGAGCTGCGCCGCGGCGCTGCCGACTTGGCGGGGCGCAAGCTCGGTGCCGCAATCGCGCCCCAACCAGTCGATACCGGGGATATCCTCGAACTCGTAACTCGGCATGACCGCCGCGCCGCCCCACATCTGCGTATACAGGCAGCTTTCCTCCACGGAATGCCCCGTAAGGCGGCAGCCGTGCGCATGGCACCAGTCGTACACCTTCTTGTAAAAATTCTCCACATACAGCCTGTTCAGCGTGGAAAAATATTTTTCGCGGAAGGCGTAACCGCCCTCTCCCCGCACGAACAGCCAGATGAGCCCGTCGCGGATATCCGCGCCGTCTTTGGAAAATTCCGCAGCGGCGACGGGCGTGTACGGCGTGCCCCGCCAAACGATGAGCATACGAACCCTGATGAAATATCGGGGTTCGTATGCTTTTTCTCGCACGATTATTTTGGAATATGCTTGCAAAGATAACCTCCCGAATTTTTTTGCCGTTTCGTGCAGGGAGTTTGGCACAGCGCTCGCGGAAGTCAACGGGAAAATTTATTGCCGAAAAATGGAATAGCTCTGAAATACGAAAAGCCGGGTAGGTCAAATTGACTTGCTTGGCTTTTTTGCGTTTTCGGCAGATTTTTCGTGACTTCCAAGCAATAATTTTGTCCTTTGTCGTTGACTTCCGTAAAAGCCAAAAAGAAGACAGCGCGTAAACTCCCGTTGTGCCGTATGTTCCCTGCCGAAGGGCAAAAAGAAAATTCGGAGGTAGTTCCAAATGAAGAAAGTAGTTTATTCCGTTTCGAGAACAAATCGTTATGGAAGCACCAAGATGACCGGTCTCGGGTTCGTCACCGAGAGCGACCTCATCATCG
>CALWBR010000002.1 GCA_944376145.1 uncultured Clostridia bacterium | reverse complement strand
AAAAAACCGCCTCGGGCATCCTTCTCTCCGCCGCGTCGGGCGCAGAGAGCATGGAGTGGACGTTTGCCAACGCGCTCGCCGCCGAGCTCGCGCTCGACGTGCGCAGCGTTCCCGGCAGCGCCTCGTTTGCGGGGCTGCGCATTACGCTGACCGACGCGGAAGATCCCTCCGTATCCGTTTCCGCACAGTTGGTGCAGCGCGGCTCGCGCAGTACCTTTACCGCGGGCGGAAGCTCGCTGGATCTGGACCGCTCCTTCACCGCTTCGTCGTCGCAGCAATTTTCGATCGGGTTTGAAAAGGATGCGTTCCTGCTCGGCAACGTGCGCTTCCCCGTCTCGCAGACGGATCGGGGCGCGTCGTTTACGGGCTTTGCCTCGGGCAAAGTCTGGCTGCACGTCGAAATGTACGGCGTCGTGGGCAGTGCCGCGTACAGGGTCGTCTCTTTGAATTCGTATCCGTTCACGGAGTCCACGCGCGACCTCGTTGCGCCCAACATCGTCTTATTGGAAGACTACGGCGGCAGTTACGAACGCGGCGCGTCGTATACGATCGGCGCCGCCGTCGCCAGCGATGTGCTTTCGCCCGCGGTCACGTTCGGGCTGACCGTACGCGACCCGGAGGGGAACGTCGTCACCGACGTCGACGGAACGCTGCTGGAAAACGTGGACCCGTCCGCGGAATATACGATCGCGCTGGAAAAATTCGGGCAGTACCAGGTCGTGTATACCGCGGCGGAGAGCAGCGAATTCATCGCCCGCCCGAACGAAACGACCTTCCGCTATGCCGTGAACGTCGAGGACGGCGTTGCGCCCGTCTTCACCTTTGACGGTGAGCTCGTGCAAACGGCGAAGGTCGGGGACGTGATCACCCTTCCGGATTATACGGTGACGGACAACGTCACGCCGGCGGAGGAGATCGTCGTCACGCAGTATGTGCTCACGCCGCACGGGATGCTGGTCGCGCTGCAGGGGAATGCGTTCCGCCCCGCGTACGAGGGCGTCTATGAGTTCCGCCTGATCGCAACGGACGGTTACGGGAACATGCAGATGGTGCGCCTGCAGGTGCGCGTCACGGCAGCTTAGGGGAGGAAGAACACATGACGTTTTTGAAAAAACTGGCGCTTTTCGGGCTGACGGCGGCACTGCTGTTTGCGGCGGTCGCCTGCGGCGAGGGCGGGGGCGAGACCGAGCCTTCCACGCCGAGCGTCGTCACGCCGGATACCGAAGCGCACTATGTGGAGGATACGCTGCACAAAGTTTCCGTCACCGATACGGGCAGGGCGTTCATTACGGACACGGGTTCCGCATACGCGGTCGTGGCGGGGGAGTCAGCGGCGGCAAAAGTGGCGGCGAACTTTATCGTGACGCACCTTTTGAATGCGACGGGCACGGAGCTCCCGCTTTTGGAGGACGCCGCGTGGTCGCAAAACGCAAAATACATCGTCGTCGGCGATGAAGAACTCTTTGCCGCGGCGGGGCTCACCATGCCGCAGGAGGATATCGGGTTCACCGGTTATTGCATCAAGTCCGCGGGCGACTCCGTCTTCCTCGCCGTCAACGGGGCGGAGGGCTACCAACTGGCTGCCATCGCCTTTTTGCGGGAGGTCGTCGGGTACGACATGCTCTCCGGCGATACGGTCGTCTATGCCAAAGACGGCGCCACGCTGCCCGATATGGAGATCGTCGAGCGGCCGGATTTCGACTACCGCCAGATGAGCGAGCCCGTCGGTTCCGTGGCGCAGTACGGCATGGGGTTCACGAACAACTCCATCATGATGACGGTCAACGGCAACCAGTGGCACAATTCCTTCCAATATCTTCCCCCCGAGGATCATGCGGGCGATCATCCCGAGTGGTACACGGAGGACGGCAGGACGCAGACCTCCGCCACGAACGGGCAGAACCCGGGTCAGCTGTGCTACACCGCCCACGGCGACGAAGCGTCGCTGCAGCTGATGATGGAAACGGCATACGCCAAACTCAAAGAAGTGGTCCTTGCCAACCCGGAGCTGAGCAACATCACCTTCACGCAGGAAGACAACTACGACGCCTGCACCTGCCAATGGTGCACGGCGGAAAAGGAAAAATACGGCGGCTCCGCCAACGGGCCGGTCATCAAATTTTTGAACCAACTGGCAGAGTGGCTGGAAGAGGACCTGGGCAGCGGGCGCCGCGTCACGATCTCCTTCTTTGCCTACCGCGCCACCGAATCCGCGCCCGCGGAGCGCAAGGAAGACGGCTCGTATACAGCCATCGACGGCATCCATTGCCACCCCAACGTCGGCGTCATCATCGCGCCCATCACGGCGACCTATTCGCATTCGTTTTACGAATCCGTCAACGCCTCGTTCGCGGACAACATCCGCGCCTGGTCCTCGGTGTGCGACAACATCTATATGTGGCTGTACGAAACGAATTTCGAGCACTACCTCTTCCCCGCGGGAACGTGGGATACCGTCGCGGAGACGTACCGCTTCTGCAAAGAGAACAACGCCGTGTACATGTACAACGAAGGGCAGTGGAACCAGCAGAACGTCTCCCATTTCAGCAAACTCAAAGAATACATCGATTCGCGCCTGATGGTCAACGTGAACCTCAACTACGCGGAGCTGGTGGACGCCTTTTTTGAAGGGTATTACGGCGAAGGCGGCGTGTACATGCGCGAGTTCTTCGACGGATTGCAGGCGCATTTGAAGTACCTGGAACAGGCATACCCCGCGCAGGTCAAGGGCGGGTATAAGGACAACATCGCCGTTGCCGCCTACTGGCCTAAAAAACTGCTCGACGGCTGGATGGAGCTGATCGACCGCGCGTACGCCGCCATCGAGGGGCTGCGCACGACGGATCCGGAGCAATACGCCGTCTATGCCGGGCATATCCGCTTGGAGTCCGTGTTCCCGCGGTATGCGCTGCTTTCCCTGTATGAAGGCTCCTATTCCGCGGAGGAGCTGCGCACGATGCGCACATCCTTCCGCGACGACTGTGTTTCGATGAACGTGACCATGTTGAACGAGCAGGTCAGCTTAGACGGCATCTATACGACCTGGGGTCTGTGAGGAGCGCGTATGAAAAAGTTTTTATCCTGCATCATCCTGATCCTTGTTTTGGCGCTCGGCTTTACCGCCTGCGGGCAGACCGCTCCGCAGGAGGAGCCTGCCGCCCCGTCCGTGACCTTGCAGCCTTCTTCCGTCTCCCTCGATCTGTACGAGAGCGTGCAGCTCACCGCCGTTGCCGAAAACACGGACGATCCGATCGTCTGGAGCGTTTCGGATCCTTCCCGCGCGAAGGTGGAGGACGGGCTGGTCACGGCGCTTGCCGCGGGCAATGTGCGCGTCACGGCTTCGGCGGGCGGCGCTGCCGCTTCCTGCGCGGTCACCGTGACCGATTCGCAGGCGGCGCCCGTGCTCACCGTCAGCGAAAGTTCGCTCGTGCTCGCCGCAGGGCAGGCGTTCACCGTTTCGGCGGAAGTTACGTTGAAGGGCGAGCCCGTGCAGGGCGCCGAGCTTGCCTGGTCGAGCGGCGACGGCGTCGTCTCCGTCACGGCGGAGGGCGCAACGGCGCGCATCGAAGGCGTTTCGGCGGGGCAGACGGAGGTCTACGTCTCCACTACGGTGCGCGGGGTCTATGCCGCGAGCAAAGTGCGCGTTACCGTGCTGGAGCAGGGCATCGTGTTCGACCTGGCAAACGCCTCCCCCGTCTTGCCCTCGGAGGGCGGCGGGTATGCGGTGCAGCTGTATACGCTCGCGGCGGAAGGGTACGCGAGCACCATGACGCCCGCTTTGACCGTCTATGAGAACGGGCAGCCCGTTGCCGACCCTGCCGTCGCATGGGTCAGCGAGCAACCTTCCGTCGTGCGCGTCGAAGGCGGCACCCTGTCCGCCGTGGCGGCGGGCACGGCGCTCGTGCGCGGCACGTATAAAGGAGAGAGCGTGCTGCTGCGTGTCACGGTCAGCCGCACCCGCGTTCCGCTCGGGCAGAGCGTCGTCTTCGAAGAGCGCGACCTGCAGCCCGTCGCCGTGGACGGGAGCGATATACAGGGCAGTGTGCAAAACGTCTCCTTCAAAGGCGCAAACGGGCTGGGCAGCTATGCGGGCGGCATGCTCGCATTGGATGCGGCAGCCTTCCCGCAGGACGCGGCGCATCTGGGCGAAGGCGAGCTGATTATCTCCACCGACCGTGCCGATTATATCCTTGACGCCGCGCTCTACACCATGATCATCCGCACCGCGGAGGATCTGTCTTCTATGCGCACGATCTACGATTACGGCGCGGACGCCACGACTTGCGACGGGTATTACATCCTCGGCAACGACATCACGTACACGGGCGGCTCTTTTGTTCCGCTCGCTCCCGAAGGCAGCGTATGGAGCCGCGCGGGCGGCACGAACGGCGGCAGCAACGGCGTGAACGGCATCACGGGCGGGTTCAAAGGCGTGTTCGACGGCAAAGGGCACACCATCCGCGGCTTGACGTTTTCGATCTCGCCGACGACCACGACCGCCTACAACGGCATGTTCGGCGTGCTCCACCGCGACGGCGTGGTGCAGAACGTCGCCTTTACGGACGCGAACATCTGTGGCGCGCTCATCGTCCATTCGCCGCCGTGCGCTTCTGCGGCATCCGCCGCCTGCCCGCAGACGGTGCAGACGTGCCAATGCCCTTCCGCATCGCTCGTCCATGCGTCCGCGGCGGTGTGCGTGTGCGCGGTCTCCTCGACCTTCGCGCCGCAGACGGTGCATTCGTACCACTGCCGCGT
>CALWBR010000001.1 GCA_944376145.1 uncultured Clostridia bacterium | reverse complement strand
AGCGCCTCCAGGCTGGCTTGCTACAAGCAGATCGCCGAGATCCGGGCCGTCGACGATTACAAGCGCGTGTGCAAGTCGCTGGAAGACACGTACGGGAAACTCCCGCCGGAGGTCTTGAACCTGCTGGTCATTGCCGTTTTAAAGTCGTTTGCGGCAAAGTTCAACGTTCGCAGGATCGCCGTCAGCGCCAAGGGCGGCGAACTGGAGCTGCCCTCCGTCAACGCCCTTGCCGACAGCCGCCTGTCCGCCGCGCTGGACGCGTATCCTTCCGTGCGGCTGGAGATGAGCAAGAGCCCCGTGCTCGCCTTCGGCGGGGCGAAGGACGCGCGCGCGGTCATGTTGGCGATGACCAAATTCCTGCGCGCGGCGGAAAATGCGCGCGCAAGCTGATTTGTGCGGAAAATTTCAGCATTTTAACTTGTTTTTCATAAAAATACGTTTGCTTTTCCCTTGCAGATAAGGTATAATAAACTATGTGCTATTCTTAAAGGAACGCGGAGAATTTATGAAGAGAAAACTCATAACTTTAATAAGCGCGTTGCTCATTGCGGTCTTTTCGCTCGGCGCTTTTGCCGGGTGCGACCTGTTGAGCACGGACAACGAGCGGGATATGGCGCAGGTCGTTGCGGAAGTCAACGTGGCGAAAAACACGGAGGATCTTGCCTCTGCTTTTGCGGCGTTGGGCACGGTCACCCTCTCCGACGAAGTCGAAAGCAGCCTTGGCGAACTGATCTCCACCGACGAGATCTACAAGCGCGATCTGGTCACCTACTTTTTGAGCTACGGCTATGATTACATCAACGCCGGGTATTCGTATGCGGATACCTTCGCGATGTTCATGGACGCCCTTGCCGACCGCAAGATCGTTTCGCAGTTTGCGGCTCTGTATTATCTGAGCGCGGATGAAGTCACGGTAGACAGCGACTACGTCGAGCAGTTTGAAAAGTCTGCCGCCGAGGCAGGGTATACCGCCGTCGACGGTTCGGACGGGTTCCGTTTGGACAAGGATCTCAGCGTGGCAGAATATTTGGCTGCCGGTGCGGGGGAAGACGTCTCCGCCGACGAAGCGGCGATCGCCAAGTATTCGTACTTTTTGACGGATACCGAGGTCGCCTATGCCGAATATCTCGTCAAGAGCGCGATCAACGATGCCATCGATTCGTACGAAGAGCAGTTGCTGCACGGTTCGGCGCACGACCATGATCATTCTACGACGGACCGCACAACGCCGACGGGCGTCGACACGCTGGCGTCGTATTATTACCCCGAAGAATATGCCATTTATACGGGGCTGAACGCCGAGGAAGATTGCGGCGAATACGAAGCCGTGGAAGATTCTTCCCGTTCCACCCGCCGTGTGGCGTATGCGCGTTTCATCAGCAACCTGCGCGCAAACAACCTGATCGGGGAAGGGGAGTCCATTTCCGATCCGGAACAGCTCTCCTATTACGATATCGAGTTCAAAACGCAGCTCGAGCAGCTCGTCATCACCAAGTTCATGTCTACGGTCAGCCTGTCCATGTCCGACGCGATCGAAAAGGGGCTTTTGGAAGAGGCGTACAACGAGCAGGTGGCGGCGCAGCAAGTCTCCTCCGCTTCGGATTTCACGAGCACGATGGACAGCGTTTCCGATACGTCCTTCATCGTCTACTCTCCCGAAAACAAGACCTATGGTTTTGTCTATAACATCCTGTTGCCGTTCAACGCCAACCAGGAGCTTCGCCTCTCCGAGCTGCAGGCGCAGTACGGTACCGAGAGCGCGGAGTATTACGCGGCGCGCGCGGGGCTGTATCGCTACATCGAAGCGACCGATCAGCGCGGCAGCTGGTTCAACGGGGAAGAGGACCGCAGCTTCGATGCAAGCGCCTCCTCCGTGGAATATTATAAGACGGACGCGAACAGCGATTACCTCTTTTTTGAAGACAGCATGACCAAGTCTTCCGAAGGGATCGCCCGCTATGCGGGGCTGTACCCGTACAACGGCGAAGCGGTCTACGACGAGGAGGACGGGCACTATAAGCTCACGCCCGCCAAGCTGGATATCGATGCGTTTATCGGCGAGTTCGAGTCTTACATCGACTTTGCCGCGGGCGCTTCGGTCGCTTCCGGTACGGCAAACAGCGACTTCTATTCCGTTACGTCCGATGCCGTTTCGGCACAGCTCGCCGACGACGATTATTCCTTCGCCGTATACTACACGGGCAAGGTTGCGGGCGTCTCCGACGTCTCTTCTGCCGACTATCTGGTCAAAGATACCGTCTCGTATAAAGCGCTCTCCGCCGTGAACGAGCTCATGTTCGCTTATACGACGGATACCGCGGGGCTGAACACCTACTTCGGCTACTCCGTCGAAACGCTGCAGGAAGAGAGCGGTTACGTCGCCGAGTTCGAGTATGCCGCCCAAAAACTGATCGCAGACGGCGCCAATTACGGCAGGGGTTCCTACTGTGTCGTCGCCACCGATTACGGCTGGCATATCATCTACGTGACCTTCACGTACGACGGCGGGTTGGTCTATGAGGACGGGTTCGTGTACGCCGACCGCAACAACGAGGGGACGTTCTCTTATAACTTCTATCAATCGATGAAGTCTTCCGTCGTCTCCGAGTATACCACCGGCAAGCAGAACGAGCTGCTTACGGCGCTGGGCGAGGAGAGCACCACCTATTACGAGGACCGTTACAGCGATCTGACGAGCATCGGTGCATAAAGAGCATAAGCAAAGCAAAGCGCCCGCCGCAACATGGTTGCGGCGGGCATGTTTTGTTTTTCCGCACAAAAAAAGAGCGCTGCCTCGGCAGCGTTCTTTTTTTGGAGCGGGAGACGTGAATCGAACCCGCGGGCATCAGCTTGGGAAGCTGACGCCCTACCATTAGGCGACTCCCGCATCATTTCGGATGCGCAAATATTATACAACGAAACGGATAAAAAAGCAAGCGTTTCGCAGAAGTTTTGGCACCCGAATTTTGTTTTACGCTCGTTTGAGCAGCCGCTGCATGAGCTGCGTGCCCGCGTCGAGGAAGATCCCCGTGTCTTTGGCGCTCTCTTCGTCATAACGCGCCGCGCCGCAGCCCTCGCGCAGGGTGCTGTCGTACAGCAGGTAGGGAACGGGATCCGCGGTGTGCGTGCGTACGGCGATGGGCGTGGGATGATCGGGGCAGAGGAGCAGGCGGTAGGGCTCTTTGGCGGCGTCGAGCTGCGTGCAAATGCGCCGTACGACCTTTTCGCTGATCTGTTCGATGGAATAGATCTTGTGCGCCGTATCCCCTTGGTGCCCGCATTCGTCGGGCGCTTCCATGTGGATGTAGATCAGGTCGAGCCCGTCAGCGAGCGCTGCAAGCGCCGCATCCGCCTTCCCCGCAAAGTTCGTATCGTAATTTCCGGTCGCGCCCGCAACGTCGATGACGCGCATGCCCGCGAGGATGCCGATGCCTTTTACGAGGTCCACCGCCGAGATCACGCCGCCTTTTACACCGAATTTCTCTTCGAAATCGGCGAGCTGCGGTTTTGTGCCTTCGCCCCAAAACCATACGGAAGTGGCGGGGTTTTTGCCGGCGGCGATGCGCGCACGGTTGACGGGGTGCGCCTGCAAGATCTCTGCCGAGCGCTTCATCATGGCAAGGTACGCCTCTGCGTCAGGTCCTTTGGGCAGGTATTCGCGGATGGGCTTGCCCGAAATATCGTGCGGCGGCGTCAGGTCGTGCCCCGTCTTTCCGTGCGCCGCCACAAGGCAGTGGCGGTAACTCACGCCCGCATACAAAGTGAAGTCCTTTCCGTCGAATTCCTTTTTGAGTGCGGCGATCAGCTCCCGCGCTTCGGCAGTGGAGATCTCTCCCGCGCTGTAATCGAGCATGCGGCGGTCTTCGTACGCGGGTTCGTCCGAAAGAGTGACAAGGTTGCAGCGCAGCGTCACGTCCGTATCTTTCAAGTCTATGCCGATGGAAACGGCTTCCAGCGGCGAACGCCCCGTGTAGCAGTCGTGCGGATCATACCCCATGACCGAGAGGTTGGCAACGTCGCTGCCGGGCTTGAATCCCTGCGGCACGGTACGGCACAGCCCGGCCTCCGCAGAGGGCGCGAGCGCGTCGATCGCCGGTTTTTTTGCGCATTGCAGCGGCGTGCGGGCTCCGAGGGCGGGCAGTTTGTAGTCCGCCATGCCGTCGCCGAGTACTACGATGTATTTCATGGTTCCCTTCCTTTTGCCGCCGCGCGTTCGCGGGCGGCGCTCATTTTGTCAGATCCCAGTCGATGGGCGCGATCCCGTGCGCCTCCAAGTAGGCATTGGTTTTGGAAAAATGCCTGCACCCGAAAAACCCGTTGTACGCCGAAAGCGGCGAGGGGTGCGCGCATTCGAGCACGAGGTGTTTGTGTTGGTCGATGAGCGGCTTTTTAGAGCGCGCGTTTCCGCCCCACAGCAGGAAAACGAGGTGCTCTTTCTGTTGGCTCAGCAGGGAGATCACGCTGTCGGTGAACCACGTCCAGCCGCAGTTTTTGTGTGAGTTCGCCATGTGCGCGCGGACGGTCACCGCCGTGTTCAGCAGCAGTACGCCCTGTTTCGCCCATTTGGTCAGGTCTCCCGATCCGGGGATGCCGCAGCCGAGGTCGTCGTGCAGCTCCTTCAAAATGTTCACCAGGCTGGGCGGCTGCGGGATCCCGGCTTTCACGGAAAAGCAAAGCCCGTGCGCCTGCCCGACGTTGTGGTACGGGTCCTGCCCGAGCAGTACTGCCTTCACGTCGCGCAGAGGCGTGTAGCGGAAGCAGTTGTAGATATCGTACATATCGGGGTATACGGTGTGGTACGCATACTCCTTTTTTAAAAATTCGCGGATCGCTTTGTAGTGTTCGTCCGCAAACAGGGGCGCCAAAGCCTCGTCCCATCCTCCGCCGAGCTCGATCATTGGTTCTCCTCCGCGGCGAGCCGTGCCTCTTCATGGGCGAGCGCGGCTTGCGGCAGCGCCTCCAACAGCGCAAGGTAGGCGGCGAGTTCCGCCTTTGCGCCGCCGAGGTCGTGTTCGAGCCAGTTTCCGCATTCGCTCTTTTTTGCGCCGGGCACGCTGTCGTAGGAGAGCGCTTCTTCGATCCCGTCCTTTACGGCGGCATAGGCATCGGCGACGTGCAGGCTTTCCGTCAACAAGTAAAATCCCGTGCGGCAGCCCATCGGGCCGAAGTAGAGGATGTGCTTTCCGTATTGTCCCGCCCGCAGGGCGGTGGCGAGCATGTGCTCGATGCTGTGCAGGGCGGGCTGTGCCAAAAAGTCGCCCGCGTTCGGCTTTTTAAACCGCAAATCGAAGGTGGCGGCGCCCTTTTGCAGGGTGGAAAAGTAAAACCCGGGCTGCAGCCGGTCGTGGTCTTTTTGGAAAGATGCGATCTTAAATTCTTGTTCCATCGTTGACCTCGCAAAAGATCGTGCGCATCGCCTCGGCGAGCGCGTTCAAAGCGCGGTGCTGCGCCGCTCTGTATTCGCAGACGCTGTGCTTTCCTATGTGGTTTGAAACGGCTTTGTAGATCCAAACGGGCGTTCCCGTTTTGGCGGCTGCGTGCGCGATCGCCGCGCCCTCCATGTCCCGCAGATCCGCGCCGAGCGCGTGCAAAAGCGAAAGGTCGCTTTCGGCGTCGGTCATTCTGTCCCCGGTGGCGAGCGTGGCTTTGGAAAAGGCGCTGCTGCCGTCTTCCAGCGGGAAGTAGGGCGTAGCGCATTCGTCGGGCGTTCCGACGGGCGTGCCGTTGATATCGTGCAGATCCAGATCGTATTGCACGGCGCGAACGGCGCGCCATACGCTGCCGACGGCGGCTTGTTCGGAAACGCCTCCCGCCAGCCCGAAGTTCAAAAGCGCGTCTGCGCCGAGGGTGAGCGCAAGCATCGTGCCCGCGGCGGCGTTGGCTTTTCCGACGCCTGTCAGCACGAGCAGAAAGTCTTTTCCGAACGCCTTTCCGGTAAAAACGTCTCTGCCGTACATCGTGCGGCGGCGGATCCCTTCCGCTTGTGCGAGCAGAGCGTCCGCTTCTTTTTGCATGGCGATGAGGGCAGCGAGCACGGGATCCTCCTTTTTTTCGTTCCGTTCTATTTTAGCAAAAATGCATTTTTTTTGCAATGCTTTGCATAGAAAAACGCCGCGCGGGAAATAATAATTTCAAAATCTCGGGAGGAACGCTATGAACCCTTTTGAAGAGAAGGCATACGACATCACAAAGACGTACAAAAATTGGAAGAGCATCAACGTAAAACCGTACGACAAAGAGACAGTGGACCCGTATACGCGGGTACGCATCATCCTGATGAACGGTACGGAGTTCGAAGCGATCTGGAACACGTCGCGTTGGACGCGCCATTGCGCCAACAACGAAGTGCGCCGCGGGATGGCGCTCATCCGCAGGGGCGAACAGCAGCAGCAAAAGCGCATAGCGGGGCTCAAGCCGCGCAACGAAAGCATCCTCGAGCATACCATCGGGTACGAACAGCTCGCCGTCGATCTTACGGCGATCTTAGCGCAGCGCGAAAAGAACGAGTACGTGAAAAACCAGCTAAACTTCGCGCTTTTGGAGGATTTTGACCATTTGTACCGCTATGCGGATCTGTTGGACTTTGAGCGCGGGATCCATGCCGAAAAGCTGGTCGGCGGCTACACCGAGATCATGCCGGGGCGGCCGACCGTTTCGGAGGCGCGTCACCCCGGGGACGACGTGCGCTTTTATATCAACAACTACTTGAACGATCCCGTCACGCGGCTGGATATCGGCATCATTACCGCCGCGGAACAGCAGACGATGAACTATTATCTGAACGTGGCGAACCTGCATGATACGGAGCTGGGCAGAAAGCTGTATTCGGAGATCGCCATGATCGAGGAGCAGCACGTTACCGGTTACGGCTGCCTTGCCGATCCCACGGTCGACATGTTTACGTGCATGGTCATGCACGAATACACCGAATGCTATCTGTATTGGTCGTGCATGCAGGACGAAAAGGATGCGCGGATCCGCGATATCTGGCAGATGCATCTGGAAGAGGAGCTTTCGCATCTGAAATTTGCGACGGAAATGATGGAGCGGTATGCGGGCAAAGTATGGCAGCAGATCTTCCCCGAAGGCGGGGCGTTCCCGGATCCGATCCACTTTGCGCCGCAAAAGGAATATATCCGGCAAGTTTTGAAAAGCGTGCGCCTGACGGGGCATGCCGAGAGTTTTGCCGACATCAACGACTTGCCCGACGGCTATCGGTTCTTCGGCTATAACCGCACCGTGCAGGGGAACGTGCGCGGGCTCGCCAGCCATACCGTCATCGAAAAAACGATCAAAAAATTCGGCAAAGACTATCGCTTTGAGGAAAAGGCGCACCCCATCCGCGAACTCAGCGGGAGGGAGGAGGTCAATGCGGACGTTGCGCGCATCAAGGGCGCGTAAGAGGGCACACGGGAGGCGGCGCGGGCAATTTTGCCCGCGCCGCCTCCCGTGTGTAAGTGCGTGCAATTAACTTTACAATTTGTTGCCGGTATGATATAATCTTTTTGAAAAAGTTATAC